>DATEOT010000090.1:0-11864 GCA_035273795.1 Solirubrobacterales bacterium | reverse complement strand
CCGAAGACGATCTGGCGGGCGTCGTCGGCGGTCAGCTTGTAGCTGGCCCGCAGCGCCCCTTCGTTGGCCAGCCCCACCCGACCCTTGGAGCGGTCGCAGAGGTGGACGCCGATCGAGCCGACGTGGCCGAAGTCGAGCATCGAGCGCTGGTGCTCGGCGCCGGTGCCGACCAGCCAGGCGCCGCCGAAGGCGAGCGGGGTGAAGGTCGCCTCCAGCAGCACCCGCTGCTCGGCCTCCCACTCGTCGACGTAGAAGCTCTGCATCACGCCCTCCCAGCCGCGCACCTCCTCCTCGTAGCGACCGCCGACCCAGCAGGCGGGGTGGATGTGGAGGTTGCGGCCGACCCCGGAGCCACCGAGGCCGGAGCGGAGCAGCAGCTCCGGAGTGCCGAAGGCGCCGCCGGCGGCGATCACCGCCCGCCGCGCGCGGACCGTGAAGGGGCGCAGGCGGCCGCTCTCGTCGCGGGCTGAGCAGGCGAGGCCGACCGCGCGCCCGTCCTCGACCAGGACCCGCTGCGCTTCGACCCCCGAGCGCACCCGCGCCCCGGCGGCCACCGCTCGCGGCAGGTAGCTGACGTGCATCCCCCGCTTGGCGTCGATCTCGCAGCCGAAGGGGCAGGAGCTGCACTGGACGCAGTTGCCGGCGTTGCGGTAGATCGGGGCGGCGCTGACGCCGAGTGCTTCCGCGCCTTCCATCGCCAGTTGCCCGTTGCGCCCCATCCGCTCGGGGTCGAGCTGGGTGACGCGGAGGAATTCCTCGGCCTCGGCGAAATCGGCGTCGAGCTCGCGCGCCCAGGGAATCCCGAACTCGGTCCGCCAGTTCTCGAGGACCCCGTCGGGGGCGCGGAAGCAGGTGCCCGAGTTGATCACGGTGGTCCCGCCGACCGCTTTCGCGACCGGGATCGGGATCGGCGGGCTGCCGTCGGCGATCGTCAGGCCGGCTTCGCGGTACATCTTCGCGATCGCCTCGAGGCGGCCGGCGGGGTAGTTGTCGCGGTTGTAGTGGTCGCCCGCCTCGAGCACGAGGACGTCGACCCCGGCTTCGGCCAGCAGCGCCGCGGCGACCGCTCCGCCGGCCCCCGAGCCGACGATCGCGACCTCGCATTCCTCACCCTCGCCCCGCGCCCCGGTGTCGCCGAGCGACCCCGCCGGCTCCGGCAGCGAGCCGTCGGCGGTGGCGCAGCCGATCTCGACGCCGATTCGCTCTTCCACCTCGGGCGCCACCGCGTAGCCGAGGGTGGCGAAGAGCTTCGCCAACAGCAGCAGCTCGTGGTGGAGGGGAAAGCGGGAGGAGTCGAGCCGGCGCAGGAAGTCCTCCGCCGACTCCTGGTCGAGCCGGCTGAAGCGCCAGGGGAACGGCAGCCACTCGAAGGCGCGCAGCCCGAGGCGCATCCGCAGCAGCACCCGCGGCGAGAGCGAGCGCAGGAACTGGGCGACCGGTCCGGAGACGTCGACGTCGCGCTCGGCCGCCGGCAGCCCGTCGATGCCGGGCGCCATCGTCGCGCAGATCGCGCTCAGGGTGCGTTGCTCAGCGGCCGAGAGCCCTGGCGCGCGCCGTCAACCGGGTTCGAGTGGACGACCGACCCGTCCCACCAGCATCCAGAGCCAGAGCGCCAGCAGGGCCAGGAAGCCGTCGACCAGGAAGTTCAGGAGGTAGATGAAGACCTCTTCCTGGATCAGGAAGAAGGCGAGCGAGCCGAGCGAGGAGGCGGCCTTGCCGGCGGCGAGGACGAGCAACAGCGGCCGGTAGCGAACGACGTCGGCCTGGGCGACGAGGCAGATGCCGGTGATCACCACCATGTAGGCGAAGGCCAGTGCCAGCCACAGGTACTGCTGCGTGTGGGGGGCGCGGTGGTCGTTGCCGAACCATTCGCCGGCGTCGGAGATGACGTCGAGGACGCCGCTCGGGACGAGGAGGAAGAGGAGACCGACGACGGCGAAGGTGACCGCCAGCAGGCGCAGGTTGAAGACGACGAATCTCTCGGCGCGCGGTCCCTGCATTGGCGGCACTCTAACTGGCCAGGCAGCCAGTTTCCACACGCACCTAGAATCCCGCCGATGATCGAGCGGGATCAAGTGCTGCACGTGGCGAAGCTCGCCCGGCTCCGCCTCTCCGAGGAGGAGGTCGAGCGGATGGTGGAGGAGCTGTCGGGGATCCTCGACCACGTCGACCGGATCGGCAACCTCGACCTCGAGGGGGTCGAGCCGACCTCGCACGTGGTGGCGCTGGAGAACGTGCTGCGGGCCGACGAGCCGCGGCCGAGCCTGCCCCTCGACAAAGCGCTCCGTTCGGCTCCCGAACCCCAGGAAGGCGCCTTCCGGGTGCCGTCCCCGCAGGCCGAGTAGATGTCCGAGCTGCTCGACCTCACGGCCTTGGAGGCCCGGGAAGCGATGGCCGCGGGCGACCTCTCCCCGAAGGAGTGCGTGGCTGCCTGGCAGGAAGCGGCCGCCGGGGACGAGCTGAACGCCTATCTCTGGCGCTCCAGGGAGAAGCCCGGGTCCTTCCATCCGTCGGAGATCCTCTACGGCAAGCTCGAGTCGCCGCCCAAGGTCCCCCCGATCGCGGTCAAGGACATCTTCTGCATCGAGGGGGTGCCGACCACCGCCGGTTCCCGCATCCTCGAGGGCTACCGCCCGCCCTACACCTCGACCGCGGTCCGCAAGCTGCTCGAGGCGGGTGCGCCGGTGCTCGGCAAGACCAACATGGACGAGTTCGCGATGGGCTCCTCGAACGAGAACTCCGCCTACGGGCCGGTGCTCAACCCGTGGGACCGCGAGCGGGTGCCGGGCGGCTCCTCGGGCGGCTCGGCGGCCGTCGTCGCCGGCGGCCTGGCGCCCTGGGCGATCGGCACCGACACCGGCGGCTCGATCCGCCAGCCGGCCGCCTTCTGCGGGATCGTCGGCCTGAAGCCGACCTACGGCTCGATCTCCCGCTACGGGATGATCGCCTTCGCCTCCTCGCTCGACCAATGCGGGCCGCTGACCCGCACGGTCAAAGACGCGGCTTTGCTGCTGGGACTGCTGCAGGGTCGCGACCCCTGCGACTCGACCTCGGTCGGGATCGAGGGCGGCGTCTCGCTGCCGAGCCGCGAGGACCTGAGCGGGCTGCGCTTCGGCGTGCCGGCCGAGCTGGCGCGCGACGAGTTCGACAGCGGCGTCCGCGATGTCTTCGAGGCGACGCTGCGCAAGATCGAGGACCTCGGCGGCGAGATCGCCGAGGTGGCGCTGCCGAGCGCCGAGCACGGCATCTCCGCCTACTACGTGCTCGCTCCGGCCGAGGCCTCCTCCAACCTCGCTCGCTACGACGGCGTCCGCTACGGGATGCGCGCCGGCGGCGACGGCGACCTGATCGAGATGTACGAGACGACCCGCTCGGAGGGCTTCGGCGACGAGGTGAAGCGGCGGATCATGCTCGGCACCTACGCGCTCTCCTCGGGCTACTACGAGGCCTACTACGGCCAGGCGCAGAAAGTCCGCACCCGCATCGCCGAAGACTTCAGCACCGCCTTCGCCGGCGTCGACTTCGTCGTCACCCCGACGGCGCCCTCGGTTGCCTTCAAGCTGGGGGAGAAGACGGCTGATCCCCTGGCGATGTACCTCAACGACTTCTTCACGGTGCCGATGAGCCTCGCCGGCATCCCGGCGATCTCGATCCCCGCCGGCCTCGCCGAGCCCGAGGGCGGCGGCCCGCGGCTGCCGGTCGGCTTCCAGATCGCCGCTCCGGCCTTCGCCGAGCAGCGCCTGCTCGACGCCGCCTACGCGCTCGAGCAGGGGATCGGCTTCGACGCCAAACCGGGAGACGCCAATGCCTGATCTCGAAGCGGTTATCGGGCTGGAGATCCACGTCCAGCTGGCGACCAAGACCAAGATGTTCTGCGGCTGCGAGCTCTCCTTCGGCGACGAGCCGAACGTCCACACCTGCCCGGTCTGCCTTGCCCACCCCGGGGTGCTGCCGGTGCCGAACGAGCAGGCGATCCGCTACGCGCTGCAGATCGGCTCGGCGCTGAACTGCGAGATCGCCCCGCGCTCGATCTTCCACCGCAAGAACTACTTCTATCCCGACAGCCCGAAGGCCTACCAGATCAGTCAGTACGACATCCCGATCTGCGGCCCCGGCCGGCTCGGCGACGTCCGCATCCATCGCGCGCACCTCGAGGAGGACGCGGCGAAGACGATCCACGTCGGTGAATCGGGTCGGATCCACGGCTCGGCCGCCTCGCTCGTCGACTTCAACCGCGCCGGAACCCCGCTGGTCGAGATCGTCACCGAGCCCGACCTGCGTGACGCCGCCGAAGCGGCCGAGTGGGCGCGCCTCCTGCGCGAGACGGTGCGCCAGCTCGAGGTCTCCGACGTCAACATGGAGGAGGGGAGCCTGCGGGTCGACGCCAACGTCTCCGTGCGACCCGCCGGCAGCGAGCGGCTCGGGACGAAGACCGAGCTGAAGAACATGAACAGCTTCCGCTTCCTCCAGCGCGGGATCGAAGCCGAGCTGGCCCGGCAGCGCGAGCTGGTCGAAGCGGGGGGGACGGTCGAACAGGAGACCCTTCACTTCGACCCTTCCAGTGGCACCCTGACCTCGCTGCGCTCGAAGGAGGAAGCACACGACTATCGCTACTTCCCCGAGCCCGACCTGGTGCCGCTGGCGCCGACCGAGGAGATGCTGCGCGAGGCGCGGGAGGCGCTGCCGGAGCTGCCCGCCGCGCGGATCGAGCGCTACGAAGGCCTTGGGCTCGATCCCGACACCGCCGCACTCCTCGCACGCGACGTCGAATTCGCCGATTTCTTCGACGAAAGCTGCGAGCACGCGGACAGCCTGGAAGCGCGCGTCCTCGCGAACTGGCTGACCGGCGAGGTGATGCCCGCCCATCGGCGCTTCGCCGACGGCGTCGAGTTCATCGATCGACCGATCGGCGCCGCCGATTTTAACGCCGTGATCGAAATGGTCAGCGCGAAGAAGATCTCCCACGCCAGCGGGCGCGACGTCCTTCAGATCCTGACCCGCGAGGGGGGAGACCCCGAGGCCATCGTCGAGCGCAAGGGCCTGGCTCAGATGTCCGACTCCGGGGAGCTGGAGGGGATAGTCGAGAAGGCGATGGCCGAAAACGGAGACGCCGTCGAGAAGATCCGCAAAGGCAACGAGAAGGCGATCGGCGCAATCGTCGGCGCTGTGATGCGAGAGACGAAGGGCCGCGCTGACGGCGGCGACGTCAACCGCATCATTCGCGAGCGCTTGTAGGGGCCTGAAGAGGTCCCTCCGTCGCAAATTGGGGAGGCTCCTCCGGGACCTCTTCAGCCCCCACTCAGGCCGCTTCTGGAATCCACGCTAGTGCTGTCAGTGGGGGTTATCCCCTTGACGCAGGGTGGGATAATCTCCGCCCCGCATGTCGGATCTCGAACACTTTGCGCTGGGGCCTGTTCTGTGGAGGCGCACCGAGCGAGCTGTCGCTAAAGACTCCCTCGAACAAAGCTCCTGGGATCGCGGCGTCGTTTCTGCGGCTCGCCAGTACGACGATCTCAGGAGTCCCCTTTTGGTGTTTCAGGTGTTTGCCGCCGGTGGAACCGGATTGCCTCTGGGAAACGCCGTGAGCGACCTGCCGCTGATGGGCCAGGTTCTGGTGGGCGGGCTCGGAGCCGTGGTGGCGTTCTGGGTTGTTCCCTCTCTCTGGGCGGCTATCGCTGCATTGCGGGCACCGGTGGATCAGCGAGATGAGGCACGCGAGGCTCTGCGCATTCAGAAAGACGAGTCGTCAAAGGCCTACTTGAGGCTCGCTCTTCAACAGCTCGGCCGACAAAAGGGAGAGGAGGCGAGCAACCGCATCGGTGAGTTCCGGGACCATGAGGAGGAGGAAAAGCGCCAGGACTTCCAAACGCAGCTCAGGTCAAGGCGTCCTTCAGATGCGCGGATCGCGCTGGGAGATTGGGCTAGCTTCCTCCAAGCAACGCTCATTCATGCCGGTTTCGACAAAGAGGCTTTCGAATGCGAATTGTCTGATTCTGATTTTGAAACCGGTGACGGGCTTCAAGCTGCTTGGCATCGGATCAACAATGTGGTCTACAAGGTGTTGCTAGACCTCAACTAATGCTTGCCGGGTACGCGGCTCTACTCGTCATCCCACAGCGGGGGCGCTCCCGCCCCTCAGTCGAGCGGCGGCAATGGTGGCGACTCGTAGCCGAGAAAGCCACCGTCGCGGGAATGGCTTCGCCATCGCCCTGCCGGATGCGCTCGGCAGCGGCTTCCCTGATCGCTTCGGCCTTGGCGAAAGCCTCGTCCAGGTAATCGGTCAACTCCTGCCAGCCCTGCTCGTCCAGG
This sequence comes from Solirubrobacterales bacterium, assembly GCA_035273795.1. Taxonomy (GTDB): domain Bacteria; phylum Actinomycetota; class Thermoleophilia; order Solirubrobacterales; family 70-9; genus VAYN01. The sequence goes on along the minus strand of DATEOT010000090.1, from coordinate 5,555 downwards.
TGCATAGCTCGCCAAGTCAACTGCCGGTTCGTGCGTTTGTCGAAGGTGCCTGAGGCGATGGCGCGAGCAGTCCTCGCCACCAGGCCCTGAAATGAGGTCCGGCTGAGCATCATCCGCTCTCGCAGAGATAGCTTGTTGAATTCCTCGCTGGTGTAGAACACGCGACCGACGCCCCGGTAGACGTGTTCCACCGCCCCGCGGCGCGGTACTGACTCGATGACCTCGATGAGCCCGGCTTTCTCCAGCTCGCGGAAGTGGTAGCTGAGGTATGAGAGCCCTTCCTGCTTCTGCTTGAAGCCTCGCGTCGCGTAGCCGCCTCTGAGGAAGCCGACCGGGGACATGGGAGCCTCGTTGACGACTTCAAGAATCCGGACTCGCTCCGGGTGCTTGAGCGGATCGCAAAGCGATCCCGCAGAGAGGTTCTCCTCCCCTTTCCGACGCTTGGTTCCAGCCACTTGCCCGTCCTCTCACTTGCGGTTTGCTCTATGGCGCCGGATCACTCTAAATGAGTCGTGACGGTCTAGTCCAATTGACGAATGCGGACGTACAACCCATTAGTTGGGTCGCGTTCTTTTAGTGGATTCGCTCTTATTGGTCACTCCTGTTCTCCAACAAGAGGAAGGAGGGATCAGCTATGCAGATCGCGCAGAGCGCAGCGGTGGTGCCGACCAGCGGAACCCACAAGGGCAACTAGCGCTTAGAGGCGGTCGGGCGTACGTCGAGGATCGACGGACGTCCGGCCGCTTGACATGGGGAGGGCCGCATGGCACCCACAAAGAGAACTCAGCTAGTTCCTATAGCGGTTAGGCTCGCCTGGTGTCGGTTCTCATCCACCTCTGCGGCGTCGTTGCAGGTCCACTCGGCCTCGCGGCCTTGGGTCTTGCGGCCTCCCTTGGCTACGAAGGAGGGCATAAGCCAGTGACCGTGATTTTTTGGGCGGTGCTGGGCCTCGGTCTTGCGGGAGCAGCGGCCGCGTACTGGCTGTCGCGCTACCGGCAGAGGAAGTCGAACGGAACCGACACGAACGTGAACTACGGCAGACAGGACGTAGGGATCAACAAGGGGACGTTCAACAAAGGAGACTGAGCATGTCGGCCAAAGATGATGCGGCTGGCGGCGACCAGAACATCAACTTCGGGCAGCAGCACGTCGGCATCAACAAGGGCACGATCAACATCGTTGCCGCGCAGCCCTCAGTAAAGGCAGAGCCGATGACCGTCAACGAAGCGACCGACGAGGGATACGTCAGCCAGGTCCGCGTCCTGATCAAGGATGGCTACGCGGCTCAGCGGATCGCGGCCAAGTTCATCGGCCAGACCATCAAGAGCGGTGTCCTTCTATCCGCCTCGGGGATCACCCACAACGAAATTCAAGACGTTGACCCCGACGTGGCTGTCTTCAATGCCGGCCCACCGGTGATCGGCAACGAGTACGTCGCCCAAGTAGTGACCGAAAAGCCGGACAACCTCTCGGTCGAGGTCGCCATTCAGTAGGCAGCCCTTACGTCGCTTCCTCTGCGACTAGCTCCGCATAGGGCAGCGTCTCTCCCTGGATCATCCGCAGCAGCGTGTCCCGGAAGAGGTAGGCGTTGTCGCGGTTGTTGAAGCGGAACGCCATCTCGTCCAGATACGCCGGCAGGTGCTTGGCAGAGAGCTGGTGGTAGGTGCCGACCACAGAGCGCTTGAAGAGGCTCCAGACGCCCTCGATCGTGTTCGTGTGGACGATGCCGCGCACCCATTCTTCGCGGCCGTGGTCCACCTTCCGATGCTTCGTGTCCCAGGTGGTCATATCGCCCCAGGAGTAGTCGGAGTCGGTGAAGATGAACTCGGCTTTGTCGTCCACCTGGTCTTTGACGAAGCTGCGGTAGGAGACTTTGGACTCGCGGCCCGGTCCCTCGCGGACCTCCAGCCGGACCTCGCCGCCGCGCTCGACCGCGCCGAGGATCATCGTCTTGTGGTCGCGCCAGCGGGTGCCGGAGCCTTTGCGCCGCCCGCCGATCCAGGTCTCGTCAATCTCCACGATCCCCTCAAGCGGCACGGGAGAGTCTTCCTCCATCGCCGAGCGGACCCGATGCCCGAGGTACCACGCCGTCTTGTAGGAGACGCCGAGGGTGCGCTGGAGCTGCTTGGCGCTGATGCCCTTCTTCGACTCTCCGATCAGGTAGATGGCTAGGAACCACTTCCAGAGGGGAAGATGGGAGTCATGGAAGACCGTCCCCGCCGTGACCGAGAATTGGTAGCGACATGAAGCCTCGTTGCACTCCCACTGGTTGCGCTTCTCAATCCTCGAGACCGAGCTGCACCCGCAGCGTGGGCAGCGCACCCCGTCAGGCCAGCGCAGGTCTTCCAGGTATTCCCGGCACTTGTCCTCAGAGCGGAACTGCTCGATCAGTTCAGGAAGGTTCATAGAGATGCCCCGACGGAAGAAGAAAGCCCGCGAGCTGACCGACGAGGACGTTCTAAAGAAATTGTTCCCGAAAAAAGTTCGGGATGAGGCGAAGAAAACCGCTTTGGAAAGCCGGAAGAAAGGAGCATAGTGCAACCCTATGTCTTCGCTAACCCTGTGTCAAGGGGATAATCCCCCTGTCAGTCACTTTGTAACAATGTGTTACAAGCGTGCTAGGTTGAGGTTATGGCCTGGAACGTCGTGATCGCGGGTGGTGGCTTCGGCGGCGCTGCAGCTGCCAGGGAGCTGGAGCGGGTCATGCCCAAGCAGTCCGCGCGGATGGTGCTCGTCAACGAGACGAACTTCGCGCTCTACACGCCATTCCTACCGGAGGCGGCTGCCGGCACCTTGGAGCCACGGCACGTGGTTACGCCGCTGCGGGAGATCCTCAACCGCACCTACCTGCGGCTCGGCTCGATAGTCGGCCACGACCCCGAGGCGAAGACGGTGACGCTGCGGGCCAAGTACGGCGAAACCGAGCAGCTCCCCTATGACCAGTTGCTGCTCTCGATGGGCTCGGTCTCGCGGGTGCTGCCGGTGCCTGGCCTGGCCGAGCACGCGGTCGGCTTCAAGAGCCTCGCCGACGCGATCTACCTGCGCAACCACGTGATCGAGACGCTCGAGGAAGCGAACGCGACCGAGGACCCGGTTCGCCGCGAACAGCTGCTCACCTACGTCTTCGTCGGTGGCGGCTACGCCGGGCTCGAGGCGCTGGCCGAGCTTCAGGACTTCGCCGCCGATGCGATGGATGCCTACCCGCGCGCCCGCTTGCACGGGATGCGCTGGGTACTGGTCGAGGCGACGGACCGGGTCCTGCCGGAGATCGATCGCCAGCTCGGCGAGTACGCCCTCCGGGAGCTGCGGGGCCGCGGCATCGACATCCGCCTCGAGACGACCCTGGAGGAGGTCGGCGCCGACTTCGCCCGCCTTTCGAGCGGCGAGAAGCTGCCGAGTCGCACCGTCGTCTGGACCGCGGGGGTGGCGCCGCAGCCGATCCTCAAAGAGCTGAACGTCCCGCTTGACGACCGCGGTCGCGTCCCGGTCGACTCCTGCCTGCGGGTTCAGGGGATGGACTCGGTGTGGGCGATCGGCGACTGCGCCGCGGTTCCGGACCCCGGCGGGGGCACCTCGCCACCGACCGCTCAGACCGCGGTGCGGCAGGGACCGGTTGCGGCTCGCAACATCGCCGCTGAGCTCGGGATCGGCACCCCCAAGCCCTACGAGTACCGCTCCGAAGCCGCCTTCGTCAACCTCGGCCGCTACAAGGCGGTCGGCAAGATCGGCGACCGCACCTTCCGCGGCTTCCCCGCCTGGTGGATGGCCCGGACCTACCACATGAGCCAGATCCCGGGCGGCGCCCGAAAGTTCCGCGCCGTGCTCGACTGGACCGCCGGGCTGCCGTTCCGCCGCGACCTCTCCGAGGTCGGCTCGATCGGCCACCCCCGGCCGCTGCTCTAGCTACTCGACGACCAGCGTCGTGTACATGCCTCGCTCCTCGTGTTCGGGGAGAGAGCACCAGAGGCGGTAGCTCCCGGCCGGGAGGTCGAAGCTGGCGACGTTGCGCTGCAGGGAGTCGGTCTCGGGCAGTTCGTGTGGCGCGCTCTCGCTCCCCTCTTCGCGGAGGTTGAGGTTGTGGGGGTCTTCGCCGCGGTTGTTGAGTTCGATCGTCACCTCGCCGGTGCGGACACTGGGCCGCGAGAGGACGTAGAAGTACTCGGCCGCTTTCACCGCCAGCCGGTTCGCTTCCGGTTCGGGTTCCGGCTCAGGAGGAAGCGGCGGCGGCGGAGGTGGCAATGGCGCGGGAGCAAGCACCACCGGCATCGTCACGCGCGGAACGCAAACCCAGCGAACCCTGCGCCGTACGACGCGACGCACCTTGCCGTCGCGGCGGACGCGCTTGACGACCCGCTTCACCTGTCGCTTCCAGGTGCATTCGGCGGCCGCGGCCTCACCGGGCAGTAGTTGCGCCGGTGAAAGCGGCAGGAAGGCGGTTCCGGCGAGGACCAGCGCAGCCGCGAAGGCGGCCAGGGCCGCGGACTTCACGCCTTCACCAAGGCCGGACGCGCGAAGCCGGCGGCGCCGGGGATGATCGCCTCGGCGTCGAACCCCAGCCACTGCTCGAGCAAAGAGCAGTACATCCCCCTGAAGTCGCTCGTCGCGAGCAGGTTGTCGTCGGAGTCGAGGCTGGTCAGGCCGGGGAACTCGCCGACCATCTCGCCTTTGGCTTTGGACCCGATCACGAAGGCGCAGCCGGCGGCGCCGTGGTCGGTCCCCAGCGAGCCGTTCTCCTCCGGGCGGCGGCCGAACTCGCTCCACATCTCCACCATCACCCGGTCGGCGAGGCCGCGGGCCTCGAGGTCGCGCTGGAAGGCGAGGATCCCGTCGCAGGTCTCGCGCAGGTTCGCCTCGAGGTCGCCGGCCTGGTCGGCGTGCGTGTCGTAGCCGCCGGGGGCGCGGATCGTCACGACCCGGATCGGCAGCCCGAAGTTGACGTAGGCGGCCAGCCCGGCGAGCTTGTGGGAGAACCAGTTGTCGGGGTACTCGACCGGGCTGCTGAACTCGCCGAGCCCGGCGAGGTCCTGGCGCAGCTTGTCGGTCTGGGAGGTGGCCCGGCGGACGTGGTTGAGGGCCGGCGAGCCGGAGGGCAGCGAGCCGAAGCGGGCGAAGCTGCGGAACATCTCGCTCTCGATCGGGTCGCCGACCCGCGCCCAGAGGTCGTAGCCGTCGACGCTGTCGATCGCCGCGACCGGCTTCTCCGCAGTGGCGATCATCGGCGAGAGGGAGCCGTCCAGCGAGAGACCCTGCAGCGGGTTCTCGCTGTCGCCGACCGCGTCGAGATAGCGGCCGAGCCAACCGGTCCGGTAGCCGACCGCAAGCTCGCCGATCTCGTAGTAATGGCGCGAGGTGAAGTGGGACTGGTCGGGGCCGTCGTAGCCGATCGCCGGGAAGACGCTCACCTTTCCCTCGGAGTGCAGCGTCGCCAGCGCCGCCGCGGCGGGGTGCCACTGCAGGCTCGGGTCCTCGCTGAAGGCGGTGCCGACACCGGGCGGCAGCGCCAGGTTCGGTCGCAGCTGCCGGTAGCGGGAGTCGTTGACCGGCGCCAGCACGTT
>DATEOT010000089.1:0-85150 GCA_035273795.1 Solirubrobacterales bacterium | reverse complement strand
TACCCGGCCTCGCCCCGATCTACGGCTCCGTTCGGGATGAGATGGGGGTCGCCTCGCTCGGGAAACGGCAGCTCGATTTGGTCGAAGTCTTTGGGAGCGACGACTGGCTGGAAGATCCCCCTCGCCTCTTCGATCACCTTGCCGACGTGGTAGCGGGAGGAGATGTGGACGAGGGCGAGCAGCTTCGCGTGGGCCTCGGCGGCGACGGCGGCCGCCTGGCCGACGGTCGAGTGGCCGGTTTCGGCTGCGCGCTGAGCCTCCTCCTTGGCGAAGGAGGCGTCGTGGACGAGCAGGTCGGCGTCGGCCGCGGCGGAGACGGTGGCGGGGCTGGGGGCGGTGTCGCCGGTGATGACGATCGTTCGGCCCCGGCGGCTGGGGCCCATCACCTGGTCGGGGGTGACGGGACCGGCATCGCCATCGACGGTCTCGCCTCTCTGCAGCGCTGCATAGGCGGGACCTTCCCCCACCCCGGCGGCAGCCGCGGCATCAGGGTCGAAACGGCCGGGGCGGTCGTGCTCGACCAGGGCATAGCCGTTGGCGCGGGCGCTGTGCTTCGCTTCGAACGGCCGCACCTCGTACTCCTCCCGCTCGACCGGGTCTCCTGGGCCGATCTCGATCAAGTCAAGCGTGAACCCGAGCCGGCCGATCAGCGGCGAGAAGATCTGGAACAGCTCGGTGAGTCCCGGCGGGCCGTAGATCTTCAGCGGCACCTGGCGATCGGTCAGGTCGTAGGTCTTCAGCAGCCCCGGCAGGCCGAGGATGTGGTCCGCGTGGAAGTGCGTCAGGTAGATCTCGTCCACCTGCACCAGCCCCAGCGAGCGCTGCATCTGCCGCTGAGTCCCTTCCCCGCAGTCGAACAGCAGCCGCTCTCCCCCCCGCGCCACCAGCACGCTCGCCGTCGAGCGCCGTGCCGAGGGCACCGACCCCCCGGTTCCGAGAAAAGTGACCGCCAGATCCATCGGCGGCGAGCCTACGCGAGTTACGGGCTAAGCTGCGGGTTGAGCGTCCGTAGCTCAGCTGGATAGAGCGCTTCCCTCCGGAGGAAGAGGTCGCAGGTTCGAATCCTGCCGGACGCGTCTTCTGCTGCTCAGCCGGCGACGGACTTGAAGTGACCGAGCCATTCCTCGCGGTCGAACTCGGCCGGCTCGGTTTCGGCGAGGAAGCGTTCGAGAACGGCGATGAAGCGTCCGGGGCGCTCCTGCTGGGGAATGTGTCCGGTGTCCTCGAAGATCTCGAGGTGGCTGCTGGGAAGTTGGGCGTGGGCCTCGCGGGCGTGCTCGGCGGGGATGATCGGGTCGTTCTCGCCCCAGACGATCAGTAGCGGCAGGGCTTCGGCGAGGTAGAGCTTGTCGAGGGCAGCGACGCGCTGGCCCTCCATGCCCACGACCGAGCGTAGGGTGGCGACGAACGCCTTGCGACGGTCGGGATCGGTCAGGGTCGCGTAGCCGCGGGTGACTTCGGTGAGGTCGGCGTTGGGGCGCAGGCCGATCAGGTTGAGGCCGCGGCCGATCGCGGAGCCGACCTTCGACCCGACACCCGCCGTCGCCGAGATGAAGAGTTCCGCCCCCGGAAGTGCCGCGGCGCGCAGCAGCGGGCTCACGTCCGGCCCCAGCCCGCCGCTGGAGACCAGCACCAGGCGTTCGACCATCTCGGGGAACTGGTAGGTGAACTGCATCGCCACGCCGCCGCCGAGCGAGTGACCGACCAGGGTCGCCCGCTCGTGACCCAGGGTCAGCATCAGGTCGCGCAGGGCGCTGGCGAGGCTGCCGAGCGAGTAGTCGCCGCCGCCGGGCGCCGAGGCGCCATGGCCGGGAAAATCGGGCGCGATCACGGTGTGGTTGATCGCCAGCGGCTCGATCACCGACTCCCAGTTGGCGCAGGTGCCCGCCATCCCGTGGATCAGCAGCAAAACGGGGCCGGAGCCCGCTTCGATGAAGTTCATCTGCCGCCCGTGCACCTCGACGGCTCTGGGCTTGGCCTCGGCCAGGTTGAGTCGGGTTACTTTGCCTGCCACGGGAGGAACCTACCCCCGAAGGCGGTCGAGGTATCGCAGCGCGGCGAATTTGTGCCGAATTCCAATACTGTCGCGCTGTGAACGACGCCTCTCAAGGGCCCGACACCGTCGGCCGCCGCCCGCCCCGCGGCGCCTTGATCGTGATCGCCGTCGGCCTCATCGCTTGCGTGGTGGCGGCATTGGCGACCACCGGCAAGGGCGAGGGAGAAGCCGCCAACCTCGAATGGGTACAGGCCACCCAGCCGGTCGATTCGAAGGCCGTCCCGGTTCCCGGCGGTAGAGGCGAGATGCAGTTGACCGAAGCCCGTGTCCGCGCCACCGGAACCAACGTCAGCGGTTACTCGCTCTTCATCACCAGCTCGAAGCTGACCGTCAGCGCCGGCTCGCCGATCGGCGAGGGCCGCATCCTCTGCATGGTGAAAGCGCCCAAAGGCACCGAAGTGGCCCAGAGCTCGGGCGGGCTGCGGGGCACCTATCCGCGCTCCTCCGAGGAAGGGATCTACAACCAGGAAGTGCCGGAAACGGTGCTGATGGACTTCAGCTCGAAGAGCAGCGAACTCGCCGTCCTCGAATTTCCCGACCGACCCCGGCGCTTCACCACGGAACAGGGGGTCAAGGTCGAATGGCCCGAATACAAGATCGGGACCGAGCGGATCAAATACTTCATCACGGGCAAACCAAAAGAGGATCTGGTCCTCCCTTTCTTCACGATCTGGCGGACGACGGACGTTCCTTCCGCCGAGATCAGCTGCGAGCTCGAAACCAGCGCCGGCACCTCGAAGGCGAGCACCAAAGCCGCCCTGGCCGAACGATCGCCGCCGATCGACGAAGAAGCCGAAGAACGCAAAGAAGAGGAACGCGAAGAGGCCGAAGAGGAAGCCGAAGACGAGGACTAGACGTCGAGGCTCTCCTGCGGAGCTACCAGCAGCTCCGGCCCCTCGACGGTCCCTTTCCCGACTTTGTTCAGCGCCGGATTTGCCGGTGAGCCCTCCATCCGCCGCGGGTCGAGCGGCCCGCACATCGCCACCGCGTCCTCGGCGCTGAGCTCGGGGTCGAGCCAGGCGGCCTCGGCCTCCGGACCCGGCAGGATCGCCGGCATCCGGTCGTGGACCGGCTTCACGACCTCGTTCGGCGTCGTCGTCACCAGCGTGCAGGTGTAGAGGTAGCCGTCGTCATAGCCGCGATCCTCGGGGTCAGACCACTCTTTGCGGGTGCAGAGGCCGGCGAAGGCGAAGGGCTCACCGCCGTCGACGGTGAAGCGCCAGGGCTGCCGCGGCTGCTTCGGGTCCTCGGCCTTCATCCACTCGTAGAAGCCGTCGGCGACGATCAGGCAGCGGTGGCGGAACTTGCCGACCAGCGGGCTATAGGCCCTGCTTTTCATCAGGTTCTCTTTTTTCGCGTTGATCATCCGGTAGCCGACTTTGAGGTCCTTGGACCAGACCGGAACCAGGCCCCAGCGCATCAGCTTCGCCTCCCGCTCCCCGGCCTTCGCCTCCTCGGGCTCGGGTGAGGCGCGGACGACCAGCACCTCTTGCGTCGGCGCGACGTTGTAGCGGCCGAAGCCGGGCGGGGCTTTCCCCTCCCCATCCTCCTTGGCGGTCTCTTTCGCCGGAGCGCCTCCGCTGCGTTCAAGCGCTTTTTCCAGCTCGACCTCGAAGCGGTCCGCGACTTTCTTCGTGTCTTTGGTGGTGTTGGTGAAGCGACCGCACATGGAGCCAGCCTAGCTGGCCGCGCTGCCGACCTCGGGGCGCACCTCGGGATGACTCCGGTACCAGTCGAGGGTGCGGATCAGACCGTCGCGCAGCTCGACCTCGGGGCGCCAGCCGGTCATCTCCCGCAGCTTGGTCGAGTCGACGAACTGGCGGTCGATCTCCCCCTCGGGATTCCCCGTGCCGAGGTATTCGGGCTCCTGGCCGGTCCCCGCCACGGCGACGATCGTCTCCAGCACCTCGCGGACCGAGTACGGCGCCTCGCCGCCGGCGTTGAATGCCTCCCCGGCCGCCGGACCGCCGGCCCCCACCGCACTCTCGACCGCGAGGTAGGCGGCAACCGCGTCGCCGACATAGAGGAAGTCCCGTTCGGGGCTGCCGTCGGAGCGGATCTGCGGTCGGCGCCCGTCGAGCACGGCCGCAATCGCTTCCGGGATCAGGCGCGAGAAGCTTGGGTCGCCGCCGCCGTAGATATTGGCGAAGCGGGTCACCGCTACCGGCAGGCCGTAGGCGGGTCGGTAGCTGAGGGCGATCGCGTCGGCCGCCGCCTTGCTCGCCTCGTAGGGCGAGGCCGGGTTCAGCCGCATCTCCTCTCGATAGGGAAGCTCTTCGCTGGGGCCGTAGGCCTTGTCCGAAGAGGCGACCACGACCGCCGGGACGTCGGCGCGCCGGCAGGCCTCGAGCAGCCCCCAGGTCCCGCGGACGTTGACTTCGAAGGTCTGGGTGGGGTCCGCCATCGCCGGGCCGACGAGGGTCTGGGCGGCGAGATGGAAGACGACGTCGAACTCACCGGCGGAGATCGTCGCCTCCACCGCCGGGGCGTCACGCAGATCGACCTGGACCAGCTCCACCTCGGAATCGATCGCCTGCAGGACCAGCCCCGAGCGCGGCGGCGGCGCCAGGTCGAGCACGGTGACCGCATCGCCGCGTTCGAGCAGTGCCCGGGCCAGGTTCGAGGCGACGAAGCCGTGGCCGCCGGTGACCAGCGCCCGCTTCAACTCGCGTCCACCGCCGCCGGGGCCCAAATTCGCCAGGGAGCCCGGCCCGCGGCCCAGAGGTCGTTGAGGACGACCGCGTCCTTGTAGGTGTCCATGCAGTCCCAGAAGCCCTCGTGGCGGAAGGCCCGCAGCTCTCCATCGGCCGCCAGCCGCGAGAGCGGCTCGCGCTCGAGGACGCTGTCCGGGTTCAGGTAGTCGAAGACGCCGGGCTCGAAGCAGAAGAAGCCGCCATTGATCCAGTGCTCGCTGCGCGGCTTCTCGACGAAGCCGGTCACCTGATTGTCGGCGAGCTCCGCCACCCCCCATTGTAGGTTCGGGCGGACGACGGTCACGCTCGCGAGCGCTCCCTGGTCCTGGTGGAAATCGAGCAGCGCGTTGAGGTCGACGTCAGCTACGCCGTCGGCGTAGGTGGCGCAGAAGCGTTCGCCTCTGAGTCCGCCCGACAAGGCCGCGACCCGACCTCCGGTCGGCGTGTCGAGTCCGGTCTCGACGGAGTCGACCAGAACCCCCTCCGGCCAGCGCTCGGCGGCGGCGAATTCCTCCACCGCCTCGCCCATGTAGCCGGTGGCGAGCAAGAAGCGATTGAAGCCCTGCGCGGCGTAAATCTGGATCACGTGCCAGAGGATCGGCCGGCCGCCGATCTCGACCAGCGCCTTGGGCACCGACTCGGTCCGCTCGCGCAGCCGCGTCCCACGGCCGCCGCAGAGGATGACTACAGGGGGTTTCAGCAACCGCCGGCCACTGCGGGAAGGATGGTTACCTCGTCGCCGTCGTTGATCGAGGTCTCCAGCCCCTGCTGGAAGCGGATGTCCTCGCCGGAGACGTAGACGTTGACGAAGCGACGCAGATCGCCGTCCTGGGTGATCCGGTCGCGGAGGCCGCCGTGGGCGTCGAAGACGGCGTCAAGCACCTCGCCGACGGTCGCGCCTTCGACTTCGAGCTCGGCGTTGCCGCCGGCGGCGGCGCGCAGCTGCGTCGGGATCTTCACGGTTACTGACATCTAGGCGGCTACCTCCTGGCGGAACTCGGCCTCAAAGCTGTCGAGGCTGGGGTCGATCTCGTGCATCTGGAACGTATCGCGGGTCGCGTCGAGGGTCTTCAGCCCCTCGCCGGTGATGTAGACGACGACCCGCTCGCCGGCGGCGAGCTCGCCCCGTTCGGCCAGCTTGCGGAGCACGCCGACGGTGACCCCGCCGGCGGTCTCGGTGAATATCCCGGTCGTCTCGGCCAGCAGCTTGATCCCTTCGCGGATCTCCTGGTCGTTGACCGAGTCGACGCCGCCGCCGGTGCGGCGGGCGTGCTCGACCGCGTATGGGCCGTCGGCGGGATCGCCGATCGCGAGGCTCTTGGCGATCGTCTCCGGCCGCTGCGGTTTGCAGACTTCCCAGCCTTCGGCGAAGGCGGTGGCCACCGGGCTGCAGCCCTCCGCCTGGGCGCCGTTGAAGACCGGCTGCCTGCCGGAGACGAGACCAAGGTCGAGCCACTCCTGGAAGCCACGCCCGAGCTTGGTGAAGAGCGATCCGGAGGCGATCGGGCTGACGATCCGGTCGGGCAGCTCCCAGCCCAGCTGCTCGGCGGTCTCGTAGGCGAGCGTCTTCGAGCCCTCCGCGTAGTACGGGCGCAGGTTGACGTTGACGAAGGCCCACGGGTGGGTCTCTGCGAGCTGCGTGCAGAGTCGGTTGACGTCGTCGTAGTTGCCGCGGACGCCGACCAGGTTGGTGCCGTAGACCCCGGTGGCGAGCAGCTTCTGCTCCTCGAGGTTGGAGGGGACGAAGACGTAGGAGTTGAGACCGGCGGCCGCCGCGTGGGCGGCGACCGCGTTGGCGAGGTTGCCGGTCGAGGCGCAGGCGACGGTCTCGAAGCCGAGCTCCACCGCTTTGGCTACTGCGACCGCGACGACCCTGTCCTTGAAGGAGTGCGTCGGGTTGGCAGCATCGTTCTTGATGTAGATCTCGGCCTCCACCCCGAGCCGCTCGGCAAGGCGGTCGGCACGAAGCAGCGGGGTGAATCCCGGCTCCAGCGGATCGCTGGCCCGGCCCTCGAAGGGGAGGAAGTCGCTGTAGCGCCAGATCCCCTGGGTCCCGGCCTGGATCCGCCGTTTCACCTCGGCGGCGTCGAGGCCGCTGAGGTCGTAGGAGACCTCGAGCGGGCCGAAACAGTTTTCGCAGACGTAGCTGGCGTCCAGCTCGTAGGTCGTCCCGCACTCCTTGCACTTCAAGCTCTCAACTGACATCCGATCCTCTTTTCACTAACGAAAAAACCTCCGCCGTTTGTGGGGCAGAGGTCCGATCGGACGTCCCCCACATCTTCCAGGTCCTCGATCATCAACATCTTCGACCTGCTGGATTTGGCACCTGTCTCGAACCTTGCGGTCCGAGGTGGTTGCCGGGGCTTCAATGGGCCAGTCCCTCCACCCCTCTAGATGTGGCGCTTATGTGGGAAGAAGCTTACCAGGCACTCCCCGCTCCTTCCATTGCGTGCAAGGTGGCTAACCTAGGCGACACGATGACCGCGCTGCACCACGAGACGATGGGCCTGGCCGATGCCGAACCTTCCGAAACCGAGGCTGCGGCGGCCCGGCCGGCGCGGCGAGCTCGTCTCTCAGCCCGCGGCGCCTGAGCCCCAGAAGCCCAACGTCGAGCAGATCGACTCCTCCGGCCTGCGCTGGGTCAACATTGAGTGGCCCGGATCGCTGGAGCGGACCTGGCTGGAGGAGCACTTCGACTTCCACGCCCTCGACCTCGAGGACGTGCTCTCGCGCAACCAGCGGCCGAAGATCGACGTCTACGACGACTACCTCTTCATCGTCCTCCACCTGCCGGTCTTCGACCCGCAGGCGGGCCGGCTCGGCACCGGCGAGCTCGACGTCTTCGTCGGGCCCGACTACGTGGTGACGATTCCGAATTTGCCGCTGCAGCCGGTCGAGTACCTGTTCGAGCGCTGCCGGGCCAAAGAGGAGCTGCGCGAACAACTCTTCTCCCGCGGCTCGGGCTACCTGCTCTACCGCCTGGTCGACGACAGCTTCGACTACTGCTTCCCGATGCTGCGCAAGATCGGCAACAAGCTCGACGCGCTGGAGGACGACATCTTCGAAGAGCGCGCCGAGGAGGTCGTGCGCGACATCTCCAACGTCAAGCAGGAGATCATCAACTTCCGCAAGGTGATCCGGCCGCAGCGGCCGGTCCTCCGCGACCTCGAGAAAGTCAAAACCCGCTACCTCAGCGGCGACATCGACCTCGAGATCTACTTCGACGACATCGTCGACGCGCACGAGCGGATCTGGGACATGCTGGAGAACTACAAAGAGGTCGCGAAGGCGCTCGAGGAGACCAACGAGTCGCTGATCTCCCACCGCCTCAACGACATCCTCCGGGTGCTGACCGCGATGAGCGTGATCATCCTGCCGCTGACCCTGATCGCCAGCGTGATGGGGATGAACACCTGGGTCCCGGACGAGGGCGACGCGACCGGCTTCTTCGTCGTTCTCGGGGTGATGGCGCTGCTCCTGATCGGCCTAGTCGCCTACTTCCGCCGCCGCAAGTGGCTCTGAGCGTTCGCCGGCTTCCATAGGATGCGCGGCCCGTGGCAAATTTCCGCATCTGGGCGCCCTGGCGCCTCGCTTACGTGAAGGACGCGTCCAAGGACATCGAGGAGGAGTGCATCTTCTGCGCCAAGCCGGCGGCAGAGGACGACGAGGCGAACCTGATCGTCCACCGCGGAGAGCGCTGCTTCCTGATCCTCAACCTCTTTCCCTACACGAACGGGCACCTGATGGTGGCGCCATACGAGCACGTCGGCCGCCTGCAGGAGATTCCCGGCGAGACGCTGGCGGAGATGATGGCGCTGGCGCAGCGGGCGATGGACCGGCTCGAGCAGGTCTACCAGCCGCACGGCTACAACGTGGGCTTCAACCAGGGCCGGGTCGCCGGAGCCGGGGTCGAGCACCACATCCATATGCACGTCGTCCCGCGCTGGGCCGGCGACAACAACTTCATGCCGGTGATCGCCGATACGAAAGTGATGCCGCAGTCGATCGAGCAGAGCTACGAAGCGCTGAAAGGAGCGTTTTGAACGACCAGTCGCCCCTGGCGCCGCCGGGGATCTTCAAGGCGTATGACATCCGCGGGCTGCACGGCTCGGAGATGGACGAGACGACGGCGCTGGCGATCGGCCGCGCCTTCGCGCGGGTGCTGGGGCGGCTTCGCGGCAAGCAGACGAGCGAGCTGCGGGTCGGGCTGGGGCGCGACATGCGGCTGACCGCGCCGGCGATGGCCGCGGCGGTACGCGAGGGCCTCGTCGCCGAGGGCGCGACCGTGATCGACGCCGGCATGGTCGCGACCGAGATGCTCTACCACCTGGTCGGCTCGCGGGAGCTGGACGGTGGCGCGATGGTCACCGCCTCCCACAACCCCAAGGCCTACACCGGCGTCAAGCTCGTCCGCGAGGGGGCGCTGCCGCTCTCCGGCGACGCCGGGATCGGCGACGTCAAGGCGGAGATCGAAGGTGGGCTCGGCGAGGCGCCCGGCGGCGGCTCCATCGAAGAGGTCGACGTCTGGGACGAGTACCACGCCCACGCCCTTTCCTTCATCGAGCCCGGCAACGTGAAGCCGATGAAAGTCGTCGTCGACGGCGGCAACGGGATGGCGGGGCCGATGGTCGGTCCGGTCCTCGAGAAGCTGCCGCTGGAGCTGGAGGAGATGTACTTCGTCCCCGACGGCGAGTTCCCCGACCACGAGCCGAACCCGCTGCTGCAGGAGAACCGGCGGATGATCATCGCGCGGGTTCAAGGAAGCGGCGCCGACCTCGGAATCGCCTGGGACGGCGACGCCGACCGCTGCTTCTTCATCGACGGCGACGGCAGCTTCTGCGACGGCGACTTCATCTGCGCCCTGCTCGCCCGCTCGGTCCTGCAGAAGAACCCCGGCGCGACGATCCTCTATGACCCGCGCTCGAGCCGCGCCGTCCCGGACCTGGTCGCCGCCGAGGGCGGCCGCTCCGACCTCTCCCGGGTCGGCCACGCCTTCTTCAAGGCGCGGATGCGCGAGGAGGGCGCCGCTTTCGGGGGCGAGGTCTCCGGCCACTATTACTTCCGCGACTTCTGGAACGCCGACTCCGGGACGATCCCGGCGCTGCTGGTGCTGGAGCTGCTCTCGCTCGACGGCCGCACGCTGGCCGAGCTGATGGAGGAGTTCCGCTCCCGCTACTTCATCTCCGGCGAGATCAACTCCGAGGTCGCCGACCAGGAGGCCAAAATGGAGGAGATCGCCGAGCGCTACTCGGACGGCGAGCTCACCCGCCTCGACGGGATCTCGATCGACTATCCCGACTGGCACTTCAACGTCCGGCCCTCCAACACCGAGCCGCTGCTGCGGCTCAACCTCGAGTCGCTGGTCTCGCGCGAGGACATGGAACGGCGCCGCGACGAGGTGCTGGGCCTGATCCGGGCGTGACCTCCACGTCGGAGGAAGCGCTCGAGCAGGCCGCGCTCGCCGGCATCCACCGCCTTGCGATCCCGACCCCGTTCGCGGTCGGGCGGGTCAACTGCTACCTGATCGAGGACGAGCCGCTGACGCTCGTCGACACCGGGCCGAACTCGGGCAAGGCGCTGGACGAGCTGACCGCGCGGCTCACCGAGCGCGGCCACTCGATCGGCGACCTCGAGCTGATCGTCGTCACCCACCAGCACATCGACCACCTCGGCCTGGTCGAGATCCTGGTCGAGCACTCCGGAGCCGAGGTGGCGGCGCTGGGCGCGGCGGCGGAACGGCTCGCCGCCTTCGAGGAGGACGCCGAGAAGGACGATGCCTTCGCCGTCGAAGTGATGCTGCGCAACGGTATCCCCGAGGACGTGACGGTGGCGCTGCGCAGCGTCTCCCGCAGCTTCCGCAGCTGGGGCTCGCACGTGTCGGTGACGCGGCCACTGGATGACGGCGGCACGCTGGAGCTCGCCGACCGGCGCTTGGAAGTGCTGCACCGGCCTGGCCATAGTCCCTCCGACACGGTCTTCTGGGATGCCCAGCGCCAGATCCTGATCGCTGCCGACCACCTACTGCCGAAGATCTCGTCCAACCCGCTGATCACGCGGCCACTGGATGGCAGCTCGAAGCGAACCCAGGCGCTGGTCACCTACATCGAGTCGCTGAAAAAGACGCAAGAGATGCCGGCGGCGATCGTCCTCCCCGGCCACGGCGAGCCGATCGCCGACCACGTCGAGCTGATCGACTCGCGCCTGGCCGGCCACGATCGCCGCAAGGAGAAGGTCCACCGCCTGATCGCCGAGCGCCCCCGCAACGCCTACGAGCTGGCGCAGGCGCTGTGGGGCAACGTCGCCGTCACCCAGGCCTTCCTCACTCTCTCGGAGGTGATCGGCCACGCCGACCTGCTCGTCAACGAGGGACGGGTGCGCGAAGTCGACGACGGCTCGGTCATCCGCTACGAAGCGAGCGAGTAGGGGCGCCAACCAGACAGAGCCGGCTCAGCCGCGATGGCCCCGCCAGTGCCGGCGTTCGAACAGGTCCTCGCCGACCACGAGCCTCGCCAGGGCCACCAGGCCCATCGCAGTCAGGAGCGCGACCAGCAGGGTGGCGAGAAGGCCCATCTCCTCCTCGGGCAGAGCGGGGCCGGACGAGGGCCGGGAGTCTCCAGCCGGCGACTCGTGACGCACCGGAGGGCCGGCGAGCCCGACGGAGTCGAAGAGCGCGGAGGGAGCGAACGCTTCCACCAGGGCATCCGGCAGCACGCGCACCTCGACGAAGCGATCCAAGCTGGTCAGCAGCGGAGCCACGGCGTCCTCGATGCGAAGGGCGATGGCCGGCCAGACGTAAGCGCGCCAGCGCCCCACGGAGGGCGTTTCGGCCGGGCCGATCGACCGCTGCCCTGGATTGCCGGTGACCGCGCCGGCACTGGGTTCGCTGTGGGCACTGGGATCGGGGGAAGCAGCGGGCGGCTCTTCAGATGCCGACCCGGGCACCGCGTTTACCTCCTCCGCTCCACCTCCAGGGTCGGCAGCCGCGGGGCCGGGAACGGAGGGTGCCGGCGGCGAGGTTGAGGGCGACCCGGCTGAGGGCGGCGGGCTCGACGCAGGCGGAAGCGGAGCCGGCGCAGGCACGTCGGGCACGCGCGGCGGTTCGACCGGTACGGGCAGGCTCGGCAGTGCTTTGGTGGCTGCTTCGGTCGCCACGCCGGCTTCGGCTCCGACCCCCGCAACGTCATTCGTCAGATCGGCGGCGGCCACAGGAGCACAGATGAGTCCTGCCGCGAGGAGAACAATCGCGATCGTTCCGTACAACCGGATCAAGGGACCTCCAGAGAGTCTGGGGCTACATATCGGTACTACCCAATATCTCAACGAATATTCGAGAGGTTCTTTTAGAAGTGCGTCCCGAGCAAGCGACCGAAAGCCGCAGCGCCCAGCCCGAGCACGATGCTGAACAGGAGGTTCGCGGCGGCCAGCCGCCGCCTGCCCACAGCCCCCACCCGCTGCGTCTCCAGCATCCAGGTCGAGAAGGTGGTGTAGGCACCGACCGCTCCCGCGCCCAGGATGAGTCGCCCTTCTCCCCCCAGCGAGGTTCCGGCCAGGAAGCCGAGCAGGAAGGCGCCGCTGAGGTTGACGGCCAGGGTGCCGAGCGGGAAGTGTGGATGCAGGCGATCGGCAACGAGCAACGTCAGCCCGAACCGGGCGAGGGCTCCCAGCCCTCCGAGGAGGGCCACCCCGACCCAGGCCGCCCAGCTCACGACAGCCGCCCACGGCGGACAGCGGCGGTCGCCGCTTGCACGCCGGCCAGCCCGGCGACGACGCTGGCCCCCAGATACAGAGTTGCGAGACCGAACCTGTCGGCGTCGATCATTTCCAGCAACTCCAGCTGGACGGTCGAGAAGGTCGTCAGCGCCCCGCAGAACCCGGTCGTCAGCAACGGCCGGCGGTAACTCGTGCGGGGCAGCGTCGTGAACCAGTAGCCGAGCAGAGCGGCCCCGATCACGTTGACCAGAAAAGTGACCCATGGCCACTCCCCTCCCTCGACAGGAAAGGCCTCCCCGAGACCCGCACGGAGCAGCGCTCCCAGCGCCCCGCCGAGGAAGATCGCACCCAGCTCGCCTCGGTCGATCATCGGCGGCAGCGTAGGCGAAGCGCAACGGCATTAGGCTGCACCGTCCGGTGTCCGCCCAGCTTCGTTCCCTCCGCCGCCGCAAACCCGCCAAGAAGCGGATGCTGCTGATCGTCAATCCGTACGCGACCACGGTCTCCGACCGGCTGAAAAACCTGGTGGTCTACGCCCTGCAGGGGCGCTTCGACGTCGAAGCGGTCTCGACCCAGGCGCAGAACCACGCGACCGAGATCGGGCGGGAGGCCCAGGATGGGGGTTACGACGTGGTCGTCGCGTTCGGCGGCGACGGGACGCTGAACGAGGTCGCCAACGGACTCGCCGGCACCGACCTGCCGGTGGCTGTACTTCCCGGCGGCTCGACCAACGTCGTCTGCCGCACGCTGGGAGTGCCCAACGACGTCGTCGACGCGACCGAGCACCTGCTCTCGCTCGCTGACGACTGGCAGCCGCGCAAGGTCGACCTCGGCATGGTCGACGACCGCTACTTCGTCTTCGCCTGCGGGGTGGGTATCGACGCCACCGTGGTCCGCCGGGTCGACGCCAATCCGAAACTGAAGGCGAGCGCCGGGCCCTACTACTACAGCTGGGCGGGGATCTCGGGCTTCTACAGGAAGTACCTGGTCAACCCGATCAGGGTCCGGACCACGGTCGACGGGCACGAGCCGGTCGAGGGCGTGACGACGATCGTCCAGAACTCGGACCCATTCACCTACTTCGCCAACCGTCCGATCCGCGTCTGCGAAGGGATCAGATTCAACGACGGAACGCTCTCGATGGCGGTACTGAAGCGCGCGACCCAGCGAGACATGCCGACCCTGATCAGTCGCCTCTTCAGCGGACAGCCCGCGGCCCACCACAAACAGGTCGCTCACTTCGACGACGTGACCCATGCCATCGTCGAGACCATCTCCAAGGAAAAAGACGGAACCCCCCGTCCCTTCCCCCTGCAGGTCGACGGCGACTACATAGGCGAACAGGAGCGGGTCGAGCTTCGCGCTGCTCCCGGCGCGCTGACAATCGTCGCCTAGTCCAACAAACCCTTCTCGCGAGCACCCGCGACGGTTTCCTTCAGCGTCTCCCGGGCGTCGTGCTGGGGTTTCCAGCCGAGGTCCTCGCGGGCTCTGGTCGTGTCCATCAGGACAGGAGTGTCGGCGGCAACTGCCCACTCGAGTTTCGAGTTGACGAATTTGAGGCGTTGCGCCGCGGCGGTACCTACGCTGACCGCCGGGCCCGGGACGGGAATCCAGCGCCATCCGAGAGCGCGGGCGATGTCGCGGACCCGAACCTCCCCCTCGCCGGCGAGGTTGTAGGCGCCGGGCGGGCCGTTGCCGGCGATCGCCGCCGCCATCGCCTGGGCGACGTCGTCGTGGTGGACGAGCTGGATCGGCATACCGGGGTCGGGCAGGATCGGCTTCACCAGCGGCAGCTTCCCGATCCCCTTGCGCAGCAGCGGCACCGGGTCTCCGGCGCGAACCGCTCCGACCGTCTGCTCGATCAGCATCGTTGCCCGAGGGCCGGCGACGATGCAGGGGCGGAAGACGTAGGCCTCCACCCCGCTCCCCAGCAACAGCTCGTCGAGCAAGTCCTCCAGCTCGGCCTTCTGGGCCGAGTAGTAGAAGCCCTCGCTGCCCCTGGCCGGAACGTCCTCGGTAAGCGGCTGCGGGTTCTCGGGGTGGAAGCCGTAAGCGGCGACGGACGAGGCGTACACGAGGCGCTTCACCCCCGCCTTGATCGCCGCTTCGAAGACGTTGCGGGTCCCCTGCAGGTTGACCTTCCGAGTCTCCTCCCTGCTGCCGAAGATCGCGAAGGCGAGGTGGACGGCGACGTCGGCCCCGTCGAAGAGGGCGGCCAGCGAGCCTCGATCGAGGATGTCGCCGCGCCGGTAGGCGACCTTCCCCCAACCTTCTTCAGCGGGGTCGAATGGGCGTCGCGCCATCCCCAGCACGCTCCCCACCTCGGCCCGCCGCTCGAGCTCCGACATCAGCGGCTTGCCGATCTCTCCGGTGGGGCCGGTTACAGCGACGGCTGACGACATCTCACCCCGCCCGTCTAGCCGTCATTCAGGCGGCCGGGGTGATCCGATACGCGTCGAACACCGACTCGACGTTTCGGAGGCGGCTGACGCAGTGCTTGAGCTGCTCGGTATCGCCGACCTCGATCACGAACCGGTTTTTGACCATCGGATGGTTGGTGGTGCAGGAGGCGCCGATGATGTTGATCCCCGCCTCGGAGAACGTGCGGGAGAGATCCTCGAGCAGGCGCGTGCGGTCGTAGGCGTCGATCTGCAGCTCGACCCGGTAGGAGGCCTCGTTTTCGCCTTCCCAGCGGACCTCGACGAAACGCTCCGGCGTCCTTTTCAGCGCCTTGACGTTCTTGCAGTCGCCCCGGTGGATGGTGATGCCGCGGCCGAGCGAGACGTAACCAGCGATCTCGTCCCCGGGCACCGGCCGGCAGCACTTGGCCAGCCGCACGGCGACGTTCTCGACCCCCTTGACGATGATCCCGTAGTTGGAGGCGTCCTTGGTGCGGCGGGCGCGATCCTCGCGGCCCACCGGTGCTCCGGCGGCGGGCTCCTCGACGCCCTCGCCCGCCTTCAATCGCTGCATCAGCTTGTTGGCGGCGGTCTTGGCGGAGACTTTGCCCTGGCCGAGGGCGATGTAGAAATCCGTCGCTTTGCGGAAGCCCATCTCGCGGATCACGTCCGCCAGCAGCGGCGAGCCGGAGACTTTCTGCATCGGGATGCCGCGCGTGCGCAGCGCTTCGTCGAGTTTCTCGCGGCCGTCGCGCTCGGCGTCCTCGCGCCGCTCCTCTTTGAACCAGGAGCGGATCTTGTTGCGGGCCCGGTTGGTCCGAACCAGCTTCAGCCAGTCGAGCGAGGGGCCACGCTTCTGCTTCGCGGTCAGCACCTCGACGATGTCTCCCGAGCGCAGCTGGTAGTGGAGCGGGACGATGCTGCCGTTGACCTTGGCGCCGACGCAGCTGTGGCCGACGTCGGTGTGGACGGCGTAGGCGAAGTCGAGCGGGGTCGAGCCCGCCGAGAGGTTCTTCACTTCCCCCTTCGGGGTGAAGACGAAGACCTCGTCCTCGAAGAGGTCGACCTTGAGCGACTCGAGGAACTCGGCCGGGTCCTGTTCGCCCTCGGCCTCGACCAGCTGCCGCAGCCAGGTCATCTTCTCCCGCTGGGGGTCGCCGTTGGTCCCCTCTTTGTAGGCGACGTGAGCCGCGATCCCGTACTCGGCGAGCTTGTGCATCTCCTCGGTCCGAATCTGGATCTCCAGCGGCTTGCCCTCCGGTCCGATCACCGTGGTGTGCAGCGCCTGGTACATGTTCGCTTTGGGCATCGCGACGAAGTCCTTGAAGCGACCGGGCAGCGGCTTCCAGAGCGAGTGGATGACGCCGATCGCGCCGTAGCAATCTTTGACCGAGTGGACGATCACCCGCATCGCGGTGAGGTCGAAGATCTCGTTGAACTCGCGGCCCTTTTTCGCCATCTTCGTGTAGATCGAGTAGAAGTGCTTGGCGCGACCCGAGATCTCGGCCTCGATCCCCACCTGCTCCAGCTCCTCGGCCAGAAACTCGCCGGCATCGGACACGTAGGACTCCCGCTCCTCGCGCTGCTGAGCGACCAGTTGCTTGATTTCCGCGTACTTGCGCGGGTGCAGGGTGGCAAAGGAGAGGTCCTCCAGCTCCCACTTGATCGCGTGGATCCCCAGCCGGTGAGCCAAGGGGGCGTAGATCTCCAGCGTCTCGTGCGACTTCAGCGTCTGTTTTTGCTTCGGCAGGGCGCCGAGGGTCCGCATGTTGTGGAGGCGGTCGGCCAACTTGATCAGGATCACCCTGACGTCGGTGGCCATCGCCACCATCATCTTCCGGTAGTTCTCGGCCTGTCGCTCGTCGCGGCTCTCGAAGGTGATTCCGGTCAACTTGGTGACGCCGTCGACGAGCTGGGCGATCTCCTCGCCGAACTCCTCGCGGATCTCCTCCAGGCTCGCGGTGGTGTCCTCGACGGTGTCGTGGAGCAGCGCCGCACAGAGGGTCTCGGTGTCGAGCCGCATCCCGGCGCAGATCTGGGCGACTCCGACCGGGTGGGTGATGAACTCATCGCCTGAGTAGCGGCGCTGGTCGGCGTGGCGCTCGCAGGCGAAGTCGAATGCACGTTCGACTTTGGCGCGATCGATCGTCGCCACCGCCACCGCGGTGGCCCCCGAGGAGCCGTTGCCGGACTCGGTCGCAGCCGAATCGAACTCCTCGATCACCGCGAAAAGATCGGCGAGGAGCTCCTTGTGCTCTACGGCAGTTTGGGTCTTGCGAGAAATCGCTGGGCCTCCGAAAGTCTTTCGCTGTAGGCGCGAAATGCAGCGGAGCGCTGCAGATCCGTCCTCACGGAGGATACGACCCGCACGACCCCGCCGCCTTCGGGCGATCCCTGCAGCAGCCCCAGCTCCCGCAGGACCCGGAAGCGGCGAGCGCTCGCCTCGGGACAGAGGGGGTGGCCGCCGCTCCCGGCGAGAGCCTCGCGAAGGCGTCGGCCGCGGCAGTCACCAACCTGACGCAGCGCTCGATAGGTCATTGCCACACCCTCTCGCGTCGGCCATTGCTCGGCCAGGACCCTGCCCGCAAATTCCCGCTCGGCTTCGGTCCAGACGACGTGCAGGAACCCCGACTCCTCTCCGGAGAAGGACAGGCCCACCCGCAGCTCGTCGTGCTCTCCGCGCGGGGGATCGACGAGGACGACGTGCTCGAAAGACCCCGGCAGCTCCGGCTCGCGCTCGAGCGCACCGAAATCCGTCAATGCCAGGCCGCTCTGGGCCCGCCCTCGCAGTCGCTTGATCTCCTCGCTCTCGCAGCGGTGGCAAGCGATCAGCGCCGCGCCCCCGTTGAATCGAGCGAGGCCCGTCGCTCCACTCGCCAGCGCTGCCCGTCGCGAAGCGTCGGCGCTGACGGCCAGGACCCCGGCCCCGCTGGAAACCAGCTCGGCGATCGCGACGGTCGCCGAGGCGCCGCCGCCAACCACGCGGCGCCCCCCCTCGCGAGGCCGCAAGAAGGGCTCCCCGGGGACCGATTTTGCGCTCTCGGCGTTGAGATCCGACCCCAACTCGACTTCGAAGCGCCGCCACCACGCCGCTTCGTCGCAGGCGCACGAGTGTGGAAGCACCGGCTCCTCCCCGTCGGGCTCCTCCAGGAGATGCAGCTCGCGCAGGACCAGCCGGGGCTCGACCGACCCGTTCCAGTGGTTGAGCTCGAGACGGACGCTGGCGTCGAGCACGTCCTCGTCCTCGACGCCAAGGCTGGCCCGGCCGAAAGCGACGCCGAGGGCGCGATGGGAGCCGCTGTGGAGGCTGAAGCGGGAGTGCTTGCCCTCACCCATCGGCCGAACGTCACTGACGCGGGCCGAGGGAATCAGGAGCCGTACGCCAGGGTTGCCCATCCCGAAGGGCGCCAGCTTCCGCAGCTCCTCCGCCAGCTCGAGGCCGAGCCCGACACCGCCGACCATCGCGTCGACCTTTTCGGGGCGCTGCAGGTCCTCTGCGCTCAACATTTCGTTCGCGTGGGCGGCAAACGCCTCTTGGAAGGCCTCCAGGTTCTCCGTCCGGATCGTCAGCCCGGCGGCGGCCCGGTGGCCGCCGAAACCATCCAGGTGCTCCTCGCACGCCTCCAACGCGGCCAGCAGGTCAAAGCCGGGAATGCTGCGGCCCGAGCCACGGCCGGCCCCGTCATCGCCGAGGGAGACGACCACTACTGGCCGCTGGTGGCGCTCGACCAGCCGGGAGGCGACGATGCCGACGACGCCCGGATGCCAGTCACGTCCGGCGAGGACCAGGCCATGGGCGTCCCGCAGGCGATCCGGCAACTCACGAAGCGCTGCCTCGGCAGCCGCGTCGACCTCCCGCTCGGTCGCCCGCCGCTCGGAATTGGCTCGGCTCAGCTCCGCGGCGATCGCCTCCGCCCGCTGCTCATCGTCGGTGAGAAAGAGCTCCACGCCGGCATCAGCGCGATAAAGACGCCCCGCCGCATTGATTCGGGGAGCGAGCCGGAAACCGAGATCGCCCTCGTCGAGGCGCTCCGGCTCGCACTTCGCCGCTTCCAGCAACGCCCGCACTCCCGGACGACGCGCTCGCCGCAGCTCGGCCAACCCACGCCGGACCAAAGAGCGGTTCTCTCCCACCAACGGCACCACGTCGGCGACGGTGGCGAGTGCCACGAGGTCGAGGTCGTGCTGCGCGGCCGGCTGGCCGAGCGCTTCCCTGACGGCGCACGCCAGCTTCCAGGCGACCGCCGTCCCGCAGAGGGAGCCGAAGGGGTATTTGCTGATTTCCGGATGGAGGACCGGACAGTTCGGGAGCCGTTCTCCTGGCTGGTGGTGGTCGCTGACCACGACCCCCATTCCCAGGTCGGCCGCCAGAGCGACCTCGTCGGCGCAGGTGATTCCGCAGTCGACCGTGAGCAGCAACGAGGTTCCGCGCTCAGAAAGGCGCCTGACGGTCCCCTCCGAGAGGCCATAGCCGTCGTCGATCCTGCTGGGGATGAACCAGTCGCACTCGCCGCCCAGATCGCGCAGAGTCGAGACCATCAACGCGGTGGCGCAGACGCCGTCGACGTCGAAATCGCCGTGGATGGTGATCCTCTCCCGGGCTTCGATCGCGGCCAGGACCCGCTCGACCGCCGCCTCCATCCCCTCGAAGGCCGAGGGCGGGTGCGACTCGTCCGCGGCGAGGAAAGAACGGGCCTCCTCAGGCGTGCGATAGCCGCGGCGAACCAGGGTGACGGCCACGGGCTCACTCAGCCCCAGCTCCTCTGCAAGGGCCCGGGCCTCCGCGTAGGAGTACGGCTCTACGGCAAATGGACTGGCGATCTGCGGCACGATTTCAGGCTAGGAGCCGCGGCGGCGGCAACCTGTGACAGGTCGTACCGAAGTTGCGGGAAAAGTGACTAACCGGGGTGCTCTTCGGAGCGCATGCCGATCGCGTAAACGACGGCCAACCCGATCAGCGTTCCCGGCACCGCGATCAAGGCGGTGGAAAGATCCGTGTCCCCCATCGATTTGCCGCTGGCCGATTGGACGATCCAGCCGAAGATCACCGACCCGAAGACCGCCCCCACGAAGGCGCCGACGATCCCCTGCCAGAACCGGTCGGGAACGAAGACGGTGAAGTGCCAGAGGGCGATGCCCATGATGAAGAAGACCAGCAGGGCCATCTAACGCCTCCCGTGCTTTCTGCGGGCTTTACGCCGCGCCCGTCGCTCTGCGTTGCGCTGACGCCGCTCGGCCGATTCCGCGTCACCGTCTCCGTTTTCGGCGCCCTCATCATCACCGTCGCCGAGCGAGCCGACCCCGTTCCCGGTCTCGGTGCGCTCGACCGTGGCCACCGCCCCTGGCTCGGCCTGCGCGGCCGGTGCGGCCGCGCTCGGGCTGGAAACCACTTCGGGCTCGTCGTCGCGGCTGAGCTTCGCCATCTCGATTTCGTCGGCGTAGGCGGGCACGCGACCCCCCTCCATTTCGGCTATCCGCGCGCGGCGGCGGATGAATCCGGGCTCGCGTTCCTTCCACGCGGTCAGCACCGGCGAGGCGATGAAGATCGACGAGTAGGTTCCGGAGGCGATCCCGACCAGCATCGCGAAGGCGAAGTCCTGGAGCACGGCACCGCCGAAGATCATCAGCGAGGTGACGCCGAGCAAGGTGGTGAAACCGGCGGCGAGGGACCTGGTCAGGACGTCGCTCATCGAGCGGTTGACGATCTGCGAGAAGGCCGCACGCGGCATGCGCGGGATGTTCTCGCGGATACGGTCGAAGACGATGATCGTGTCGTAGATCGAGTATCCGAGGATGGTCAAGAAGGCGGCCACGGTTCCGCTCGACACCTCTTTTCCGGTCAGCGAGTAGACGCCGGCGGTGATGAGGACGTCGTGGAGGATCGCGATCAGGACGGGGATCGCGAATTTCGGCTCGAATCGCAGCGCGATGTAGCCGCAGATGACCAGCAGGGAGAAGATCAGCGCGGTGATCGCGCTGTCGGCGACCTGCTGACCGAAGGTCGGGCCGACACTGGTGCTGTCGAAGCCGTCCTGCTCCACCCCGAACTCGTCGATCAGGGCCGCTTCGGCTTTGCGGACTTCCCCCGGCTCGAGCTGGTGGGACTGGATCTGGAAGACGTTGTCGCCCAGGTTCGGGTCGTCGACCTGCTGGATCTCGCCGTCGGCCGCGACACCCGCCTCCTCCAGCGCGTCGCGCACTCCTTCCTCGTCGGTCGGCTGTTCCAGCGCCACTTTGATCCGGGTTCCCGACTCGAAGTCGATGCCGAAGTTGAGCTGCTTGGTGGCGAGGGCGAAACCGCCGATGAGCAGGATCACGCCCGACATCGAGAAGAACCAGCGGCTGGCGCCGATGAAGTCGAAGGTCCATTTCTTCCCCTCGCCGCTGGCGCCGAGTGCACTGCGGGAGCGGAGCAGGCGAGAACGCCCCATGTTGCCCAGCAGCGCCTGGGTGAAGACGACAGCGGTCAGCAGCGAGACGATCGTGCCGACGCCGAGGGTGAAGGCGAAGCCCTTGACCCCGGCGGTCGCCAGCACGAAGAGGATGAACGCGGTCAGCAGGGTGAGCACGTTCGCGTCGATGATCGTGCTGATCCCGTGCCTGTAGCCGGCCGCGATCGCACTCGACATCGAGCGGCCGGCGCGCACCTCCTCCTTGATCCGCTCGAAGATGACGATGTTGGAATCGGCGGCGACGCCGATCGTCAGCACCAGCCCGGCGATCCCCGGCAGGGTGAGGGTGATCGGGATCAGGTTGATCAGGGCGAAGAAGATCACCCCGTAGGCAAGGAGCGCGATCGTCGCGATCAGGCCGAGGAAGCGGTAGTAGGCGACGAGGAAGAGGATGGCCAGGGCGAGGCCGATGAGCGCGGCCGTTATGCCCTGGTCGAGGGCTTCGCTGCCGAGGGTCGCCGAGACCTGCGTCTGGCTGATCAGTTTGAGGTTGATCGGCAGGGCGCCGATCTGCAGCGTGGTCGCCAGGTCCTGGGCCTCTTGGAGGTTCTGGAACCCGCCCGAGATCTGTGCGCCGGTGCGGCCGTCGATCCCATCGGGATTCTCGGCGAAGTTGATGATCGGCCGCGTTTTGACTTCGTTTTCGAGGATGACCGCGAAGTGATGGGAGAGCTGTTCGGCTTCTTCACCGCTGACCGGGCCGATCGCGTTGGCCTGGCCGCGCTGGGCGATCCTCCGCGTCACCTCCTGGAACGCGGCCTGCCCATCGTCGGTGAAGCCGAAGGAGACCAGCGGTTCGTTGTTCGGGCCGTAGGACTGTTCGGGGTCGGTGATGTCGTTGCCGCTGAGGGCAGGTTCGTCTTTGAGCGCGTACCAGCCGGGCTCGATCGATTCGTCTAGTTCCCCGGCTTCGTTGGTCGGATATTCCGAAACGACGATCGTTCCCGGCGGAACCTCGACGACGGTGCCGTTCTTCGGCCGTTTCTCCCCGGTCGGGCTGACGTAGAGGTCTTTCTTCGCCAGCTCGGGCCCGGCGATCAGGTCATGCGGCTCGGCTTTCTCGAAGAGGTAGTAACGGGGTCGGGCGACCGAGCACTCCTCGCAGTTCTCGACCGGCTCCTGTTCGGCGGCGAGCTGTGCCGCTTCGTAGGCGGTCGGGTAAGCGCCGGCGAAGACCAGCTGTTTGACCAGTTCGTTGGTGGTGGGGCGCTCGGCATCTTCCCAGCGTTTTTCGGAGGCTTTCAGCGCTCCCGCCGGCGGCTGCAGACCCGGATTGCCGGCGATCACTTTCTCGGGCCCGATCAGGTTCGCCTGCCAGTCGTAGTAGTAGAGCTGCGCGGTCGAGCCGACCTGCTCCTCGGCGCGGCGGGCATCGGTGACGCCGGGCAGGCTGACGGTGATTTCGTCCTGGCCCAGCCGTGCCACCTCCGGCTCGGAGACGCCGAGCTCGTTGATCCGCCGTTCGATGATCGAGATCGAGTCGTCGATGTCCTCGCCGCTGACTTCTTCCCCCGCGCGCGTCGTCTGACCCTGGTAGACGAGTTCCAGCCCGCCCTGCAGGTCGAGCCCGAGCTTCGTTTCCTTGTTGGCGATGATCAGGCCGGAGACGACGACCAGCCCGATCACGAAGAGCAGAACGAAGAGGTTTCGGCGGCGGGAGCCCATCTGTCAGCCCTCCGGCGTGAGGACGAGGAGCAGGCCGCCGTCGTCGTCGTAGGCGGGGAAGACGTCGGCCACGGCCCGCGCCGGCAGGTCCCCCTCGGCGTTGACCGAAACCCGCTTGCCGAGGGATCGGACCCCCCACTCGAGCGAGGTCTCGATCGGGTCGCTGACACCGTCCCCGTTGGCATCGGCCTCCTCGCCGCCGTCCCCGGTGTCGATCCAGTCGAGCCCGAGGACTTCGCGCACCGGGCGACCGATCACGTCTTCGTCGGTCAAACCGGTCAGCTCGAAGCTGCCTTTTCCGGCGTCGATCACTCGTCCCTGCCTGTCGCAAACGAAAAAAGCTGCATGAGGAGCCGGATAATAATCGTCGAGTAATTCGAAGACAAAGCCGAAGCCGCATTTCGAGCAGCCCTTGGGGCGGGTGCTGAAACCCGCGGTCCGCTCCCCGCTCACCTCCCGGTGTCCGCAATTCGGACAGATGAAAAACGGCATGATCGACAGGCTAGCTGGCGCGGCTTAAAAGAGGCTCGTGGCGCCTTCGGGGGCCTGCAGGCCGAGATGGTCGAAGGCGCGCCGGGTCAGGACGCGGCCACGCGGAGTCCGCTTCAGCAAGCCCTGCTGGAGCAAGTAGGGCTCGAGCACGTCCTCGATCGTGTCCTGCTCCTCGCCGATCGCGACCGCCAGCGTCGAGAGCCCGACCGGCCCGCCGCCGAACTTGGTCGCGATCGTGTCGAGAAGGGCCCGGTCGCTGCGGTCCAGTCCGGCGGCGTCCACCTCGAGCATCTCCAGCGCGGCCGCGGCGACGTCGGCCGCGATGCGACCGCTGCCCTTCACCTGGGCGAAGTCTCGAACTCGCTTCAGCAGCCGGTTTGCCACCCGTGGGGTACCCCGGGAACGGGCGGCGATCGTCTCCGCTCCGCCGGCGTCGATCTCGACGTCGAGGATCCCGGCGGAGCGCTCGACGATCAAGGCCAGATGCTCGGGCGCGTAGTACTCGAGCCGGTGGGAGACGCCGAAGCGATCGCGGAGAGGCGTCGTCAACAGCCCGGCCCGGGTGGTCGCGCCAACCAGGGTGAAAGCGGGCAGAGGCAGCGTCACCGTCCGCGCGCCCGCACCCTGGCCGAGCACCACCGGCAGCTCCCCGTCCTCCATCGCCGGATAGAGCGTCTCCTCCACGGCCCGGCCGAGACGATGGATCTCGTCGATGAAGAAGACGCTTCCGGGCTCCAGCGAGGTGAGGAACGAGGCGACGTCGGCCTTGCGCTCGAGCGCCGGACCCGCCGTCTGCACCATCGGCACCCCCAGCTCCGCGGCGACGATGTGCGCAAGCGAGGTCTTGCCGAGACCGGGCGGACCGGCGAGGAGGACGTGGTCGAGCGCCTCGCCGCGCCGCTGGGCGGCCTCGATGAAGATCGCGAGCTGGTCGGTCACCTGCTGCTGGTTGACGAAGTCCTTCAGGGTGGGAGGACGGAGAGAGCGGTCGAGGTCCTCGTCGGGCACCTCCGCGCGCGCGTCGTGCACCGTCACCTCGGCGTCGATCGGGATCGGCTCGCCATCCACTCCCGGCGTCCGGATCCGGTTGCCGCCGATGTCCGGCCCCCCGCTCACGCGGCGTTCCTGGACGTCCCGGCCTTGCGCAGGGCAGCGGCCACGAGATCCTGCGGCTCGGAGCCCTCGACGCCGTCCAGCAGCTGCTCGGCTTCGAGCGGCGCGTAGCCGAGGTTGACGAGGCCGTCGCGAGCAAGAGCGCGAGCGTCGCCCTGCTCGCCAGCGGCGACCACGACTTCCTCCTCCAGCGCTCCCGCCACCTTCTCGCGAAGCTCGACGATGATCCGTTCAGCGGTGCGCTTGCCGATCCCGGGCACCGCCTGAAACCGTTTTGCGTCACCGGCCGCGATCGCCCGCAGGAGATCGCGAGTGGTCCCACCGGAGAGCGTGGCAATCGCCACCTTGGGGCCGATGCCGCTGACCGTGACCAGCAGCCGGAAGAGGTCTCGCTCCTCTTCCGAGGAGAAGCCGAAGAGGGCGAGGGAGTCGTCGCGGGAGATCAGCTCGGCGTGGAGAAAGGCGTCGCGGCCGGTCGCGGGAACCGCTTTCAAAGTCTCCGAGGAGACCGTGAGCCGGTAGCCGACGCCGCCGGCGTCGATCACCACGTGATCCGGCCGCCGCACCATCACCTCGCCACGGACGGCGGCGATCATCCTGCGATCCGCTCCCGTCGCGGCTTCGAAGTTGCTTCTCCGGCGACCGCGACTGCGTGACGGTGACCGCTGCCGTGACCGTGGCAGATCGCCACCGCGAGAGCGTCGGCGGCGTGATCGGGGCTCGGAGGCTCTGGCAGCCCCAGCAGCGTGCCGACCATCTGCTGCACCTGTCGCTTGCCGGCGCCGCCAGAGCCGCACACCGCCATCTTGATCGCCTGCGGCGTATAGGCGAAGCAGCCCACCCCGTGCTCGGCGGCGGCCAGCATCGCCACGCCGCTGGCCTGGCCCACAGCCATCGCCGAGCGCACGTTCTTGCCGAAGTAGACCTCCTCAATCGCCATCGCTTTCGGCTCGTGCCAAGCGATCAGCTCCCGCAAAGCCCGGTGGATCTTCTCCAGCCGCTGCTCCATCGGCAGCTCCGGCGTCGTCTCCACCACCCCTCCATCAAGGGCAACCATGTGATTGCCCTCAATACGGACAATCCCGAATCCCAAATTCGCGGCCCCTGGATCGACGCCCATCACGACTTGCATGGGTAGTGATTCTCGGCATCCGGTCGGATGCCTCCCGGACGGCCCGAGTAGGGGTCGGGGAGGACCCGGAGGAGCCTCCCCAATTTGCGACGGAGGGTCCTCCCCGACCCCTCCCCCGGCCCTCAGGCAGCGAGCTTCTCGAGCACCTCAGCCGGAATGTCGAAGTTCGCGTAGACCTCGTCGACGTCATCCTGATCGTCGAGCGCCTCCAGCAGCTTGAGGATGCGTTCGGCGTCGTGCCCTTTGAGCTCAACCGTGCTTTTCGGCTCGGTGACGAGCCCAGCGGACTCGAACTCGATGCCTTCGCCCTCCAATGCTTCGCGCACGGCCGTCAGATTCTGAGGGTCGGAGATGACCCGGAGCTTGCCTTCGTCCTCCCGCACGTCCTCAGCGCCGGCGTCGATCGCGCCGATCAGATCGTCCTCGCCGTAGCGCTCGCCGTCGACGACGATCGCCCCCTTTTTCTCGAAGATCCAGGCGACGGACCCCGGCTCCCCGAGGTTGCCGCCGTGTTTGGAGAAAGCGTGCCGGATCTCGGCGCTGGCGCGGTTGCGGTTATCGGTCAGCGCCTCGACCAGGACCGCGACTCCGGCGGGGCCATAGCCCTCGTAGACGATCCTTTCGATCGCGGCGCCGTCGGCGCCCGCCCCGGTTCCGACGTCGATCGCTTTCTGGATCTTGTCCTTCGGCATCGAGGCGTCTTTCGCCTTCTGGATGGCCGTGGCGAGGGTCGGATTGCCGCTGGGGTCGCCGCCACCGTCGCGGGCCGCGACGGTGATCGCCCGCGCGAGCTTGCTGAAGAGCTTGCCGCGTTTCGCGTCGGCGGCGCCCTTCTTGTGTTTGATCGAGTGCCACTTGGAGTGCCCGGACATCGCCTGCCATTCTATGGAGTCGCCCCATGACCACGATGCACAGAACCAGTAGAGCGGGCCGCGGAATGGCCGCGGGCCTCGTTTTCCTCGCCATGCTGCTGGCAGCCTTCTCGCTCTGGACGGCGATCCCCCTGAGCTGGGTCTACATCGCCTCGAAGCTTTCCGACACCCAATTCCCCAGCGGTGGCCCTTATGCGGTGGTGGCCGTCGGGATCGTCAGCTCGATCCTCGTCGTCGCCTGGCTGATCGGTCGCCTCAACAACCTCTACATCCGCATCACCGGCACCAACCGGCTGGGTCCGATCAGGCCCACGTGGCTGAAAAGCATGCGCGACACGGCGCCCGTCTCCAACTCGGTCACCGTGGTCGAGGCGGTGCTGATGGCGTCCGTGATGCTGGCCGCCGTCGCCCTCACGCTCTGGTTCTTCTTCCTCGCCGGCTCGCCGTTGCCGGAGCAGTAACCCAGCTGACGTGCCAGGACCAAGCAGTTCAAGGACGAGCGAGGGAGTGTGCTCTGCACAGGACCGAGTAAGGACGCCGAAATGCGCCGGTCCTGGCCGTCAGACGACGAACTTGCCGTCTTCCTGCATCACTACGCCGTCGACTTCCAGCTTGCCGCCGAGGCGGAGGTCGCAGACGAGGTCGGTGTGGACGGCCGACTCGTTCTCGCCGCCCGACTCCGGGTAGCTGCTGCCGACCGCCATGTGGACGGTGCCGCCGATCTTCTCGTCGAGCAGGACCTCGCGGGTGCCTTTGGTGATCCCGTAGTTGGTGCCGATTCCGAGCTCGCCGAGGATGCGGGCGCCCTCGTCGGTATCCAGCAGCTTCAGCAGGTACTCCTCGCCGCGCTCGGCCGAAGCATCGACGACCTTGCCGGACTCGAAGCGCAGGCGCACCCCGGACACCTCGCGGCCGCCGATCACCGCCGGCAGGTGGAAGCTGACCTCGCCCTCGACCGAGTCCTCGACCGGGCCGGTGAAGAACTCGCCGTCGGGCATGTTGTTGTCGCCGATGCATGGAATGAACTGGCGCCCGGCGATTCCGAGCTTGATGTCGGTCCCGGGGGCGGTCACCCGCACCTCCTCGTGGCCCTCGATCCACTCGGCGAGCCGGGTCGTCTCCTCGGAGGCCCGCTTCCAGGCCGTCAGGGGCTCCGGATCGGTAGCGAGACAGGCGCCGTAGTAGAAGTCTTCGTAGTCGGCCAGGCTCATCTCCGCCTCCGAGGCATAGGCGCTGGTGGGATACAGCGTGTAGACCCAGCGAAATTCGCCATCGGCGCTGCGTTTCATCGCCCGGGTCATCAGGTCGCCGGTAGCCGACTGCCTCAGCGTCTGCCGCTCCGGCGGCACCCCCGATAGCTCGCGGGTGTTGGTGGTGGCGCCGATCGCTATGCGGACGTCGGCGTTGTCGACCATCCACTCGGCAAACGGAGAGATCCATTCCAGCTGCTTGTCGGAAGCGTGTTTGAAGTAGGCGGCGATCTGCCCCTCGAGGGCAACGTTGAGCATCGGATGCCCGCCAGCTTGCAGGACCTCCTCGTAGACCGCCAGGAGCAGCGGCGCGGCGGCAGTCTCGCCGTCGATTGCGACTACGTCGTCCTCTTTGACCCTGGTCGAGTAGCCGACCAGGATCTTTGCCAGGTTCTGAACCCTGGGGTCGCCACCGCTCATAGTTGGGTCGCCTCCTCTCCCGCCCGTTCCCGAGCGGCCGTGGTCATCGCCAGGAAGATCGCGTGGAAGCGGGGGTCGTCGGTCAGCTCCGGGTGGAACGCGCAGGCGAGCACGCTGCCGTCTCGTATCGCGACCGGGTGGCCCTCGTGGGAGGCCAGGACTTCGACTTCCGACCCCCAGGTCTCGACCCATGGGGCGCGGATGAAGACCGCCCGCAGCGGCTCGTCGCCTGCCCCTTCGACCTGGAGGTCGGCTTCGAAGCTCTGCAGCTGGCGCCCGAACGCGTTTCGCCTGGCGGTCGCGTCGACGAAGCCGAGGTGCTCGGCGTCGCAAATGATCATCCCGGCGCAGGTACCCAGGATCGGCCGTCCTGCTTCGTGATGGGCGCGCAGGGTCTGCTCGAGACCGGCGGTCTCGATGCCCTTGCCGATCGTCGTGCTCTCGCCGCCAGGTATGACGAGGGCGTCCAACCCCTCCATGTCGGCCGGCGTGCGCACCTCGCTCGGCTCGGCACCGAGCTGGCGCAAGGTCTTCGCGTGGGCTTCGAAGTCGCCCTGGAGCGCGAGGACGCCGACCCTCAGATCGGCCACTGGATGAGGGGTTCCGCGGCCGGGTGCGCCTGGGGGCGCGCCTGGCCAAGCAGATCAAGGACGCAGGGCGCAGCCTTTGCCGGTGGCAACGACAAGGTCGAGGACGCGGAGATGCGCAGCGCCAGGCGCGCCATCCAGTTGTGCCTGGTCGTGGGACCCCTCATCAGGCTCCGCGGTTTTGCAAAAGGGCGTCCGCAGCGGCGAGACCGGCGATCTCGAGGCCGGGCATCGCCTCACCGAGACCGATCGAGGCAGCCGCAACCCGCTCCGGGTCGTTGTAGTGGGTCGTCGCCTCGACGATCGCCCGGGCCCGCCGCTCGGGGTCCGCGCTCTTGAAGATGCCCGAGCCGACGAAATTGCCTTCGGCCCCCAGCTGCATCATCAGAGCCGCGTCGGCGGGGGTCGCGATGCCGCCGGCGCAGAAGAGCGGCACCGGTAGGCGCCCTGCGCTGGCAACCTCCTGGACCACTTCAAGCGGCGCCTGATGTTCTTTTGCGGCAGCGGCCAGCTCCTCCGGTCGCAGCTGGGCAAGGCGCTTGATGCCGGAGGTGATCTCGCGCATGTGGCGGACCGCCTCGACCACGTTGCCGGTGCCGGCCTCGCCCTTGGAGCGGATCATCGCCGCTCCCTCGCCGAGCCGCCGCAGTGCCTCGCCGAGGTTGGTGGCGCCGCAGACGAACGGCACCTCGAAGGCGAGCTTGTCGATGTGGTTGCGCTCGTCGGCGGGGGTCAGCACCTCTGACTCGTCGATGTAATCGACTTCCAGCGCCTGCAGGACCTGGGCCTCGGCAAAGTGACCGATCCGGGCCTTTGCCATGACGGGAATCGAGACGGCCTCCTGGATCCCCTTGATCATCCCCGGGTCAGACATGCGGGCGACGCCGCCGTCGCGGCGGATGTCGCTCGGGACCCGCTCCAAGGCCATCACCGCGCAGGCGCCCGCCTCCTCGGCGATCTTCGCCTCCTCCGGGGTGACCACGTCCATGATCACCCCGCCCTTCAGCATCTCGGCGAGGCCGGTCTTCAGTCGAAACGTCGCGCGCTCAGTCATCGCGTCCAGATTACCTACCGAACGCGACCGCCGGCATCGCCTCCGCGGCAGACGCCGCTACTTCAGTTTGTACGCGCGGATGCGGTCTTTGTGGGCCGCTTCGTCGCGGGCGTAGAGACCGTGGGCCAGACCTTGGACCAGAGCCATCAGCGCCGTGTGCGAGCGGGTGAACGAAGGGCTGTTGGACGAGAAGTAGAGCGTCAGCTCGGCGTGCTCCCCCACCTCCGACATCGTCGCGTCGGAGATCGCCAGCGTGCGGGCCCCGCGGTGCAGGGCGAGCTTCATCGCCCGCAGCAGCAAGGGGTGGGCACGTCCGGCGGAGAGGGTGATGACCAGCGTGCTCTCGTCGATCCGACCGAGGCGCTGGAGCGACTCGCCGCCGGTGCTGGCGACGATCTCGGCGCGGATGTCGAGCAGGCTGAGCGTGTGGCGCAGGTAGCTGGCGAAGAAGGCCATCTGGTCGACGCCGACGATCACTATGCGCTGCGCTTCGGCCAAGGCCGCGACCGCGTTCTGGACCTGCTCGGTACTCAGCTTGCGCGCGGTTTCCTCGAGGTTCGAGTAGTCGGCGCTGAGCGATCCCTCCAGCTCGGAGTGATCGAAGGAGAAGAGGGCCCCCCCGGCGGCGCCGTTGCCGGCGATCGTCGTGCGGTACTCCTCGATCGCCGCCTGCTGCAGCTCCGGGTATCCCTCGAAGCCGAGGGCCTGGGAGAAGCGCACCACCGTCGACGACGAGGTGCTCGCTCTCCGGGCCAGCTCCTCGGCGGTGAGGAAGGCTGCCTCGTCGAGGTGGTCGACGATGTAGCGGGCTACGTCCTTCTGGGAGCGCGAGAACTCTTCGAAACGCTCCTGGATGTAGTCGGAAAGGCTTTTGAGTTGGGGGGACTTCGTCGCAGTCTTGGTCACGGCGGTCCATTTCGCCGAACCTCACCCTTTCCCTTCCGAGTTCTGGTTGGATTTGTCGAGCGATGACCTTGGAGCAGGCCGTGCGCCTCACCAACCGCAACATGATCGCCTTCGACCTTCTGCTTGGCAGCGCGGCGATCGCCGCCCCGGCGGCGACCCTACGGGTGCTCGGCCACGACGAGCCCTCGCCGGATGCGAAACACCTCTTTCGTCGCTGCGGACCGATCTGGCTCACCTTCGCCGCCGCCCACCTGGTCGCCGACCGGCGGGGGTCCGGCGCCGACTGGCAGTCGCTGGCCTGGCTGCGCGGAACCGAGATCGCGACCGATGCCCTCTGGGCCGCCTCGCCCGCCGTCAGCCGACCAGGGGCTAAGCTGGCCCTTCGCCTTGCCGGCGTCGGCAACCTGGCGATGGCCGCCGGATTCGCCTGGATGTCGAGACGCTGAGATGGGCCAGTTCGACGGACTCCCCAGCATCCGCTGGAGCCTCACCGGCCTCAACGAAGAGGGCGACGAGACCTGGTTGATCCGCGGGATCTCCCGCAAGCTCTATCGCTGTCCCGGCTGTCACGGCGACATCCCCGTCGGCGAGGAGCACACGGTCGTCCAGTACGTGCGCCGGCTCGGCGGCACCGACCACCATCACTGGCATCGGCGCTGCGCCGAAGAGCTCCTGGTCCCCGAGCTGGGGAACCTGAAGCGGATTCCGGCCTCCGAATCGAGCCAGTCGAAGCTGGAGGCGCGGGGACGCCAGCCGGCCGGCAGACGCCGCCGGCCGTGAGCCTCCCCCGCCGGCTCGCCGCGATCTACGGACAGATCTGGCGCACCTACCGAAGCTGGGCGCCCTCGCTGTTGCTGGTGGCGCTGATCGTCTTCCTGCCCCTCGCCCTGCTCGACGCGCTGACGATGAACGTCGAAGTCGAGGCGCTCGACGTCACCAGCGGCATCAAGGTGGCGGCCGTGGTCCTCGCGGTCGGAGCGATCACCGTCACCGGACTGATCGGCGAGGTCTTCTTCAGCGGCGCGATCGCGGTCTCCCTGACCCACCCTCATGGACAGGACCCGCCGTCGCTGCGGGAGATCGCCGGCCGGCTCAAATACGGCCGCCTGATCGCGGTCGACCTGGCCTACGTCGGGCTCGTCGCCGTCGGGCTGCTGCTGGGGTTGATCCCGGGTCTGCTCGCCTTCGTCTTCCTCGGCCTCGCCGGCCCGGTGGTGGAGATCGAGGAGCGAAGCGCGAAGGGGGCGCTGGCGCGGAGCATGCGACTGGTCCGGGGCAACTTCTGGTTCGTCCTCTGGGTCCTGCTTCCGATCCAGGTCGCGGGCGACGCCCTCGGCCACCTCCTCGCCGGTCTCGTCCACGACCTCCTGGGCCACGCCTTCCTCGCCACCTGGCTCGCCGAGGCGGTCTCCGACATCGCCCTTTCGCCCTTCTTCGCGGTCGCCGCGGTCCTGCTCACGGTCGAGCTGATCGCCGAGCGGGACGGGAAGGCCCCGTCCCTACACTCGGCGCCGGTGCCCGCATGACGACCGCCTCGATCTTCACGGATTTCTGGAACCGGATCTCCGAGCACGAACTGCAAGGCCTCTACCTGGTCCTCTTCGGGTTCATCCTCTCGTTCGCCCTGATCCGAATGAGCACGCGGCTGCAGCGCAGCCCCAAGGTCCCCTGGTGGCCGGGCAGCATCGTCAGCGACGGCGGCGTCCACGTCCACCACCTCGTCTTCGGGATCGTGACGATGATGGTCGCCGGCGCCGCCGGCTTCGCCTCCTTCGGCGACAGCCCCTGGACCGAGATCTGCGCCTTCGCCTTCGGGGTCGGCGCCGGCCTGACGATCGACGAGTTCGCCCTCTGGGTCTACCTGGAAGACGTCTACTGGGCCGAAGAGGGACGCAGCTCGATAGACGCAACCGTGATCGCCGCCGCGGCGATGATGCTGGCCCTGCTCGGCTTCACTCCGTTCACGATCGAAGAGGGATCGGTCGGCGCGATTCTCGGCAGCATTCTCAGCGCCCTGGTCATCTTCCTCCTCGTCGCAATTTGCTTTCTCAAGGGTCGAGTCCTCCACGGCAGCATCGGCTTCTTCGTCTTCCCGATCGCCCTCTACGGCGCCTGTCGGCTGGGCAAGCCGAGCTCCCCCTGGGCGCACCGTCGATACGGGCAGCGGCGGCCAAAGAAGCAGGCGCGCTCCGAGGCCCGCTTCCCGCCTGACCGCCGCACCGACCGCTTCAAGAACGCCTTCCGCGACATCGTCGGCGGCAAGCCGAGCGAGGGCTTGTCGGCGGCGCGCGACGAGGCGGTCGCGGCGACGAAAGAGGCCGGCGAGGAAGTCAAGCAACGCGCGGAACGCGTGACCCACCCGGGCGACCGCGAGTGAGCTCCATCGAGGTCTAGCCATTGTTGCTGCAGACGCTGAACCCGATTTCATCGGAGACCCGCTGCAGCTGTTCGTCGATCGGACCTCGCGATTCGTAGGTCTGCGCGTAGGCGGTCGGATTCCCTTCCCTCGCCGCGGCGAGCGCGCGACGGTCCATCCGCGCGATGTCCTTGCGCAGCTGCAGGTACTCGCGGAACTCGTCCTCTTTGCTCTTCGGCGGTTGGAGCTGACTCATCTCGCCCACCTGCCGACGCGAGTTCTCAACCAGCTGCTCCGCGAACTCGCTGCTCATCCCAGCTTCGGTTTCTCCCTCTGGAAACCGGTCCTTGCTTGCTTCGTAGGAAGCTCTCGCCTCCGCGCAGATCTCATCCGCCTGCGCGATCAGCTCAGACGTCGAGAGGCGCGGCTCCGGTTTCGGTTTCTCTTCCCTGACTTCCTCGGTGGGCACCGGGGTGCTCGTCTCCCCCGTCGTGCCGCCGTCTGATCCGCCGCCCCCCAACGCGAGCACGGTGGCGACGGCGGCCGCCGCGATCAGCGCGAGTCCGCCGCCGACCAGGAGACGCCGATTTCGACCGGGATCGCCAGCCGGCTCGCGAGACCGCGAGAGCCCTTCTTCCGGGAGGGTTTCCGCGGTCTCGGCGGGCGGCTCCTCCACCGGCGCCACACGTTCCCGCGTCGCCGCGTCGCCGGTGGCGACAGTCCGCTCGGGGACCGCGACCCCTTTGCCCTCGAGGGCGGCCTCGGCGGCGCGTCCGAGGTCGCCGGCGGAGAGGTACCGATCGCCGGGTGACTTCGCCATCGCCCTGACCACGACCTCGTCGAGGGCCTTCGGCACCGCCGGCACGTAGAGAGAGGACTCCGGCGGCGGGTCGTTGAGGTGGGCGTACAGCCGGGCCGCCTCGCCGTCGCGTGGAAACGGCACCTCCCCGGTCAGCAGCTTGAAGAGCAGGCAGCCGAGCGCGTAGACGTCGGCCCGAGCGTCGATCGACTCGCCGGAGATCTGCTCCGGCGCGACGTAGTCGAGGGTGCCGACGAAGCGACCAGTCTGGGTCAGGCCGGACTCGGTCGCGACGTTGCGGGCGACGCCGAAGTCGGTGATGTAGGCATGCTCGGAGCTCGGCTCGCCGCTGAGCAGGACGTTGGCGGGCTTGACGTCGCGGTGGACCAGACCGGCGGCGTGGATTGCGTCGAGGCCGTCGCCCACCTGGGCGATCAGCGCCGCCGCCCCGGCTGGCGCGAGGGGGCCCTGACGGGCGATGCGGCGGCCGAGGTCTGAGCCGGCGACGTAGCGCATCGCGATCCATGGCACGCCGCCCTCTTCGCCTGCGGCGTAGATCGGAACGACGTTCGGGTGCTCGATCGAGGCCGCGATCCGGGACTCCTCGGCAAAGCGCCGGGCGAAGACCGCGTCGGTCGCCACCTCGGGGGCGATCAGCTTCAGCGCCACCCGCCGCTGGAGGCCGGGCTCGAGCGCCAGGTAGAGGATCCCCATCCCGCCACGACCCAGCCGGCGCTCGATCCGGTACCCGGCGAACTCGTCGCCGTCGGAGAGCTCGGACCAGCGGGGAGGCTCAACCATTGCCCAACCCTAGCCGCAGATCGGAGCGCCTAGACTCGCTCGAGGAGCATGCGCCGACGAGTTGCAATACCTGCCCTGATCGCCCTGCTGGCGATCGGATGGACCGCCACCTCCCGGGCGGAGAGGGTCGTGGTCGACGGGCTGCGGGTCACCTTCGACGCGAACTTCGCTCCCAACGTCCTGCCTCGCGACCGGCCGGCGCCGGTCGACATCAAGATCCACGGCGGAATCGCGACCACCGACGGCAGCCACCCGCCGCCGTTGCGATGGCTCGAAGTCGCCCTCAACCGCAACGGCCGCCTCCACGCCAAGGGGCTCCCCGCCTGCAGCGCCTCGCGCCTGCAGTCGACCAGCACCGAGACCGCCCTGGATCGCTGCCGGCCCGCCCTGGTCGGGCAGGGAAAATTCCGCGCCCAGGTGATGCTGGGGCGGGAGATCCCCGCGGCCGGCAGGATCCTCGCCTTCAACAGCCGCCAGGGCGGCAGGCGGTCGCTGCAGTTGCACCTCTTCGCCGCCGCGCCGGTTCGCTTCACCCTGGTGGTGCCGCTGAAGATCGGTCGCCGCGACGAAGGGGAATTCAGCACCGTGTTGCGGGCGAAGATCCCGCGACTCGCCAGCGACCTCGGCTCGGTCACCGAAATCGACCTGACGATCGGGAGGCGGTACAGCTTCGGCGGCAAGCGGCGCAGCTACATATCGGCGGCCTGCGCCACTCCCCCCGGGCTCGGAGGCGCGGTCTTTCCCTTCGCCCGCGGCACCTTCCGCTTCGAGGCCCACCCGGATATCCGGGAAACCCTGCTCAGGGGCTGCCGGGTCCGCTAGTCCTCCCCAGCCTTCAGAGGCCGAGCCCGCCGACGCCGCGCTCGTCCCAGCCCAGGTGATGCGCCAGCTCGTGTCGCAGAGTCTGCGCCACCTGGCGCGCCAGCAACTCCCGGTCATGGCCGAAGTCGCGCTGGAGGGTGTCGCAGTAGATCACGATCCGATCCTCGTACCTCTCGTTCGCGAGGCCGTCGCCGAAGTACTCGCCATAGGCGTTGCGCTCGAAGCCAAGATCGGAGACGACCACGGGTACCCTCTCCAGCAGGCGCTGGAATTCCGGGGGGAGCGCGTCGATCGCGTCAGCGACCAGCGCTTCGAAGCTGTCCGGCTCCGTCTGATTCACTGCCGCACCACGTTAACCAGCAACCGATCTGGAGCATGAGATGAGAAAGAAGCTGCGCGCCTTCGCCTCGCTTTTCGCCGTAATCGCGATCGCCGCCAGCGGCGCCGTCCTGGCCGGATGCGGCGAGGGCGACGAAACGGGCACGATCCGCGAGAACGCGGAACAGCAGGTCGAAGAGGGCACCAAGAAGGCCGAAGAAGCGATCGACGAAGGAACCGAAAAGGCCAAGAAGGGTCTCGAAGAAGCCCGGGAAGAAGTCGAAGAAGGCGCCGAGGGCAAGACCACGGAGAAGCTGGACAAGGCCCGCAAGGAAGCCGAAGAGGGCTTGGAAGAAGGCCAGGCCAAGGCCGAAAAGGGCATCGAAGAAGCCAAGGAGCAGGCGGAAAAATACCTGCCCTAGCTTGACCCGGCATCTGCGAGCCAGCGCTCGCAGATGCCGGCGACGTGCCGCGTGTCGGTGCCGCAGCAACCGCCGAGAACCCGAATCTCGGGCAGGACCTGTCTCAGGTCGAGATATTCGCCCGCGAGCTCGGCTGGACTGCCGGCATCGAGCTCGGTGGCTTCGTCCAGTTCCTGGTGACTGCGGCGGGAGGCGTTGGCGCGGATGCCGCCGATCCGTCGCTTCCACTCACCCGGCCCCTCGAGGACCGAGGCGAAGTGGCTGGGATGGGCGCAGTTGATCATGAAGTAGGCGGGTGAGCCTTCGGCTTCGGCGTCGACCCGCTCGATTGCCTCTTCCAGCTTTTCCCCGCTGGGCAGCCTGCCATCCGTCTCCAGAGTGAAGGAGATGACGGCCGGCACCCCGGTTGCCGCAGCCGCGCGGGCGATCCCGACCCCCTCCTCCGCGTAAGCAAGGGTGTAGGCACCTACCATGTCGACGCCGGCGGCGGCGAAGACCTCGATCTGGGGGGCGTGGTAGCGCTCGGCCTCCCCTGCGCTCATCAGCTGGTCCGGGGCGTATGCGTCGCCGCGGGGGCCGAGGGTGCCGCAGGCGCAGATCGGGATGGTGGCCCCCTCCGCCTCCCGGATCTCGTCCGCCAGGGCGACCGCGCGGCGGTTCACCTCCGCCAGGGCCGAGCCGGAATATCCCAGCTGCTCTCCCCAGTCCGAGCTGGCGCGCCAGGTCGGCGTGTCGAAGGTGAAGCCGACCCCGTGGCGCTGCGCGAGCTCCAGATAGCTCCGGTAGTAGCCCCGCAGGGCTTCGACCCCCTCGGGCCGGTCGAGCAGGGTGAAGGAGGCGAACAAGGGCAGCTCGAGCCCACGCTCGAAGATCATCGTCGTCTCCAGACCGCCGTCGCCGAGGTAGAGGCGCGAGCCGTCCGGCAACTGTCGGTCGGCGCTCATCCGGCCCTCGCGACGCGACCGCTGGTGGCTTCGATGCTGTCGCCGAGGATCTCCACCATCCGCCCCAGCATCTCATCCGAGATCGTGAACGGGGGCGCCAGACAGAGGATGTCGTCGAGGAGGCCCCGGGTGAGGAGGCCCCGGTCCCTCGCCTCGGCCGCGGCGCGACGGCCCCGCTCGGCCTCCACCGGCCACCGCTGTCGAGTCTCCTTGTCGCAGACGAGCTCGACGCCGACCATCAGCCCCGCCTGCCGGACCTCACCCACCTCGGGGTGCTCGCGCAGGGGATCGATCAATCTCGCCAGCGTTTCGCTCGCCTCGCGTACCCGGCTCAG
Organism: Solirubrobacterales bacterium; assembly: GCA_035273795.1. GTDB lineage: Bacteria > Actinomycetota > Thermoleophilia > Solirubrobacterales > 70-9 > VAYN01. The sequence goes on along the minus strand of DATEOT010000089.1, from coordinate 47,552 downwards.
CAGACCCTCGCGCTCGATCGCTTCGATGTTCGCCAAGCCCACGGCACAGGCGACAGGATGGCCGGAATGGGTGAAGCCGTGCATCAGGTAGCCGGGGTGCTCGTCGGGATCGCGCAGCTCGTCCCAGAGAAGGTCGCTGACGATCACCCCGCCGAGGGGGACGTAGCCGCTGCTGACGCCCTTGGCGAAGGTGATCATGTCGGGGGAGACCTCTTCATGGTCACACCCGAACCAAGCGCCGGTACGGCCGAAGCCGGTGATGACCTCGTCGGCGATCAACAGCACGCCATGTCGGTCGCAGATCTCCCGCAGCCTCCGCAGATAGCCCGGCGGCGGCACGATCACTCCCCCCGAGCCGAAGACGGGCTCGACGATCAAGGCGGCGATCCGCCCCGCGCCGACCTCGTCGATTTTGGCCTCCAGGGCCTTGCCGGTGCAGATCGGACAGACGCAGGGATCGCAAGGGGTACCGGCCGCGCAACGGTAGGTGTAGGGCGCCGGCACCTCGACGAAGTCGGGGGCCAGGATCCCGAAGTCCACGTGGTAGGGGTGCAGGCGGGTCGCGGTGGTCGCCCGTCCGGTTAGGCCGTGATAGCCCCGATCGTGGGCGAGGACGATCGACTTCTCGGGTTCGCCGCGGCGGACCCAATGACGCCGCGCCAACTTGATCGCCGTCTCGTTCGCCTCGCTGCCGCCGCTGACGAAGAAGACTCCGCTGAGACCGGCCGGGGCGGTCGCGGCGATCCGTTCAGCCAGTTCGATCGTCGGCGGCGAGGAGACGCCGCCGAAAGTCGAGGCGTAGGGCAGCTTGCGCAGCTGCCGCTCCGCGGCTTCGATCAGATCGTCCCGTCCGTGGCCGAGGCTCACCGTCCAAAGACCGGCCATTCCGTCGATCAGCCGCTGTCCGTCCTCGGCGATCAGCTCGCATCCCTCGCCACGTTTCACCACCAACGGCCCGGCCTCGGACAGTAGAGAGTGGTCGGTCAAAGGGTGGATCAGGTGGGCCAGATCCCCTGCACGATGATCCGGAGTGGACAAAGCCCCACACACACTATTAGGACTTAGACAGTTTGTCTAGGCCTATTCGGGTGCCGACTTACGCCCCAACGGACTGCGGGGGGCTTCGTCCGGCGAGACGGAGCAGATCGAATACCAGTGCAGGAGGGCGAGCTGGCGGGCCGCCCAGTCGATGTCCTCCTGCGTCGAAGAGACGTCGAAGGTGGCGAGAATCGACTCGATCATGTTGTAAGCGGCGCGAACGCCGAATTCGAGGTCGATGTCATCGCGGATCAGACCGGCGTCTTCATCCGCGGCGTGGACCGCCATGATCCAGCCGAGCATCGCGTCGTCCGCGGCTTTGTTGGCCTCCTCCCAGCCCGAGCCACGGAGGTTGCGGGCGACCGCGACGATCGGCCTCAGATCGGCGTTCTTGACTCGCCAGTGCAGCGCCTGGCGAACCATCTCTTGAATCAGCTCGAAGGAAGTCTGACCTGAGCGAGCGCTTTCCCGCAGGGTCTGGGCGATTCGGGCATATCCGGCCATGTACTCGCTGATGATCGCGGCGAGGATGTCCTGCTTGTCGTCGAAGTTGTTATAGACAGTTGCTCTCGCCACCTGAGCGGCCCGAGCGATGTCGCCCATCGACGTCTCCGAGAAGCCCCGGCGAGCGAACAGCTTCCGGCTTGCCTCGAGGATCTTGGTTCTCGCGCGTGGCTCACCCCGCCGTGGCCTGGTCACCTTTTGCCCCCACCGAGCCGCTCGGACAGCCTCATCACACAGGCGAGACTATCCAATGGAAGTGGCATGACCATTCCTAGTGTGCCTCTTCGGGAAGTTCGTACCAGCGCTTACGGTCTCCGACGCGGGACCTCAACTTCCATCCCCGGCCCTTGGGGACGGTGTCCAGTTCCGTTTGGAGGCGCCCGAGGCGCTCTGCCACTCGTTCCCCCGCTTCGAAGTCAGGCAAATCCAGTGCGAACTGTGAACTGCGCTGGATGACCATTCCCAGGGTCCGCCAGAGCCCCCAGTCGGAAGCAGTCAGGTCAGCGATATAGGAGGAGTTGACACCGCTGTCGTCGGAGGTGAGGTCGTGGTCGGCGAAAAGCGCGCAGAGATCGAGATAGTCCTTTTCGTTGCTTTCGACCACCTGCAGCTTCAACACAGTCAAATCGGCGAGGCTCAGCGTCAGCGGTACGACCTCGATCCGCCTGCTGAGGTCGACTCGGTGACAGAGGTTCGCCTCGTCGACGAAGACGTCGACCTGACGCCGATTGCCTTCATCCCAAAAATAGAGGCGTCTGTTGCCGTGAAGCGTGTTGAATTCACGATCCGGCTCGTAGGAAAGCGCTTCCATCAGCCGGACCACTTCCTCCTTGGCCGAGCCGATGGTGGCGAGATCGACGTCCGCGTACTGACGTCGCAGCGGCGAAAGGCGAGCGCTCGGGCAGGACACCGCAACCGCGACCCCGCCGAGAAGCCGCAGCGGCAGAGCGCTTTCGGCCGCGGCCTCGGCGATTCGAGTCCCCTCCGCAACGGGATCTGCGAGCGGCTCCAAGCGTCCGGCCTACTCCGGGGGGATCTCCGCCGCGAGCTTGTCGACGTCGACGCCCTGGCGCCTGCGGGCAGCGCGGGCGACGAAGAACGTCAGGAGCGAGGCGCCGAGGATGATCGCGGAGTCGCGGAAGAACTGGCCCCGGTCTATTCCGAGGTCGGGATAGCGCATGTAGACGGCGAGCAACCCGGCCAGGACGATCGCCACCAGGCCGCCCGCCAAGGCGACGATCGGGACTCCGAGGAACCGCTGGGTGGTAGCCGAGGAGCGCCAGGCGTCGGGCCGTCGGTAGGGCAGCAGCACCGCTGAGATCCCGAGCAGGATCATCGTCACCAGCTGCAGCAGCACGGCCTCGATCAGGACGCTGAAGAACCCTTCTTCGTTGGAGACCGCCCACCAGAGGACGAGGATGCTGAGGATCACCGTAAGGCCGATCGCGTAGTTGGGCGCATGGGTGCGCGGGGAGACCCGGGCGAACCGCGAGGGCAGGATCCCGTCGAGAGCCCAGGCGAAAAAGGTGCGCACCGCGATCGTGATGTTGGGAAGGATCAGAAGGGGATAAGCCACCGCGAAGCTGATGAAGAGCCACCACGCCAGCAGGGTGCTGCCCCCCGCGATCGAGGTGAGGAACGTGTAATAGGGCGGCGCGGCGAAGGGATACGTTTCTTCGCCGAGGCTGTTGATCGCGACGAAGAAGTCGTGGCCGAACTTCCAGAAGAAGACAGCCGCCAGGAGCGCGGCGATCCCGATGTGCACGACCGTAGCGAGGCTCATGACCTTGACCTGGGTGGTGTCTTTGGCGCGCCTCACCTCGCCGGAGATGTAGATGGAGAGGAAGCTGTAGAGAGACAGGCTGCAGATCGCCGCCCAGGTGGGCCAGAAGTTGTCGAGGCTGAAGGCCGGACTGGTGTCGACCCCTTCTTTCGCGGCGTTGCTGATGACGGAGTCGTAGGTGTCCCGTTCGCCCGTGATCGAGCCGGCGAACTGGTTGAAGCTGTTGACGAAGCCGTCCTGGCTCTTGAACAGGAGCACGAGGAAGACGGTTGCCAGGCCCAGCATCGTCACCACCCAGAGCGCGTTCATGATCCGCGTCGTCCAGCGCCAGCCGCCGCCGAGGAGAACCGCGGAGAGCAGGATCACGGCGCTCCCGATCCCCATCTGCCAGCCCTTGCTCGTCGCAAGGTCTTCACCGGCGGTCACCAGCGAGCCGTCCCCGCTGACCAGGCCGACCGCCGTCAGGGACGGGCCCAGGGCGACGGTGACGAAGGCCAAGGCGACGAAGGCGATCGAGAGGATCACCCCGGAAGTCCAGAAGAAGGACGAGATCAGGCCGATCGCGGGATGGGTAACGCGTCCCACCAACACGTAGTCACCGCCGCTGCGTGGCATCGCCGAGGTGAATAGGCCGTAACAGACGCAGATGATCAGGGCCGCGACCAGCGCCATCGCGAAGCCGAGCCAGATCGAGCCTCCCGGGTAGAGCCCGAGGGTGAAGAAGATCGAGACCGCGAGGAAGATCGAGGTCGGCTGACCCGCCATGTTGAAGACGAAGGTCGAAAACGGCGAGACCTCACGCACCAGTCCCGTGGCTTTGCGCGCAAAAGTGCCCTGCGGGGTCTCTTGCGCCACCGGACCCTCCCCCAGCTCCGTCATCGCTCTCCCCTTCCCTTAGATCCTGTCATCCCGAGACCAGGTAATGGTTGACCACACGGTCCGGCCCAAGATGAACGAGGCAGCCATCCAAGTGGCCGCTACCGTAATCAGAACCGGGGTTGATTGCCACCGTTCGACCGATGTTCGTCACACCCTTGCTCTCGTGGATGTGCCCGTGCAAGCTGAGGAGCGGCTGCACCTCTTCGATGATCTGGCGCACAGCTGCGCTGCCGGTGGGAATCTCGTGGGGTCGCCCCCCTTTCATCACGTAGTGAAGATCCTCGTCGACCTCGTACGCGGCATCCAGGCTGCTCTCGTAAGGAGGAACGTGGACGTTGAGAATCGCCCTCCCGGGCTCCTCGAGCTCGCTGACCAGGCGCTTCAAGCGTGAGTAGATCTCGTCCTCGTCCAGCTCGCGAGGCGTCTGCCACGGCGTCCGGTTGGAATAACCGAAGGAAACCATCTCGTGGGTACCCACCCGCTCGATGGTCTCGTCGCAGGCGACGACGCTGCTCCCCTGCGCCAGCACCTCGTCGATCGACCAGGGATCGTCGTTGCCGGGGATGACGTAGGCGCGCGTGCCGGTACCGGCGAGGCGCTCGTCCGCAAACTCCACCCAGAGGCGCAGCTCGTCGAGCAGGGCCCGTTCGAAGGCCTCGTCGCGAAGGGAGGCGTCAGCGGTCAGTACCTGCGCTTCGTCGCGGTCGACGATCAGCGGGTACATCCCGTTGGTCGAGATCGCCCGCTGCATCTGGTCGAGTTCCTCGGCGGTGCGGGCCACCCGCTGCTCGCCGATCACCCTGGCGGCGTAGGAGCCGTCGCCTTCCCGCACGATCGGCACCAGTGCCTTGCCGGTCAAGTCGCCGCCCATGACCAATACGTCCGCCGGGTAGTGCGCGGCGGCGTTGACGAACTTCTTCCAGCAGACGCGGGAACCGTGGATGTCTCCCGCATAGAAGAGTCGCGTGATCCCCGCCTGCTGTCGTCGTCTGAACATTAGGTATTCCCTGGTTCCCCTCTGAGAATCATCCGCGATCTCGCGGATCGGTGGCGTCCGCAGGTCCGCCCCTTAGTGGACAGCCTGTCCATGACACGACGGGCCCACCTCCCGGAGAAGCAACCGCATCGCTGCCTCGCGATGGTGGGTGGCAAGGAGGCCCGCTGCCGCGAGGACGTAGTTGCGGTCGAGGCCGACCTGCGGCTCCCGTGGCGCAAGCGAGCGCGGGGGTTTCCTCGCCAGCGCCCGCTCGAGGATCGAGCGGCCATCGTTTCGGTGGGCGAAAACCCCACCAGTACCGATAATCCGCCTCAGCTCACGCAGGTCGGGACCGTTGCGCACCAGGGTAGGCGGACCCGCCATTCCCGGAGCCAGCAGCATCGTTCCGGAGTGACGGGCGATCGCATGCGTCGCGCAGGAGATCGCCAGCAGACCGTCGAGCCGAGCCGCCCGCTCGTCCTCTGGAATCCATGCTGGATCCCTCTTTCTATTCAAGACACCTTGTCGAATCGCCGAGATTCCCTCAGCGCTCTCGCTCTCGACCCAGCGGCCGTCGGCCGCCAGCGCTCCCGCCGCGCCGGCACGCAGGCCGAGATCTCCCTCGACCGTCCGCAGCGCTCCCGGCGGCGGCAAAAGGGGGTCCTCGATGCCGGGGGAGACCGCTTCGACGGTGCGATCGGAATGGACGTCGGTGGTGGCGCCACCTATGTCGACGACCATCACGTCGCCCACCCCCGGCTGCTCCGGCGTTCCATGCGAAAGCAGCCGCGTCGCCTCGAAGACCGCCTCGGGCGTCGGCATCTTCACCATCCGCTCGAAGTCCGGGTTGGCGCTGAGCCCCTTGCCGCCGATCACGTGCTCGAGAAAGATCCGCAAGATCGCTTCCCGCGCAGATTCGATCTCCATCTTCCCCAGCTCCGGCATCACGTTGGCGGCAACCTCGGAGACGATTCCCGCGGACCGCAGGAGCCCGGCGGCCTCTGCGGCCACCTCGGTGTTGCAGGCGACGACGACGTTGTCGCCGATCCGCCGCGAGGCGAGACGGCGCGCGTTCTCCAAGACCAGATCGGCCTGCCCTCCGTCGGTGCCGCCGGCGAAGAGGACGATCTCCGGGCGCGCCGCCTGCAGCTCGTCGAGCTGCTCCTCGCTCAGAACTCCCGCGACCACGGTCTCCACCCGCGCCCCGGCGTTGAGCGCCGCCTGCCGAGCCGCGGCCGCGGTCAGGTCCTCGACCAGACCCACCGCCGCCACCCGCAGCCCGCCGCCGGCACTGGAGGCGGCCAGCTCCCGCTCGATCCCGACCGGACCTGCCAGCGAGCCCTTCGCAGCCTCGAGGGCGGCCGCGTATCCCTCCATCAGGTCGGTACCGACGCTGGTCGGAGCCTCCGCCCGGGCCAGCAACCTCCCCTCCTCGAGCTCGACCAGCCTGACCTTGGTGTAGGTGCTGCCGAAGTCTGCGAGCGCTACGGCCTCCACCTCAGGCGGGAACCCCGCCGCGGCGTTCGATCAGCGCGTCGACAAGGCGGTCGATCGAGCCCGGCGTCTCGATCCCGGTCGCGTTGAGATCGCCGCGGACGTCGATCGGGATGTTCGAGCCCTCGACGTCCTCGTTCAGGACCCCGCCCATGAAGACGGGGGTCTCCCCCACCCCCGCGCCGCGCATCTCGCTGACGAGCAGCCGCCCGAAGGATCGGGCCACCCCGTTGTGGGTGGTGATGACGACGGCGTCGGCGTCGGTCTCGATCACGGCTTTGACGATGTCCTCGGGATCGCGGTTGATGCCGAAGTCGATCACGTCGGCTCCCGCCGCCGCCAGCGTCGCGGTGAGCAGGAACTCTGCGAACTCGTGCACGTCGGTCGAGGTGACGAGCACCTTCATCCCCCGGATCGCCTCCTCTTCTCCTCGCTCGCGCAGCTGCGCCAGGAGCCGCTCGCGCTCTTCCATCGTGCTCTTGACCAGGTCGGTTTCCAGCACCGGGCGCCGGCCGCGGGGGAACTCGGGGTCGGGGTCGCCCGCGCCAAACAGCTCCTCGCAGCGGGTCGAGCCGAGGCGTTTGAGGACGAGCAGCAGCTGCGCGGGATCGCGGGTGTCGATGCCGGCGCTCCCCAGGCCCTTGATCGCCGCCTCGAAGAAGGCCCTGCCGCCGCGGACGAGCTCATCCCGCATCGCCTCGATCCGGACCCAGTCGACGACCGGTTCGACCATCGGCACGTAGTCCTCGAGGCGACGGCTGATCGTCTGCACCGTCGCCACCTCCTGCCAGGTGGGGATGCGTTCGACCTCGGTGACGGGAACGGCGATCGGGGCCGCTCCGAGCCGGTACCGCATGTCGACCATCTTCGTGAAGAGGACGTCGGTGTTGAGGACCGCCATGTTCGCGTCGAAGTCAGCGCTGTTGCCGATCGTGTCGCCCTGGACGTAGGAGAGCGGGACCCGGTCGGGATTGACCGCGTAGAGGGCAAGCGTGACCGCCGACTTGATCACCGGGTTCTGAGTGAGGCCGCCCCAGGAAGGCGAGTAGGCGGCGCCGATCAGCTCTTCTGAGATGTAGCGCTCGACCATCGCCCAACCGATGTAGTTGGCGTAGTCGTGGAAGACGCCGGGGTAGCCGTCCTCGAGGTAGGAGTCGAAGACCACGCCCTCGTCTTTGAAGGCGGCCAGCAGCCCGGCCGCCCTCAGCGCGACCACGGTCTGGGTGACGTCGTCGTCGAAGTACGGCCAGCGCCAGGTGTACTGCGAGAGGACCCCGATCGTCGTTATCCCCGCCCGCAGAGCGTCGACGGCGTTTTCCACCGATCCCGGTCCGCCGATCGTGTTGTCCGCGGCCTCGGGCTGAATGGGCACGGTGTGGGCTAGCTCCCACCAGTCCTGCTCGGTCATCATCACCGGGCCGGTCTCCTGCGGCGCTTCGGCGCGCTTGTCTTTGGGCAGGCCCATGCGGCGCTCGGCGATCAGGTTGAAGCGGTCGGGAGGGCGCACCCCCCGCGAGAGGGCGTCTTCGTAGATCAGCCCCAGCGCCTCGCGGGTGTCGGCCCAAGTCGCGAGGCCGATGTTCATGCAGGTACAGGGAATCCCCCGCTCACGCGCCCGTTCGCGCCACTCGCGCTCGGAGCCGACGCCCTTCTCCTCGCAGTAGGACGAGCGCGCCCGCTCGATCCCCTTGGCCATCTCCCGCCCCTCCGCGACCGCCTCGCGGCCGTCCGGAAGGTCGGCCGGGAGCAGCGCGCCGAGATCGACGTCGAGTTCCGCCATCGCTCAACCGTCCAGGATCCAGCCGCCGCTTACCTCGAGCACCTGACCGGTGGTGTAGCCACCGCCGTCGGAAGCCAGGTAGAGAACGGTTTCGGCGATCTCCTCGGGCTTCCCCATCCGTCCCAAAGGGGTCATCTGCAGCGCTTCGGCGATGTGCTCCTTCGGGATCTCCCAATCGTCCTCCCAGTTCGCGACTATCGGGCCGGGGGCGACGGCGTTGACCCGGATCTCCGGTGCCAGGTCGCGGGCAAGCGCCGAGGTGAAGGCGCGAACGCCGCCCTTTGCCGCGGCGTAGGTGACGGCGACCGAGTTGACGACGTTCTCCTGGTCGATCCCGTTGCCGTAGGAGCCGGAGAAGTTGACGATCGCACCGTTGCCGGTCGCCCGCAGGTGCGGAACGGCTGCCTGGCAGACCCGGAAGCTCCCGAGCAGGTCGACGTCGAGCAGGGTCGCGAAGGCATCCGCGTTCGACTCGGCGAAACGCACCGCGTCGTCGGGGTCGATCCGCCCGGCCGCGTTGACGACCACGTCGATCCGCCCGCAGCGGTCGGCGACGTCGGCCACGAATCGCTCCACCGACTCGGCGTCGGTCACCTCGATCTGGGCCGCATGACCTTGCGAGCCAACGCATTCGATATCGCGCAGCGCCTCCTCTGCCGCCTCCTGCGAGGAGCGGTAGCCGAGGGCCACGGTTGCTCCCTCCCGGCCGAAGGCACGCGCAACCGCGCCGCCGAGAGCACCCCCCGCCCCAGTGACCAACGCGACCTTTCCCTCGAATCGCCGGCCGTTGTTCCACTTGGCCATGCCTGAAACCTAGCTGTTGGGAACGCGCCAGTCACCCAATTGGCTCAAGTGGGAGCGGAGCGAGCCCCGGCTGGGGGCCCGCTCCGGCAACTCCTCAGGTGCGCGCCTGCTCGCGGACTTCCTGGGCGCCTTCCTTGGCGCTGTCTTTGAGCTCCTCACCCTGCTCCTGGCCCGCTTCTTTGGCGGTCTCCATCGCCTGCTGGCCGACGTCTTTGGCGTGCTCGCCGACCTCCTTGGCACCTTCGACGGCCTGCTCGGCGACCTGGCTGGCGACCTCGCGGCCGCGCTCCAGCGCCTCCTGGCCGGTTTCGGCCGCCGTTTCCTTCACCTGGTCGGCGATCGGCCCGACCTTTTCGTCCTCGATCTTCGTGCTCGGCAGCATCATCCCGGCAAGGAACCCGGCTGCGATGCCGCCGATCGCGAGACCGAGCGGGTTTTCCTGGGCTACACCGACCGCCTGCTGCGCGCCTTCTTTGACCTGCTGACCGTCGGGCGTCGCATCGCCCACTTTGTGGGTCGTGCCCTGGACCTGTGAGATCAGCCGCTCGCGCTTGTCGCTGATCGACTCCTTCACGCGCGTTTTCACGTCGGTCTTGTAGGCGAGAGCATCGACGGTGTCACCCATTTCGGCTCGCGTCTCCTCTATCTCCTCGCGGATTTGGCTTGGCTCTTGGCCCATTGCACGTCCTCCTTCACGGTTTCAACAGTCTGTTCAGCGGGTGGCGTTGCCTGTTTGACGCGGTCTCTTCCGGACATCGCCAGAACGGCGGCGATCGCCCCGTAGAGGACCGTGACGATGAGGGCGGCGACCCAGAAATCCATCGCCTTGTCGAGAAGGGCGAGGACCATCGCCGTCAACGTCCCCAGCGCCAGGAGGCCGACCACCGCGGCGCCGCCGAACATGCCGGCACCCTGGCCTGCCACCTTCCCTTTCTCGCTCAGCTCGGCTTTCGCCAGCTCGATCTCCTTGCGGACGAGCGTGGTCGTCTGCTCGGAGAGCTGTCTGACCAGCTCCCCGGTCGAGTGCGACCGCAGCTCGTTGCTCTCCCCGTTCATGGTGCTCATCGCGCCGGCGAGGGGGTGGCCGGGGCTGAGCTGGGCGCCGGAACGGTCCCACCGATGCCCGGGGCCGGCGCCCCCGGCTGGGCCGTCGCGGGCGGCGGCGACACCACCGGCTCCACAGCGGAGCGACGCGGAGTCGTCTGCGGCACCTGGGCGGTCGACCGGGAGCCGTTCCGCTGCTGGTACCGGTTCCGGCTCGACGCCTTGAGGAAGCGGGCGGCGGCGACGCCGACCACGACACCTCCGGCCAGAACCGCCCAGGGGCGCTGCCGTCCGAAGTCCTCGACGTCTTCCAGCATCTTGTCGGGACCGTTGTCTTTCAGGTAGGAGCCGACCTTCTCGGTCTGCTCCGCGGCCCGGTCGGCAAGCTTCGCCGGCGTGTCCTTGCCTTGCTTGCGCAGCTCCTCGCCGACGGTGCGCAGGTCCTGAGCGGTGCCGGACACCTGCTCTCCCGCCTGCGTCGAGCGCTCGTCGATCTGCTGGCGAATGCCCTCCTGCGCTTTACCGGCAACCTCGTGCGCTTTTTCCTGCGCCTGACCGGCTACTTCCTGCGCTTTACCTTGGGCTTCGCCAACGCTTCCGTCAGCCATTTCAACCTCCAAGTTCGTCTGTTTGCTTGCCTGCGCCCGGGTAGGGGCACGCGACGGCGACTGCCGTTGCTTTCGTCGGGGTGACCGGCGGCCAGGTCCGAGGCTCGTCAACCTCGCCACTCCGCAGTCCCTGTTGCTTCCCGAGATCGGCTCGAACCAGACCGAGACGGCGCGACATCGGGCTCACGCTGCGGTTACCCCTTGTTGCGATAGACAAACGCTCACGTGGAATCCGCGAGTGCCATATTCATCCGCTTCCTCAAGTTCGGCTGCCTCGCCTGGGGCGGGCCCGCAGCGCAGATCGCGATGATCAAGCGCGAGTGCGTCGACGAGGAGCGGTGGGTCGACGAGAGGGGCTTTCAACGGACGCTGGCCGTCTACCAGGTGCTGCCGGGACCCGAGGCGCACGAGCTCTGCGTCTACTTCGGACGTATGCGGGGAGGCAAGCTCGGCGGCTTCGCGGCGGGGCTCGGGTTCATGCTGCCGGGGTTCCTGCTGATGCTCGGCCTCTCGGCGCTGTACGTCGAGACCGACCTCGCCGAGGATCTAGACGCCCTCTTCTACGGGCTTAGCGCGGCGGTGGGGGCGCTGGTCGCGCGGGCGCTGGTGCGGCTGGGGAAATCCTTCATCGTCGACGTGCCGCTGGCGTTGATCGCGGCCGCCGGCTTCGCCCTCACCCTTTTTGCTGGGGTCAGCTTCGTCCTCGTCCTGCTGGGCGGGGGCATCGCCTACGAGGCATGGCGAAACGCCCGTGCCTGGATCGGCAGGACTTCCTCGTTCTCCCTTGGCCTTCCGGCCGTGATCTGGATCGGCGCAGGGGCGATAACCGTCGGCCTCGCCGGCGAAATCTTCCTCGAGGGGCTGAAGGCCGGGCTGCTCACCTTCGGCGGCGCCTACACCGTCGTCCCGTTCCTCCACGACAGCGCCCTCGGGGACCATCATTGGCTGACCGAGAAACAGTTCATCGACGGCCTCGCGATCGGCGGCATCCTCCCCGCCCCATTGATCATCTTCGCCACCTTCGTCGGCTACCTGGGGGGCGGGCTGGTCGGCGCCCTCCTCATCACCCTCGGCATCTTCATCCCTGCCTTCCTCTTCCCCATCTACCTGCACCGCCAGCTCGTCGCGATCGCCGAAAACGAGCGCCTGCATCAGTTCCTGCTCGGGGTGGCGGCCGGGGTGGTCGGGCTGATCGCGGCCGTCACCGTCGAAATCGTCGAAGTAGGCGTCGTCGACGCTTACACCGCCGCCCTGGCGATTGCCGCCTTCCTTGCCCTCAACCGCTGGCACGGGAAATTGACGGTGCTCTACGTGGTGCTCAGCTGCGGCGCGATCGGAGCGGTCCTGCAACAGACCGTCGTCTGATCCGAGGGGGCGCGGCCGACCGATTTCATGGGCTCCACGGCCGGCCGCCGCCTCCGGACCTCGGCGGGGGAGGTGCTCGTTCGCAACACTCGCCGGAGCCAGAAGGGGCCGGACACCGGCTCCTCGCCGCGATCGAGCACATAGAAGACGATAGAGCCGCGCGGCCCATTCCTTTGAATAGTTGAACCCGCCTTGGGACTAGTCCATCATCTGAGCGATGGCTAGGGGGGCACTGCATGACTGGCAACGGCAGCCTTCGGAATCGCCAGAGGGGATCCAGGCGATGCTGAACGCGCTGCCGGCGATGGTTGGCTACTGGGACAGCGAGCTGCGCAACCGGATGGCCAACGACGCCTACATCTACTACTTCGGAAAGACGCCGGCGGAGATACGGGGCATCCATGTTCGAGAGCTGCTCGGAAAGGAGCTCTACGAGAAGAACCGGCGCCACATCGAAGGTGCGCTGCTGGGCGAGCCGCAGCTCTTCGACCGGGAGATAACGACCCCCTCCGGGGAAGTTCGCTACACCCAGACCTCCTACATCCCAGACGTCGTCGAGAGCGGAGTGCGCGGGTTCTTCGTCCTCGTCACCGACATCACCGAGCGGCGGCGAATCGAAGAAGAGGTCGAGCGGAGCCGGGCGCGCTTGGCCGAGGCCGAGCGAGTGGCGCGGATGGGCAGCTGGGAGTGGGACATCCCCAGCGGCCGGCTGACCTGCTCGGAGGGCCTGTTCGCCATCTACGGCACACCCCCTCAGGAGTTCGAGAACTACGACCCGAGCGAAACGCGGAACATACATCCGGACGATCGGACCCGAGTCGAACAAGAGCTGCGGCAAGCCGTGGAGCGCGGCACCCCGGTCGACTTCGAGTTCCGGATCATCAGGCCCGACGGCCGTGTCCGCCGTATCCACAGCCGCGCCGAGCTGATCGCCGACAGCGACGGACACCCCCTTCGCCTTACTGGGAGCGTCCAGGACGTGACCGAGGTACGCGCGGCCGCCGAGGCCCTCCACCAGACGGCCACCGATCTCGGCCGCCGAGCGGCCGAGCTGAACCGCTTCCCCCACCGCTCGCGCAGCGACGATCTAACCAAGGCCCTCACCCCCCGCCAAGTCGAGATCCTCGCCCTCATCGCCGAGGGGCTCAGCAACGCTGAGATCGCCTCCCGCCTCTATCTCACCGAGAGCACGGTGAAGTGGCACGTGCGAAAGATCCTCAGGGCTCTAGGAGTGACCAACCGAGCCCAGGCCGTAGCCCGATACCTCTCGACTTCGTCTTAGACCCCCGGCCGCGCAGTAATATTTTATTGATGAGGGGTCTGTTATTGGCGATGCGGAAGAGAGGGCTGCTCGTGTGCCTCCTGGTGCCGGCCCTGGTGGGAGGAGGATGCGGAGCCTCCGACGACCCAGGGGGAGCCGCTCGGCAGGCAAGCGCTTCAGGGGACGACGCAGGGCCGCCGGCTGCTCCCGCAGCCGACTGGGCGACGCTGAAAAAGGCGGCCGGCCCCCTTGCCGACCGACTCCTGGTCCCGCAGGGGCCGCCTCCGGAGAAGTTGGTGATCCGGGACCTCCGCGCGGGCGCCGGGCCGGTGATCCAAGAGGGAGACTGGTTCACGATCAACTACGGGGCATACCTCTATGGAACCGGAGAGCCGCGAGAAGAATTTTGGTCAAAGCCCGGGTTCCAGGAACCGTTCGAGAAAGGAATCCTCGTCAATGCCCTGGAGGTGGGATTGAAAGGCATGCGGGTAGGAGGCGTTCGCGAGCTGATCGCCCCTGCTCGTCTGGCTTATGGGGACGAAGCAGTCGTCTACCTGGTCAAGCTGCGAAATGTGAGAAGGATCTGATGCGGGTGGGACGAGCCAGCTGCGAACCACCGACCGACGGATCGCGCCGCCTGGCCTACATCGTGATTGGGTTTCTTCTACTGGCCCTGCAATTTGCCGCCTGCGGAGATTCCGCCGATCCTGAGGCCACCACGCAAAAGCTCGGTCGAGAGGAGGCAGCCAACGAAAATACCCCGGCGTTTGAGCGCGAAGGCGTGGAATGGTTGCGTGCGGCAGTTGCTGCCGACACCAGAGCGAGAAGAGAAGGTCGCTGGGCAGACCTGAAGAAGGCCGCTGGGCCCTACGACGATCGGCTGGTGTTTCCCTACGGGGACCCACCGCAGGAAGTCCTGTTCAGGGACCTGCGAGTTGGCAAGGGGCCGGCGCTCGACGCGAACGACCTCTTCGGGGCCCGCTACGAGGCCTACTACTACAGAGACGGGAGCTACGCCGTGAGCTCGGATTACGGCCAGGCGCAGTACAGCTTCAGAACTGGAGAACTCGTCCCGGGCTGGGATCGGGGTCTAAGGGGAATGCGAAAGGGAGGAGTAAGGGAGCTGATCCTGCCCTCCGATTGGGCGTATGACGGAGGCGCGCTCGTATACGTGGTGAGACTCACCGCTTTGAAAAAGCGGTGAGGAATGGGGCAGGCTGGACTCGAACCAGCGACCGACGGATTATGAGTCCGCTGCTCTAACCAACTGAGCTACTGCCCCCGGAAGGCGAGCGTAGCGCGGAAATCCAGCTAGGCGCTGAAGAGCTGCGCCAGAGAGCGGCCGACGTCCGGCGGCTCCTCTTCGCCCTTTGCGGCCGCGGCGGCGCCCTCGGCGAGGGCCTTGGCGGCGTCGGCGATCTGGTGGTCGCGGCCGCCGCGGATCGTGCCGGTCTTCTTCGCTTCGGCCAAATCGGACTCCATCAAGCCGGCCAGCTCGGCGAGGCGACGGAGACCGACGACGCTGGCCGTGCCCTTCAGGGCATGGGCTTCGGCTCGCATCGTCTCGAAGTCGGTGGTGGCCGTGGCGAGGCCGGCGGCTATCACGTCGCAGCGCCGCTTCGCCTCTTCGGCAAACGACTGCAGGAGCTCCTCGTCGGTGGCGGCTTTCTCGTTCATGGGGCGATCGCTTTGTCGACTGCTTCGTGCATCAGCTTGAGCCCAAAGGCACCCTCGACCGTATCGCGGACGACGCCGTCGCGGTCGATCGCGAACAGGTAGGGCTCAGTTGGCAGATGGAACGCCCGCACCTGAGGCAGGACTCTCCCGGCCGGATCGTTTTCGTTGTAGATCTCCATGTGGATGAAGGCCGCCTTGTCTCCGTATTCCCGCTTTGCCTGCTCCGCCACGTCCACGACGGGGCCACAGACTTGACTCTGGCAGAACTGGGGGGTCGCGAACAAGAGGACGATCGGTTCTCTTCCCAGGGCTTCCGCGTAATCCACTTCGTTTTGGGTGTCCGGGGGGACGCGCGTCGTGATCTTCGACAAATCCCCCTCCACGTCCTGCGCCGTCGGAGTGTGGATGACGGGGGCTTTCTCTCCTGGCTTCGGGATCTTCTCGAATTCGCCGACCACGGCGACCCCCACTCGCGTCCCCTTCAGTTCCCCGCCCTCCTTCAGGATCGCGGCGATCAGCCACTCGCCATCGCTCGGCAGATTCAGCTCGGCCGAGTAGACCACGTTTGCGGGAGCGGGGCTCTCGCTCGTCGTCTTCGAGCGGAACTCGGTCTCCACCGCGAGGCTTTCGATCGAAACCGGGAACGGGCCTCGTGCCGGCTGGTCCAGCGCGCTTTTCGCAACCTTCCCGACCTGGCCGCGGTTGCCTGGTTTGGATTTCGCGCCCGGCTTCGGCTCCGGCACCCGCGAGAAGTAGAGGGCGACTTCGGCGTCGGTGACCTCCTCGTCTCGGTCGAAGACCCCGAACGGGTATCGATTCGGTCCCGGATAGAAGACTTCGGCGACAGGCCGGACGGCCAGTTCGGTCCGCCCGTCGGCGGCCTTGAGGACCTGCCGCAGAGTCCGGCCCTCGACGGCGGGGAACTCCGTCTTCGGCGGGGCTGGGCGGCTTTCGGCGACGCCTGGGCCTCCCCCGGTCGACTCCCCGTCGCCGGAATCTCCACCGCAGCCGGCGACCAGAACCCCCGTCGCGATCAGGCAGAGCAGCGCTGAGGCGAGGCGGGGGGCGCGCATCGGCGGCATGTTATGGAGAGATAGGGTCCGCGGGGTTCTCGACGAGAAGGAGATGGGGATGGCTGATCGAGCGGCATTGGTGACCGGAGCATCGAGCGGGATCGGGTTGGCGATCGCGAGGACTCTCGGCGAAGAGGGGCACTCGCTCACCGTCTCCGCCCGCCGCCCGGAGAAGCTGGAGGAGGCCGCTGAGGGCCTGCGCGGCGAAGGCTTCGAGGTGAAATCGGTGCCGGCGAACATGGCCGAGGAGGACGACGTCCTCGCCGTCTTCGCCGCCCATCGCGAGGCGTACGGTCGCCTCGACGTCCTCGTCAACAACGCCGGGGTGGGAATCGGCGCGCCGATGGAGCAGATCCAGACCAAGCACCTCGACATGCAGCTCGCCGTCAACCTGCGGGCGCTGATCTTGGGGACGCGCGAGGGGCTGCCGATGCTGCGGGAGGCCGGCGCCGAACACGGCAAGGCGCTGATCGTCAACACCGCCTCGATCGCCGGCAAGGGTGGCCAGGCCTGGCTCTCGATCTACGCCGCCACCAAGGCCGCGGTGATCAACTTCACCCAATCGACCCACCGCGAGGCCGGCGCCGGCGGTATCCAGTGCACGGCCCTGGCGCCGGGTTTCGTCGAGACGCCGATGACCGAGTTCGTGCAGGGCCAGATCCCGCCCGAGGACATGATCCGCCCCCAGGACCTCGGCGAGGCGGTCCGCTTCCTGCTCCGCACGTCGCGCAACTGCCACGTGCCGGAGATCGTCTTCACGCGGCCCGGTGAGGGCCTCGACACCCCCTGACGTGAAGTCGGGCGCGGCCGAGCGCCTCCGGATTCTGGTCGCCGCCTTTGGCGATGCGGGGCACGTCTTCCCGGCAATAGCGCTGGGCAGGGCGCTGGCCGCGCGCGGGCACGAGGTAGTGATCGAGACCTGGGAGGAGCGCCGGCAGGCGGTCGAGGGCGAGGGACTCGGCTTCGCCGCGGCCGAGGAATACCGGATGTTCCCGCCCCCCGATCCGGAATCCGAGGAAGGCCAGCACGCGGCGGAGGCGGCGCGTGCCCTGCTGCCCCTGCTGGAGGACTACCGCCCCCACGTGGTCGTCAGCGACATCCTCACCCTCGCCCCGACCCTCGCCGCCGAGCACGCCGGGATCCCGCTGGCGACCCTGATCCCCCACATCTACCCGGTGGTCGAGCCCGGCCTCCCTTTCTTCGCGATCGGCCTGCGGCCGCCGCGGACGGCTCTCGGTCGTACGATCTGGCGCACCGGCCACGAGCGGGCATTGCGGGTAGGCCTCGAACAGGGGCGGCGCGACCTCAACATCCAGCGCTCTCGCCTCGGCCTCCCCCCGCTCGACCGCTTCCACGGCGGGATCAGCCCCGACCTCGCCCTGATCGCGACCTACCCGCATCTGGAGTACCCGCGGCGCTGGCCATCCGGCGTCGAGGTGACCGGGCCGATGACCTTCGAGGCTCCCCACCCGGAGATCGAGCTGCCGCCCGGAAACCAACCGCTCGTCCTCGTCGCCCCCAGCACGGCTCACGATTCCGAGAACCACCTGGTGCGATCGGCGCTGGCGGCCCTCGCCGACGAGCCGGTGCGAGTGGTGGCGACGACCAACCGGGTCAAACCGCTGCGCCCGATCGACGTTCCCCCGAATGCCAGGCTGGTCGAATGGCTCAGCTACAGCCAGCTGATGCCGACCGCCTCGCTGGTCGTCTCTCACGGCGGCCACGGCACCGTCGCCCGCGCCCTCGGCGCCGGAACCCCGGTACTCGTCTGCCCGATCATCGGCGACATGAGCGAGACGGCGATGCGCGTCGCCTGGGCCGGCGCCGGCCTCTCCCTTCCCTGGCGCCTCTGCCGGCCGGCACCGCTGCGCTGGGCGGCGAGACGGCTGCTGCACGAGCCTTCGTTCTCGATCAAGGCCGAGCAGATCGCCACCTGGGGACGGGAGAACGACGGATCGGCCAGGGGTGCAGAGCTGGTCGAGCGCCTGGCACTGCGAAAGCTCGCAGCCGCCTAGAAAGCTCCGGGGGTGGGATTCGAACCCACAACCCTTCGATTAACAGTCGAATGCTCTGCCGTTGAGCTACCCCGGATCGGCTTCCGGACGCGCGCCCGGACCGATCTGAATTTACCGACTTAGCCTCCGACCCGCTCCGCGTCGGCGATCCGCTGAACCAGCGCCGCCCGCTCGCGGCTGAGCGTGGCGCGGCGCTCGTAGTCTCCCCGCTCACCCGCGGCGGCGATCTCACGCTCGAGGCGGCGCTCTTCGAGGCGGAGGAAGTTGTGCTCCATGCCCTCGCGGGAGGAGGGCTCCTCGCGCGACATGATCACGAGCTCGGCGATCAAGCCGGCGAGCTCGGCATCGTCGTGCGGGAGGTCGGAGCCGGGGTCCTCCGGATGCCCGCGCAGCCAGGCGGCGGCACGGTTTCCGGTCGGCGAGAGGTGGGCCTCGGTCAACCGCCCGAGGTACTCCCCACCCTCGTCGCGAAGCGCGATGCACATCGCCAGCAGCGACCTCTCCCAGCGCTCACGAGAAGTGAGCTCGGCGGTCCGCTGGGGCCGCGCCGGATCCGGATCGCGGGAAGGCGAGGGGGCCTGCTCCCGCCCCCCGCTCGCGGGAGTCGCGGCGACCACGCGCCCCATCACCATCGCCGGGTCGAAGTCGAGCCGCTCGGCGACGCGCCGGACGAGGTCGTCGCGGCTGGCCGATTCGTCCATCCCCGCCAGCACCGCAGCCACCTCGGCAAGCGCTCGATCGCGCTCGACCGGCGAGCCGGCGTCGGTGCGGTCGAGGACCAGCCTGACCTGAAAGGCGGTCAGCTCCTCGGCTGCGTCCACGAGCCCGCGGAAGCGCTCCGGGCCCTCGGCCTCGGCCATCATCTCCGCCGGGTCCTCGCCCGCCGGCATCGCCGCCACCCGCAGCCGCATTCGCCGTCCGGCGGCGACGTGCTGGGCACGCAGCATCGCTTCCTGGCCGGCGGAGTCCGCATCCAGAGCCAGTACGACCTCCTCGACCATCCCCGAGAGTGCCGCTACCTGCTCCCCGGTGATCGCGGTTCCCATCACCCCCACCGCCTCCTCGACCCCCGCCTGGTGCAGGGCGATCACGTCGGTATAGCCCTCGACGACGACGGCGCGACCGGCCTTGGCGATCGCCGCTTTGGCCCGATCGACCCCGTAGAGGATCTGGCTCTTGTGGAAGAAATCGGTCTCGGCGGTGTTGACGTACTTGGCGCCCTGGTCGGGCCGCATCGCCCGGCCGCCGAAGCCGAGGACCCGGCCGCGGCGGTCGCGGATCGGGAACATGATCCGCTCGCGGAAGCGGTCGTACTCGCCGCCTTGGCGGCCGCGCTGGACCAGCCCCACCCCGCGCAGCTCCTCGACGCTGAAGCCCGCCCGCTGGCCGGCGACCAGCAGCTTGTCCCAGGCGCTGGGGGCATAGCCGACGCCGAAGTCGCGCAGCACCTCTTCCCGCAGCCCCCGCCCCGCCAGGTAGTCACGCGCCTTCGCCGCCTCGTTCGACTCCCAGAAGTAGTTGGCGTAGAAGGCGCCGGCGCGGTCAAGCAGCTGCTCGAGCCGGCGGCGGTGCTGTCGCCTCGCCTCGGCGCGGGGGTCCTCCTGCTCGCGCTCCAGCTCGACCCCGTAGCGGTCGGCCAACAGCTCGACCGCCTCGGCGAAGTTGAGTCCCTCTTTTTCCTCGACGAACTTGATCACGTCGCCGCCGACCCCACAGCCGAAGCAGTGGTAGAGCTTTTCCTGGGGCTCGACCGAGAACGAAGGCGTGCGCTCCTCGTGGAACGGACAGAGCCCGACGTAACGGGCGCCCTGGCGGCGTAGATCGGTATGGGCGGAGATGACCTCGACGATGTCGGCCGCCTGCTTCACCCGTTCGACGCTCTCGGAAGAGATCAAGGCCATTGTCAGATCCTCGCACTCCGAGGGCGTGCGTGACCAAGCAGATCAAGGACGCAGGGAGCGCCGTGTGCTCTGCACACAAGCGACCGAGGACGCCGATATGCGTCGGTCACGTGCGTCCTCAGAAACGCGACTCTTCGGGGACGGTGAGCTCGGTGAACTTGGCGATGCAGAAGCGGTCGGTCATGCCGGCGATGTAATCGGCGACCCGCTGGCGGTCGCTCGCCGCCGGGTCCCAGCTGGGGATCTCGCCGGGGCGGGTGAGGTAGTGCTCGAACAGGCCCCGCATGGTGCGCTGGACCCGATCCTGCTCGCGGCGCGCCTCCGGTCCCAGGTAGACGCGGTCGAACATGAACTTCCGCAGCCGCAGCATCGCCTGACCGACCTCGCGCCCCTGGCTGATCTCCTCCCCCCCCGCCGAGTGCTCGACGATGTCGCGAACCAGCGTGTCGATCCGCTCCGAGCCGGTCGGTCCCAGCAGCTCGATCTCCTCCGCCGGGAGGTCCTCGGGCCGCAGGATCCCCGCCCGCAGCGCGTCGTCGATGTCGTGGTTGATGTAGGCGACGCGGTCGACCAACTTGACGATCTGCCCCTCCAGCGTCGCCGGCCTGCGGGAGCCGGTGTGGTTGAGGATGCCGTCGCGGACCTGCTCGGTGAGGTTGAGGCCCTGGCCGTCGCGCTCGAGCACGTCGACCACCCGCAACGAGTGCTCGTTGTGGCGAAAGCCGTCGGCGCCGTGGTCGCGCAGGGCGGCATCGAGCGTCTCCTCGCCGGCGTGGCCGAAGGGCGGGTGGCCGAGGTCATGACCGAGCCCGATCGCCTCGGTCAGATCCTCGTTGAGGCCCAGGGCCCGAGCGACGGTGCGGGCGATCCCGCAGGCCTCGAGGGTGTGGGTGAGGCGGGTGCGGTAGTGGTCGCCCTCGGGGGCGACGAAGACCTGGGTCTTGTGCTTCAGCCGCCGGAACGACTTCGAGTGGACGATCCGGTCGCGATCGCGCTGGAACGGCGTCCGCAGGGGGCTGTCCGGCTCCTCGACCTGCCGTCGCGCGGGGTAGGACCGAGTGGCCTGCCGGCTGAGGAACTCCTCCTCCCAAGCGGCGATGCGGTCAGAAAACGCGGTGGCGACAGGCACTCGTCGATCATAAGGCGGGCCGAGGGGGGGCCGGGAGAGGGGCTCGGCGGACAACAGCGGGGAGGGCCCGGCGAGCCCCTCTTCCGGTCCCGATCAGGCGGCGGCGCGGAGCTGGACGTGGGCGTGGTGCTCGAGGGTTTCTCCCACGGCTCGCTCGACTTGGCGCAGAGCCCTGGGATCAGCGGCGGGGGCATCGTCGAGGGGCTTGGCAAGGCCTTCGACCATGAAGCGATGGGCCTCCTCTGAGAGTGGGAAAGAGCCCGCTTCGCATCCAGCGCAGACGACTCCGCCTGCGGCGCCGGAGAATCCAGCCAAATGCTCGGCATCGCCGCAGTCCGCGCAGGATGCGAGCTCGGGAACGAAGCCAGCAACAAGCGCTAGCTTCAAGCGAAAGGCGAGCGCCACCTCGAGATCAGCTGCCCGGCTCTTAGCCGGATCGTCGAGCAGCGTCAGGTAGCGGCAGAGGAGGTTGTAGGCGGGCGGGTTGGGCTCGGCGGAGTCGAGCAGGCGCAGAACCGCGTCGCAGGCGCGGGCGCCGGCGGTGAGGGCGGCGCCGGAGGATCGCAGTCGCGGGTAGCCGTCGACGGTGGTGGCGCTGGTGACCGTCATCAGGTCGCCGCGGCCTTCGTGCAGGACGAGGTCGAGCCGGAAGAACGGCTCCAGCCGCCCGCCGAAGCGCGATTTCGGCTTGCGTGCACCCTTGGCGATCGCGCCGATCCTCCCCTTCGTCTTCGAGTAGAGGTGGAGGATGCGATCCGCCTCCCCGTAGCGGATGCTGCGCAGAACGATTGCCTCGGTCTTAACCGTAGTTCCGGGCACGCAACCAAATATGACCGACGGACCGGACGCTACTTCCGGGCGCGCCGTCGTCTCGGGCGCTTTCGCAGCCGCACCTGGCAGCCCGGACAGAAGTAGGTCGACCGTCCGCCGACGACGATGCGGACGATCGTTCCCCCGCAGCGCGGACAATCCTCGCCCTCACGGGTGTGCACGAGGAACTCGTTCTGCATCGTCCCCTTCTCGCCGCGGGCGTCGCGGTAGTCGTCGATTGACGATCCACCGGCGTCGATGCCGGCTTCCAGGGCGGCTACGACCGCGTCGCGCAGCGCCTCCAGGTGCTCCGCTTTCATCGAGCCCGCGGGAGAGAGCGGATGCAGCTCGGCCCGGAACAGCGCCTCGTCGGCGTAGATGTTGCCGACCCCGGCGATGCGCGACTGGTCGAGCAGGAAGGACTTGAGCGGCGCGGTTCGTCCCGCCGCCATCTCCCCCAGGGCCTTCGGCGTGAACTCGGGCGCGAACGGCTCGACTCCGAGCTTCGCGAAGCGCTCCTCGAGCTGATCGTCGGCGAGCAGGAAGGCCTCGCCGAAGCGGCGCGGATCGGTGAACCAGAGCTCGCGCTCGTCGTCGAGGATGAAGCGCGCCCGCAGGTGCCGCTCCTTGGTCGACCGCTCGCTCTCGTAGAGCCGCCGCCCCTCGGAGGGATCGAGCATCTCCTCTCCCTCGCGCAGGATCAGGTTGCCGGTCATCCGCAGGTGCATCACCAGCGTCCGCGCGCCGTCGAGCCCCATGAGGATGTACTTGCCCCGCCGACCGAGGTGCTCGATCGTGGCGCCACTCACCGCGCTGCCCAGCCCCTGGGGCGACACCGGGCGCGACCAGCGCTCGTCCAGCACCTCCAACCGCTCGATTCGGTGCCCCTCGATCTCCGGCTCCAGCTGCCTGACGACGGTCTCCACCTCCGGCAGCTCGGGCATGCCCCGAGTTCTACTCCATCAGCCCTCGCTGGCCCGCGGGTGGGCGCTGAAGTAGACCTCCTTGAGGCGATCGCCGGAGAGGTGGGTGTACATCTGCGTGGTCGCGATGTCGGCGTGGCCGAGCATCTCCTGGACGGCGCGCAGATCGCAGCCGCCGGCGAGCAGGTGGGTGGCGAAGCTGTGGCGCAGCGTGTGCGGGCTCATCTTCCCGGCGAGCCCGGCGTCGCGAGCATGGCGCTGGACGATCTTGTAGAGGCCCTGGCGGGTCAACGGCCCGCCGCGGAAGTTGACGAAGATCTTTGCCTCCTGCCGCTCACCGACCAGCTTCGGCCGCCCGCCCCGCAGATAGCCGTTGATCGCGGCGATTGCCTGGCGGCCGAGCGGAACCAGGCGCTCCTTCGAGCCCTTGCCCCGGGCCCGCAGGAACCCCTCGCGCAGGTCGACGTCGCCGAGCTCCAGTCCGATGGTCTCCGAGGCCCGCAACCCGCAGGCGTACATCACCTCCAGCAACGCCCGGTCGCGCAACGCCGTCGGCTCGCTCCCCTTCGGCGAGGCCAGCAGCTTCTGCACCTCGGAGTAGTTGAGGACGTGCGGCAGTTTCTTCGAGCGCCGGGGGGCGCTGAGCGCCGCCGTCGGATCGTCGCCGATCAGCTCGTCGCGGCGCAGGTGCTTGTAGAAGGAGCGCAGGCAGGCGGCCTTGCGGTGGATCGTCGCCGCCGAGCAGGCTGGCCGTCCCTCCCCCGTCGCCAGCTCCGCCAGGAAGTCGCCGACGTCGGATGCGCTCGCCTCCAGCGCGTCGCGGTCGTGCGCGGCCAGGTACTCCCCGTACTGGAGGAGGTCGGTCCGGTAGGCATTGAGGGTGTTGCGGGAGAGGCCGCGCTCGAGCTCCAGGTAGGACAGGAAGTCGAGGACGAGGCCGTTGAAGCGTTTGCCGGCACCTGGTTTTGCCGCTGCGCTGGGCGCCTGCGGCTTGATCGCAACTGCCATGACGGCTGGTTCTCGCTGCGGTGTTACAACCCTTGAGGCGCAAGGGACCGTGCGAGGAGGGTCCCAGCCGCGAGGGGTGCGGCGAAGAAAAGCGGGTCGTCATCGAGGGACCGGCCCATGGTTCTCGTGGGCAGACCCGTAGCCGCATAGGCATCGAGGTCGACGGACACGGCATGCAGGCGGTGGCGCTCACCAGCTGCCTCGCCGAGGTAGCGCAGCGCCTCCGGAGCACCGGGCAGCTCGACAGCGGGGGCGGCGACGTCCACCTCGCCCAAGAGCAGCTCGAGGACGGTGAAGGTGTGGTGGCTGAGGTGGAGGTGGCGTTCGCGGGGGTCCGAGGAGGAGAGGCGCGGCGAGAGGATCGTCGGACGGCGGAGCGACAGCGCCGCGTGGGCGCTCTCCAATGCCGCCATCCCCCCGTGGCCGAACTCGGTGTTGGAGCCGATGATCCCCGGGCCGGGGCCTACGAGGACCGCGTCCCAGCCAAGGCTCGAAGCCGCGTCGAGGGCGCCGACGCTGCTCGTGGCCTCGTGCTCGCCCCCGTAGGCGGGAGCGGCGGTTATGTGGCCGGCGAGCAGGTCGCGCTCCTTCAGTTGGCTCACGTCTCGCGAGAGCGAGCCCGGCAGGGCGCCGCCGGCCGTTTGCACGTAGCCGACCCGGAGTCCCGGCGCCGCCTGAGCCGCCGCCCAGGCGGCGGGGGCCAGGTGACCGTGCAGCGGCAGCACCGCCACCGGGATTGCTGCCCCGTTCGAGTTTCCCTCCACCGGCTCGACCGGGTGCTGGAGCGAGGTGTAGTTCAGCTTCATCACATGGGCGCCGCCGTCCCTCCCGTCGCCCCCCATCCCTCGGGTCAGGTTGACGTGGACGACGTCGAAGCCGCCGGAACCGAGGCCGAGGTCGACCGCCGCCACGTTTACGACCACCTCGTCGCCCTCGCGCATCTCCCCCAGCAGGACTTCGTCGGCCCAGGCAGGGCGGCGCTCACCTTCGACCTCGACCAGCAGCGGATCGGAAGAGACGACGAGGCCGCGTCGTAGCTCGAGGCGGCCGCTCACCCCGCCGCCGCCACGATCCGCTCGCAGACCTCGAGCATCTTGTCGAGACTGCGGGCGGGAACCATCTCGTCGGAGGTGTGCACCGCGTCGGTGCCGTTGGAGAGCAGCACGCAGTCGAATCCGTCGCGGCGGAATACGTTGGCGTCGCTGCCGCCGCCGATCGCGACCTGCCGCGGCTCCAGGCCAGCCGTCCGCAGCCCCTCTTCCGCCAGCGACAGCGCGGCTGAGTCCTTCGGAACTTCGTAGCCGCGGAAGAGCTCTTCGATCCTCACGTCCACGTCGCAACCGTGCTCGCTGGCGCCCCAGGCGCAGGCGTCGGCGATCTTTCCGGCCACCTCCGCCGCCCGCTCGGTCTCAAGGCTGCGCGCCTCGGCGTGAATCGCGCAATGACCTGGGATGACGTTTCCCGAGGTCCCCCCCGAGATCAACCCGACGTTGGCCGTCGTCCCGTCGTCGAGCCGCCCCAGCTCCATTCGGGCGATCGCCGCCGCCGCCGCCGCGATCGCGTTGCTCCCGTCCTCGGGGCGAATCCCGGCGTGGGCCTCGACCCCGATGAAGTCGGCGAGGATCTTCTGTTGGGTCGGGGTGGAGACGATCACCTCGCCAACCGGACCGGCGTGGTCGAGGACGAACCCCGCCTGCGAGCGCAGCTGTGAGGAGTCGAAGGCCTTCGCGCCCCGCAGCCCCTGCTCCTCGGCCACGGTCAGCACGAGCTCGATTCCCACCGGTCCCGGACGTTCGAGGTGGCGGGAGATCAACTCCATGAAGACGGCCACCGCGGCCTTGTTGTCGGCGCCGAGGATGGTGTCGCCCCGGCTGTGGAACACGCCCTCCTCGCTCACCACTTCGACCAGGCCACGGTGCGGAACGGTGTCGACGTGGGCGCAGAACATCAGCCATCCCTCCCCCGTCCCCGGAGAGCGAGTCACCAGGTTCCCGGCTCCGGCCCGGGCGGCCTCGGCGGCGCCGTCTTCGCCCACCTCAAGACCCATCGCCCGCAGCTCGGCGGCGAGCGTGTCGGCGATCTCCCGCTCCTCGCCGGTCGGGCTGCGGATCTCGCAGTACCTGACGAATCGCTCTTCCAGCCGTGAACTCACGGCAGGAAGGCTAGCCCGACCGAACTTCCGACTGCTCGATCTTGATCTCCGCGAGCTCGCCGCCGTCGGCCGGGCGTTCTCCGGCCTGGCTCGCCGCAGCACCGACGAACTCGCGGAACAGCGGCTCCGGGCGGTTGGGCCGGGAGTTGAACTCCGGGTGGTACTGCGAAGCGACGAAGAAGGGGTGATCCTGGAGCTCGACCATCTCGACCAGCCGCTCGTCGGGCGAGGTGCCGCCGCAGACCAGGCCCTCGTCTTCGAGGCGGCGGCGCAGCTGGTTGTTGACCTCGTAACGGTGGCGGTGGCGCTTGTAGATGACGGCCTCGCCGAAGATCTCACGCGCCTTCGTGCCCTCGTGCAGTTTCACCGGGTCGGCGCCGAGCCGCATCGTCCCGCCCATGTCGGAGACCTCCTTCTGCTCCGGCAGCAGGTCGACTACCGGGAACGGGGTCTCGGGGTCGAACTCGGCGGAGTTGGCGCCGTCCATGCCGGCGACGTGGCGGGCGAACTCGACGACCGCGATCTGCATCCCGAGGCAGATGCCCAGGTACGGGATCGATTTCTCGCGGGCGATCCGCGCCGCTTCGACCTTGCCCTCGATCCCGCGCTCGCCGAAGCCGCCGGGGATCAGGATCCCGTCGCAGCCCTCGAGCCGCTCCGGGTCGAAGTTCTCGGAATCGACCAGCTCCACATCGACGTCGACGCCGTGATGGAAGCCGCCGTGCTCGAGCGCCTCGATCACCGACTTGTAAGCGTCGGCGAGCTGGACGTACTTGCCGACGACGGCGATCTTCACCTTGGCGGTGGCGGATTCGGCGCGACGGACCATCGCCTCCCACTCGCTCATGTCCGGCGAGGGCGCCTCCATCCCGAAGTGGTCGAGGACCAGGTCGTCGACCCCCTCGGCGCGGAAGACCAGCGGCACCTTGTAGATGTTGTCGACGTCGTGGGCGGAGATCACCGCGTCGACGGGAAGGCTGGCGAAGAGGGCGATCTTGGTTCGGATCTCGCGGTCGAGGCGCCCTTCGGAGCGGCAGACCAGCGCGTGGGGCTGGATCCCGATCCGGCGCAGCTCGTTGACCGAGTGCTGGGTCGGCTTGGTCTTCAGTTCGCCGGCGTGGCCGACGTACGGGACCAGGGTCAGGTGGATGAACATCGCCCGCTTCGGGCCGATGTCGGTGTAGAGCTGGCGAATCGACTCGAGGAACGGCAGCGACTCGATGTCGCCGACGGTGCCGCCGATCTCGGTGATCACGAAGTCGACCGACTGCGACTCGGCGACGATGAGGATTTTCTGCTTGATCTCGTTGGTGATGTGGGGGATCACCTGGACCGTTGCGCCGAGGTAGTCGCCGCGGCGCTCGCGCTTGATCACCGAGTTGTAAACGGCGCCGGCGGTGACGTTGGAGGCCCGCGTCGTGTTCTCGTCGGTGAAGCGCTCGTAGTGCCCGAGATCGAGATCGGTCTCCGCCCCGTCCTCGGTGACGAAGACCTCGCCGTGCTGGAACGGGCTCATCGTCCCCGGGTCGACGTTGATGTAGGGGTCGAACTTCTGCAGCTGGACCCGGTAGCCGCGAGAGACGAGGAGGCGCCCGATCGCCGCCGCGGTGATCCCCTTACCGAGGGCCGAGACGACGCCGCCGGTAACGAAAATGAACCTCGTGTCGCCTTTGCTCGTCGGACTCATGCTCTGCCAAGCGAGTCTAGCCAGCGCAAAGGCGGAACCGAGTCGATCGTCTTCGAAATAGACCGCAACTCCCCGTAAATCGTCAGCGCCAGGACCACCGCGAGGGCCACCAGACGCGCGTCGCCGTCGAGATCGGTCAGCAGCCAGACCCCGGCGACCGCCCCGATCAGGTTCGACCCGGTGTCCCCCAGCATCGCCTTCTCCCCCAGCGTCAGCCACATCCCGACCAGTATCGGGCCGACGAAGATGCCGAGCAGCTCGAGCGGCTCCAGCGTCCAAGCCCCGAGGCAGAGACCGACGCCCAGGAGCACCAGGCCCTTCTCCGAGCGCCCCGGCCGCAGGTCGAGCAGGTTGAAGAGGTTCGTGGCGAGGATCAACAGGGCGACGTCGGCGACGTAGCGCCAGTCTTCGAGACCGCGACCGGAGACGACGTAGGCGGCCAGCGCCAGCGCCCCGGTCGCCTTGATCGCGCCGGTCGAGAGCGAACCTGCCCGCAGCGCCGCCCAGTGCCCGCGCCAGCCCCGCGGCGTCGTCACCGCCTCACCCTGTCCGAGCGCGTCGTCGAGAAAGCCCAGGAAGGCGATTCCCAGCAGGTAGGGGAGCCAGCGCCGCAGATCGGGGTCGAGCAGGTCGAGGTCGGCGCGGTCGTCGAGGAAGGCGAGCGGGGCCAGCGCCACCAGCGCCGCCGTCGCCAGCACCGCTCCGAGGGGGAAGGCGAGCAGGGCACCGCGGTAGTTCTCCCGCACCAGTCCCGCGTCGCGCAGGCCCCGCGCTCCGGCTGGAACGAGGAACAGCGAGATCGCCAGCGCCAGGGGCAGTCCGACCCACTCCATCCCCTATTTGCCCTCGGTCAGCAGGTCCGGCAGCAGCTGGTCGGCGGTGCCCTTGACGCCGAAGCTGCCGTCGGCGCCACGCAGGGCGATGACCATCGCCAGCTTGCCGGCCGTCAGGTCGACGTGGTCGACGCTGGCCAGGTCGTTTCCCTGGAAGAAGGAGATCGAGGACGAGTCGTCGCTCGAGGTCTCCACCCCGACCGCGGGTACGCGGGTCGCGGTGATCCCGCTCATCAACGCCGCCTCCAGCTGGTTCGTCTTTTCACGCTGCACCACGCCCATCTCTTCCGGCTGGTCGCGAACGACGATCAACCCGTCGAGGCCCCCGAAGCTGCCGCTGGCGCGTGAGAAGAGGTGACCGCGGACCACCTCGGGAAGCGTGCCGCCGAGCATCAGCTGGCGCCCCAGCCCGGTGCCGAGCTCGGTCATGGCGTCGGGGTTGGCGCGCAGGTCGGAGAACCTGGTTTTGGCGAGGTCTTCGGCCAGCCCGTTGACGTCGACCGGCTCGCGCACCACCCCGACCCCGACCAGGCGGCCACCGGTCGGCGCCAAGGCCTCCTCGACTTCGTCGGTGACGGGGCTGGGCAGTCCGCCGAGAGCGAGGATCGCGAAGCGCCTTCCCTCCAGCCGGTCCCGGGTCAGCACGGGATAGACCTGTTCGGCGAACTCGTCGGAGCGGTTGAGCTCGGCGTTCAGCTCGTCGGCCCGCGAGCGCGCGTCCTGGAGGTTGCCAACGAGGCTCTGCTCGAGGTCGCGGCGGGTGTCGTCGAGGGCGTCGCCGCCGAACTCGGCGCCGACCAGGATCCCGATCGCGAGGGCGATGAAAACTGCGATCAGCGAAGTGGCGTGGTAGCGCGCGGAGTACCCCATCGAGGCCCGAAGGCTAGTGCGCCGGGAGGTTAGGAGGGTTTGGTGAAATCCGCGTGTGCGGCTGGCGAGCGCCGGACCGAGCGGGGCAAGGACGCAGGGAGGCCGAATGGCAGCGCCATTTGGCCGACTGAGGACGCCGCACCGCGAAGTGTCCGCCGCCGCCAGGCGTGCGCGGGGGTTTCGCCAAACCCTCCTAGTCGATGCCGAGCCAGATCCGGATCTTCAGCCAGACCAGTTCCCAGACGTCGTTGAGGGCCGGGGAGGTGATGACGAGGATCGTCAGCAGGACCAGGAAGGCGACCGCGAAGAAGGCGAGCGGAGCCAGGGTCGAGCTCGGGTTGTAGAGCCTGCTCACCCCCTTGGCGTCGACCAGGCGCTCGCCGATCTTCAGCCGCGTCAGGAAGGTCGAGGACATGCCGCCGCGCTTGCGGTCGAGGAACTCGATCAGGTTGAAGTGGGCGCCGACGCTGACGATCAGCGTCGCCCCCTTCTCGTGGGCCATCAGCATCGCCACGTCCTCGCTGGTGCCGGCCGCGGGCACCACCTGATGGTCGAGCCCCGCCTCCTGCAGCCGCTCGCGCCCCGGCGCCCGCCCGTCCGGATAAGCGTGGACGATCAGCTCGGCGCCGCAGCGCAGGGCGGCGTCGCCGGCGGAGTCCATGTCGCCGAGGATCACGTCGGGCTTCAGGCCCGCTTCCAGAACCCCGTCGGCACCGCCGTCGACGGCGACGATCAGCGGCCGCACGTCGCGGATGTAGGCGCGCAGCGCTTTCAGGTCGCGGCGGTGGCGGTCGCCGCGGACGACGATCAGGACGTGGCGGTCGCGAAAGGAGGCGCGGGTCGGCGGAAAGGCGATGTTGCCGGTCAGCAGGTCGGTCTCTTCGCGCACGTGGGCGACGGTGTTCTCGGCGAATTCGGCCAGCGCCTCGTCGATCCGTTCGCGGTGCTCCTGCATCTCCCGCTCGAGCTCGGGAACGCGGAGGAGGCGGCCGTGCGCGATCTCCTCCTCGCCGACGTAAATCGCCTCGCCGACGATCCGCACCCGGTCGCCGTCTTCGAGGCGCTCGAACAGCTCGGCGCCCGGAGCGTCGATCAGGCAGATCCCGGCCCGGGCGAGCATCAGCGGCCCGGCGTTCGGATAGCGCCCCTGGGAGGAGGGTGAGGCGTTCAGCACCGCCACCACCTCGGCTTCGATCAGCTCCTCGGCGGCGATGCGGTCGATGTCGACGTGGTCGATGACGGCGACCTCGCCGGGTCGCAGCCGCTTGACCAGGTGCTTGGTCCGCTCACCCAAACGCGCGGTTCCCTCGACCGGCGCATCCGGCCGCGTGCCGTTCCTGCGCCCGAGCAGGGCAGGAAGGCGACGACGACTAGTGGTGGCCACAGGCTCAGACTAGGCCAAGGAAGAGGAGTGCGACAAGGGAATCGCCTGTCAGGCGGCCTTCAAGAGCTCTCGGGCGTGCTGAGTAGCGGCCTCGTCTGCGCTCTCGCCGCCGAGCATGCGGCGGATCTCGGCGACCACGCCCTCGCCGTCGAGGCGCTCCACGGTCGCCCGCGCCTGCTCGCCGCCCACGTCCTTTTCGAGCCGGAAGTGGACGTCGGCGAGGGAGGCGACCTGCGGCAGGTGGGTGATGCAGAGGACCTGTCGGCCGCGGCCGAGCGCTCGCAGCCGCTCGCCCACGACCCGGGCGGTGTTGCCGCCGATGCCGGCGTCGATCTCGTCGAAGACCATCGTCCCGGCGCTCGCCCCCTTCCCCAGCCCGCTCAGGGCCAGCATCACCCGCGAGAGCTCGCCGCCGGAGGCGGCGTCCCGCAGCGGCGCCGGCTCGATCCCGGGGTTGGGAGCGACCCACAGCTCGACGGTCTCGCGCCCGGAGGAGCCGTAGCCGTCGGGGTGCGGCTCCAGGGCCACCTGCAGCGAGGCCCCGGGCATCGCCAGCTGCCCAAGCTCAGTCGCGACCCGCTCCTGCAGTGGCTCGACAGCGGCTTCGCGGCCGGCGCTCAGCTGCTCGCCGAGATCCGCCCGCCGCGCTTCGGCGGCCTCGAGCGCCGCCTCGGCCTCGGCGTTGCGCTCCTCGGCTCCCTCGAGGCGTGCGATTTCCGCCCGGCAGTGCTCGGCGTGCGCCAGCACCGACTCGACGCTGCCGCCGTGCTTGCGTTCGAGGCGGTCGATCGCCTCCAGCCGTTCCTCGATCGCCAGCAGCGCACCGGGGTCCGCCTCGACCTCCTCCGCGTAGTCGCGCAGCTCGGAGGCGACGTCGCCCAGCTCAACCGCCAGCGCCGCCACCCGCTCCGCGACACCGTCGAGCCCGTCGTCGAGGCCGGCCGCTCCCTGCAGCGCCGCTTCGGCCTGCGCGACCGCCGACATGGCTCCGCCCCCGTCCGCTTCGGCCCCCGCCAGCCCCGCGTGCGCGGCAGCCGCGGCTTCGCGCAGCCCCTCGGCATGGCGCAGCCGCTCCCGCTGGGCGCCGATCTCCGCCCGCTCCTCCGGGACCGGCGCCACTTCCTCGATCTCCGAGAGCTCGTAGCGGTAGAGGTCGAGGTCGCGCTCCCGCGAGCCCTCGCGCTCCCGCAGCTCCGCCAGCTCGGCGCCGAGGCGGACGCATTCGCGGTGCGCCTCGCGGTAGGCGTCCCGCAGCTCCAGGTACTTGGCCCCGGCGAAGCCGTCGAGGATCTCGAGCTGGGCGGAGGAGATCGTCAGGCGCCGGTGCTCGTGCTGGCCGAAGAAGGCGAGCAGCCGCCCGCCGAGCAGCTTCAAGTCAGCGGCGGTGGCGGCCCGACCGGCGACGAAGGCGCTGGTGCGGCCGCCGGCCGAGACCCGCCGGCCGAGCACAACCTCCTCAGCTCCCTCCGGCAGCCGTTCGGCCAGCTCGGCCATCTCCGGCTCTTCCAGCAGCCCCTGCGGCAGGTCGAACAGGCCCTCGACCCAGGCCTCGGGAGCCCCCGGCCGAACGATGTGCGATTTCGCCTTGCCGCCCATCAGCAGGTCGAGCGAGTGGGCCAGCATCGTCTTTCCGGCCCCGGTCTCGCCGGTGATCGCGTTCAGCCCCTCCCCCAGCCGCAGCTCGGCCCGCTCGATCAGCAGAAGGTTCTCGATTCGCAGCTCGCGCAGCATGGAATCTGTGTAGCAACGGGCGCGGACCGACCGGTCGCGCTTTCACGCTAGTTGCGCCTAAGTCAGGATCGCGGTGCCGATCATGCTGGCGACGATGCTCGCGAACAGGGTCACGAAGCCGATGATCATCGTCCTCTGCATCGCGTCGAAACGCTGATTCATCGAGTCGAAGCGAGCATTCGCTTCAGACTGCACCCCGTCGAACTTTTCCTCGATCCGCTCGAAACCTCGTTTCATCTCCACTCGGAGTTCGCGGATGTCGGCGTCGATGCGGTTGAAGGCTTCGTCGAGCCGCTCGTCGGTCCATCTATCTCTTGGCACCATCACGGCCATAGACAAAAGCATACGACATCTTTTGTCTTCATGACTCGCGAGTGACGCTAAACCGCGAGGTGGCCGAACTTCTCGCGGATCCGTCCGTAGAAGCTCGTCCCCGGCAGTTGCGCCAAGCGGCTGACCGAGTCGATGAAGCGGACCTCGAGCTCGGCGCCGGGAGCGAGGTCGGCGATCGTGCGGCCGTCTACGGCGACTTCGACCGGCTCGCGCTCGGGCGCGTTGACGACGTGGAGGACGTCGCCGGGGGCGACAACCAGGGCCCGCGCGGTCAGCGAGTGCGGCGAGATGTAGCTGACCACGTAGCCCTTCACCCCCCAGGCGAGGATCGGACCCTGGTTGGCGAGGTTGTACCCGGTCGACCCCGCCGGAGTGGCGGCGACGAGGCCGTCGCAGCGGACGTGGCCGACCTCCTCGCCGGCGATCCGGTAGCTGAGCTCGGCGACGCGATCGTGGGGGCGGCGAGCGAGGGTGATGTCGTTGAGGCCGACCTTTTCCTTGCCGTCCACCTTCACCTCGAGGCCCGGCAGCTGGATCGTCTCGATCTCTCCTTCCAGGGCCCGGCGGATGCCCTCGCGGGCTTCGTCGCGCTCGACCGCGGCGAGGAAGCCGACGGTGCCGAAGTTGACGCCGAAGACTGGAATCTCGGTGTTGGCGTAACGGCGCAGCGCGTGCAGGATCGAGCCGTCGCCCCCGAGGACCAGGCAGATCTCCGGCAGCGTGTGTTCGGCGGTGACGTCGACCCCCTCGCCGGCGGTGCCGTGCTTCTCCAGCTCCTGCTCGGTCGCCGCCAGGCGCCAGCCGAGGTCGTGGGCCACCTCTGCCGCGATCTCGACTGCTTCCGAGGCCGCCGGCGGGTGGGTGTGGGTGATCAGCGCCGCGGTCTTCACTCGTCCCCCTCGACCGCGGCCACCGCCGCCTCGAGACCGCCGACCTCCGGACCAGCGCCGCCGCACCAGACGAAGGTCTCGCGGTTGCCCTTCGGCCCCGGCAGCCCCGAGGAGGCGAAGCCACGGACCGGCAGCCCGAGCTCGCGCGCGGCGCTCGCCACGGCGAGGATCGCCTCCCGCCGGTCGGCGGGCTTGCGAACCACTCCGCGGCCGACCCGCTCCTTGCCGAGCTCGAACTGCGGCTTCACCATCGCCAGCACTTCTCCCCCTGGCTCCAGGCACCGCGCCACGGCGGGCAGGATCTTGGCGAGGGAGATGAAGGAGACGTCGATCGTCGCCAGCGACGGCGCGAACGGCAGATCGGCGGGCTCCATGGCCCGCGCGTTGAGCCGCTCGATCACGTGCACGCGGGGGTCCTGGCGAAGGCGGACGTCGAGCTGGCCGTAAGCGACGTCGCTGGCGACGACGCGAACCGCCCCCCGCTGCAGCAGACAATCGGTGAAGCCACCGGTCGAGGCGCCGACGTCGAGGCAGTCCCGGCCGGTGATGTCGAGCGCAAGTGCCTCCAGGGCGTTCTCCAGCTTCACCCCGCCGCGAGAGACGTAGCGGGGCCCCTCGTCGACGATCAGCTGCGCGTCCGGCTCGACCAGCTGGCTCGGCCGCAGCGCCACCGGCCCGTCCTGGCCGACGCGGACTTCGCCCGCCCGCACGGCACCGGCTGCCGCCGTCCGCGACGGAAAGAGGCCGCGGTCGGCCAAAACCGCATCTATCCGGGACTTCTTCACTGCCGGAACGCTACAGCGAGCCCCTCTCGCTGGCCTTTTATCCGAGCTTCAGAAACGGATGCGACATTTCCCCGGGACCGGTTACCGAATTTGATCTGGTCTTCTGGAGCAAATCGGGTAGATAGCCCGCAGAGACCGTGAATTGCAGGGGCTCTGTGACCCCACTCACACACAGATCGCACATACGTTCGTACGCTGTTCAAGGATTCGCAAGAGGAAACCGACAAAGGAACACCACCCAGACTTCAAAGGTTGATCCCCGCGTCGAATATCGCCTCGCTGCTTCCCACAGCGACGCACTCGACACTAACCGGGCTCACCTACCTCCCACGGATCCACACATATATAGAGATACATATCTCTCCTCCCTGTAGTAACCCCAGAAGCGCCCCGCCTCCCCGGCGGGGCGTTTTCTGTTGGTCAGCTGCGGCGCTGGGCGTCGTACAGCCCCCAGATCTCGTCGTAAACGTGGTGCGCCGCGGTGAACGGGGCGAGCTCACGCTTGTCCACTCCCCCGTAGGCCTCGAGCGTTCGGTCGACGAAGTCAGGGTTTGCCCCGCGGGCTTCGAGGCTGATCAGGTAGCCGGCGAGGTCCCAGTGAACCGGTCCACGGAAGGTGTCCTCGAAGTCGTTCCAGACGAGACGCTCCCCGCCGCAGAGCAGGTTGCTGAGCGACGCGTCGCCGTGGAGCGCCTGGGCCGGCAGGGGCGCGGCGAACACCGTGTCGCTCAAGTCGAACAACCTCGCACGCAGCGAATCGATCCTCTGGGCGGCGAGGGCGGCGGTGGGACGCAGCTGCCGGAGCAGACGGTCGACGTCCTGCTGCAGGTCGCCGAATCCGGCCAGCTCGCCCGGGAACGCGGACAGCTCGTCGTGAAGCTCGCGCAGGGCTCGACCCAGCCGCTCGGCGCCGTCGCGAAGCTCGGACCCGCGGTGGGCCACCCACTCCCAGAAGGTCATCCAGAGGCCATCCGACTGATAGGGCCCGGGGGAGATCAAGGGGCTCGGAGCGACCGCCAAGCCGGAGGGAGCGAGGAAGCTCAGCACCGAGACCTCACGCTTCAGCCACGCCTCGGGATCCTCGTGCAGGACCACCGTCCCCGTCATCACCCGCGCGACCACGGGCGATGGCCGCAGGTGAACGAGCACGTTGCTGCCCGAATACGCCACCGCGGCCCCTTCGCGGGCCACGCCGTGGGCTCTGGCGACCGCGCATGCCGCTCGCAGCGCCCGTTGCTCGATCAAGCCGGACTCCATCGGGGCCAATCTCGCAGACGGGCCATTCACCGGCCGGGAGCCCCTCAGGGGCTCCCGGCGAGGCAATGGGCGAGCTAGCCGGCGACCGGGATCTTCTCGATCGCGGCGCGTCCGGCTTCGACCTTCACCTCGAGGTCGCTCAGTTGGTTCGCGCGCTTGCTCTGCAGGGTGCGGATCCTGGCGCTGTAGATCCGGTTGTGGTCGTTGCGCAGCCTTTCGATCGCCGCGTCGTCGTCCTGCTGGACGACCTGCGTGGCGGAGGACTTGGCGGCGCGGATCGTCTCTTTTTCCTTGCGGTAGCCGGCCTTCAGGTCGGCGACTTCTTCCTGCTCGAGCTTGCGGTCGCCGGTGATCCGGTCGATCCGCCTTTCGATCGCTTCCTCGATCAGGGCTTTATCCGTCACGCTCTTGGC
Organism: Solirubrobacterales bacterium; assembly: GCA_035273795.1. Classification (GTDB taxonomy): domain Bacteria; phylum Actinomycetota; class Thermoleophilia; order Solirubrobacterales; family 70-9; genus VAYN01. Next base: position 11,145 of record DATEOT010000089.1, on the reverse strand, counting down.
GTTGGCCTTCTGGTTGCGCAGTCGTTTGATCTCTTTGCGCAGCGTGGCGATCCGGGCGTCGAACTCGTCTTCGATCCGCCCCAGCTCGGCGTCGTAGTTGTTGGCGGCGCGGTCCAACCGGGCGTCGTATTCCTCGCGCAGGGTGGCCAGTTCACCGGACTCGGTGCGGCGTATGGTCTGCGCGCCGGCCTTGAAGGCGCGCTGCGCTTCGGCTTTCGCCGCCTTTTTCGCGCGGGCTAGGAGGGCGGTCGATTTGTTCACCGCAGCCGCGTGCTTGCTTTCGAGCTGACCGCTGTAGACGGCCTTCTGTGAGGAAGGGGTCGGCGTCCTGGCCAGCCCGTGGAGCTTGTCGACGAACTGGACGAGCGCTTTGTACTGCGCGGTCGAGGAGAGTGGCGGGACGCTGGCTGCGCTGGCGCCTGGCGCCAGCAGCGCCGCGACCAGCAGGGCAACCGCGGCCACCAGCACGAGCGGGCGCAACCTTCGGGACGAGTGCATTGCTTTGTAAGGCTCCTTTGACTTGCACCCGGGCGGGCGCATGGGTTTCCCCGGTACTTCAGGTCGCGGCCCCGTCTTCCTCCACGGCACGGCCGATGACGAGGCCGACCGCGCGCCGGGCCGGCGTCAGCTCCTGGGCTCCAGGTAGAAGACCTCGGAAGCAACGTCCTCCGCGGTATCCATGCCGCTGACGAAGGCGCGGACCTTCCTCCCCGAGATCCGCTCCACGGTCTCGCGAAACTGGTCTTCCGTCGCGTGCTGGAAGTACATGCGGGTGTCGCGCAGCCGGTGGTGCTCCCCCAGCTCGGCAAGCGCGCGCTCGGCGGAGGTGAAGCTGTCTTCCAGGGTGCAGAGGATCGTGTCCGGGCCGGCGAAATCGGTTCGCGCCCTGGTCGGCCCACGTCCGAACAGATCCTTGTAGAGGCGGACCATCTCGCGGGAGAGCTCGGCGCGGACGGAGTGGTCCTCGGAAGCGCCCGCCGCGGCCGGGGACGTGTCCTGCACGTTCATCTTGGTTCTCCAACCCCTCCTCTGGGCCGGACCGCGCGCAAGGAAGAGGAGGATGAGAACCCGACGAACGGTTGTCGCCCACTCAGAGTAACGCCGGGCGGAGCCGGATCTCGAGCTTCTGCTTGATCTGCCGTTTAGGTCCTGCTCTAGGATCCGCCCGGATGAAGATGGCGGCACGATTCACTCCCGCTCGGGCGCTGGCGCTCACCCTTAGCTGGGTCGCGGTCCTGGCCGTCACCGGCTCGACCGACGCGCTGCTGTTCCTCGCCCCCGCCCTGCTGATCGCGATCCCACTGCTCGGCGGCCGCTACGTCGGCGAGGAGCTGATCGCGAAGCTCGTCGCCCGGCGACGCGACCGTGCCCGCCCGCGATCGGCCTCACCGCTCCAGCCGATGCCGCCCGCGCCCGCCACCTGGCTGCCGCGCGGGACCCGCCTGATCGCCTTCGGGCTGGCAAAGCGGCCTCCGCCCGCCCGCCTGGCACCGCAGAACTAGCGCCCGGCGAGAGGACCTTTCGTCGCCGAGCGCGCGACCGAAAGGAACCCATGCGAAAGCTTTGGGCGGCGCTTGCCGCCGCGACGACGATGTCCTGCCTGCTTCTCGCCCCGCCTGCATCGGGGCACGAAGGCAACCCCGATTTCCGCTCGGAGATCGAAACCGTACGGCCCGACGTTCCCGGCGTCAGCTTCCAGGTCCTCAACTACGACGCCGACATCGAGCTGGTCGTCCAGGGCGGCCACGAAGTCTTGATCTACGGCTACGAGGGGGAGCCGTACGCACGCGTCCTGCGCGACGGAACCGTGCAGATGAACCGGCGCTCTCCCGCGACCTACCAGAACGTCGACCGCTACGCCGAAGCCCCGGTGCCGGAGAACGCCGACCCGGCCGCCCCGCCGGCCTGGGAGACCGTCGACAAGTCGGGGACCTTCCGCTGGCATGACCATCGCTCCCATTACATGGCGAAGGGCACGCCGCCTCAGGTCTCCGACGAGAGCAGGCGAACCAAGGTCTTCGACTACGAGATCCCGTTGCGGGTCGACGGCCGCGAGGGTGCGATCGAGGGCACCCTTTTCTGGGTCGGGCCGACCGACGCCTCGAAGACGCCGTTTCTGATCGCGGGCGCCGCGATCGTCCTCCTCGGTGGGGCGGCGGTGGCCATCACCAGGCGACGCAGGCGTGACGGGGACCCCGAGGATCGCCCGGCCAGGGAGGTCTGGTAGTGCCACGAGGCCTCCACAGGCTCCTCCTTCCGCTCGCCCTCGCGGCGGCGGCGCTGCTCGCGATTCCCGCCGCGGCGTCCGCGCACGCGACGCTCGATGGCAGCGCCCCGCAGCGTGGGGAAACGGCGAGGGCGCAGCCGGACGCCGTCGTCCTCCGCTTCAGCGAGCCGGTCGAAGGGAACTTCGGCGCGGTTCGGATCTACGACGCCGAGGGAAAGCAGGTCGACGCCAGCGACGTCTTCCACCCCGGCGGCGAGGGCTCGGAGCTGGCCGTCCGCCTCGATCCCGACCTGCCGGACGGCAGCTACACCGCCACCTACCGCGTCGTCTCCGCCGACGGACACGTCGTCTCCGGCGGCTACGTCTTCTCGATCGGCAGGGCGGGCAGCGCGCCCGAGGAGACGGTCGCCGAGCTCGTCGCCGGCCACGGCGCCGACACCGTCGCCGAGATCGGCCTCGGCGTCGCCCGCGGGGTCCAGTACGCGGCGCTGGCCCTGGCGCTCGGTGCCCTCGCCTTCATGCTGCTGGCGTGGCGGCCAGCGCGGCGAGCGGTCGCGCGCGACTCCGAGGAATGGGGTGAGGGCGGCCGAGCCTTCGATCGGCGCCTGCGCGGTGTCCTCCTGACAGCGGCCGTGGCGGGCGCCGCCAGTGCAGCCGCGGGGATCGTCTTCCACGCCGCCGAGGCGGCCGGCGTCTCGGCTAGCTCGGCGCTCGACTCGACGATCTTGCGCGAGGAGCTCGGGACCCGCTTCGGCACCGTCTGGACGCTCACCACCCTCGCCTGGGCCGTGTTCGGGCTCGGCGTCTGGGCGCTGCGGCGGTCGCCGCGTCCCTGGCAGGCGTTGGCGCTGTTCTTACCGCTTGGGTTCATCGCCCTGGAGCCGGCGCTGTCGGGGCATCCGAGCACGCAATCCCCGGTCGCCCTGCTCCTCCCCACCAACGTCCTCCACGTCCTCGCCGTCTCCGTGTGGCTGGGCGGACTGGCCGCACTCTTGTTCGTCCTCCCCGCCGCAACCCGCGAATTGGTGCCGCCTGATCGCAGCCGCCTCCTCGCCGCGAACCTGGTCCGCTTCTCCCCGATCGCGCTGCTCTGCGTCGCGGTGATTCTGCTCACCGGCCTCGGCCAGGCCTACGCCTACGTGCGCGACTTCGACAACCTGCTCGACACCGCCTACGGGCGCGCGGTCCTCGTCAAGTTCGGCCTCCTGGTCGCCCTCCTCATCCCCCTCGCCGCCTATAACCGCTACCGCTCCGTCCCTCGCTTGAAGTGGATCGCCAGGAGTGGCGAGCCACCCGGCCGGGTCGGGCTCCTCCTGCGCCGGGCGCTGCGCGGCGAGGTGGCGCTGGCCGTGGCCGTCCTCGGCGTTACTGCTGTATTAGCCGGCTATGCGCCCGCGACGACGGTGCAGGCGGGGCCGTTCTCGGGCAGCGCCACGCTGGGACCGGCCGAGTTGGAGGTCACCATTGACCCGGCCCGGGTCGGCTCCAACCAGGTGCACCTGTACCTGTTCGACAGCAGGGACGGCAGTCAGTTCGCCAAGGTCAAAGAGCTGGAGGTGACGGCGACGATGCCCGAGAAGTCGATCGGGCCGCTGCCGCTGGAAGCCCGGCGCGCCGGTCCGGGCCACTACACCGTGCAGGGGGCGCTGCTCGGCGTGGCGGGTGATTGGGAGCTGGAGGTCACCGCGCGCGTCTCCGCCTTCGACGAGTACGCGGCCGAGTTGGAAGTGCCGATCCGATGATGGCGCTCGCCGGGCGCGGTCCCCCGAGCTGATCGCCGCCGCATTCGCGGTGTCACGTTCGGAAGACAAGCGCAACGAAAGGAAGCAATGAAAATCAAACTGACTCTGGCCCTGCTCGGCGTGCTCGCCCTCGCGGTGCCCGCCAGCGCCGGCGCCCACGTCACCCTGCAGCCCTCCGAAGCGGCGGCGGGAGACTTCACGGTCCTCAACGTCCGCGTCCCCAACGAGCGCGACGACTCCGGGACGACCAAGGTGGACGTGCAGTTCCCGCCCGGCTTCGTCTTCGCCTCCTACGAGCCGGTACCCGGCTGGTCGGCGAAAGTGCAGATGGAGAAACTGGCCAAACCGATCACCAGCCACGGCGAGAAGATCACCGAACAGGTGGCCCAGATGACCTGGACCGCAAACGGCGCCGGCAACGCGATCCAGCCGGGTCAGTTCCTCGACTTCCCGATCTCGGTGCAGATACCGGGCGAGGCGGGAGACACCCTGACGTTCAAAGCGCTGCAGACCTACGCGAACGGCGAAGTCGTGCGCTGGATCGGAGCGCCTGACTCGGAAGAGCCGGCGCCGCAGGTCGCGGTCACCGAAGCCAGCGAAGAGCATGCCCTCGCCGCAGACGACGATGAGGCCGAGTCGGGCGACTCCGACGGCGACGGCAACGGACTCGCCGTCGCCGCCCTGATCGTCGGCGTACTCGCGCTGCTCCTCGGCGGAGCGGCCCTGGCGCGCTCGCGCCGCACTACCTAGAACGGCAAAGGAAGCGCTGGGCGGCTCGAACCGCCCGGCGCTTCCGTTCAGGCCGGGCCCTCCCTGAGCATCCGCAGCAGGACGGTGGTGACGTAGTCCCGCTCCGCCGGCGGCAGCATCGCGATCTCCAGGCCCAGGGCATCCTCCTTTTCCTGGGTCGGCCGCGCTCGCAACTCGGCGACCATCCGGTGCACTTCTCCCTCGACGCGCTTCTCTTCTTCGGCACTCAGGCTCATGCGGCGACATCATGCCGAGGCGCTGATGGCGAGGCTGTTTGACCCACTCTTCTTCCGGGTCTAGGTGTGGGACATGGCCGAATCCCGTCTCCTCATCGCCGCTGGCCAAGCAGCTCCAAGCGCCGCGGACCTGCCCTTCGGGATACGCCTGCTGATCGAATCGGCCGACCAGGTGATGGTGATCGCACCGATGCTGCCCGGGCGCTTCGAGTGGCTTTCTTCGGCAACCGACGAGGCCAGGGAACAGGCGGCCGAGCGACTGGATTCGGTTCTCGACCAGCTCGAAGAGCTCGGGGCGCAGCCGGAGGGCGAGGTCGGAGCCGATGATCCACTGCTCGCCTTCGACGACGCGATCGCGAAGTTCGATCCCCACCATCTGCTGATCAGTTTGCGCAGCGAGGACCGGACGGGTTGGCAGGAGCGCGGTCTGCTGGAAGCGCTGCATCAGCGCCTTCGCATTCCTCTCACTTTCTTCGACGTACCGGCGTGACTGCTACGGTGAACGGGTCGGTTCGGCATTCTCGCCGGCCGAGAGGTTCCGTTTCCTCCGTGTGCTGATCGCGCTTAGGGGCCGCTGGATCTCCCCTAACAGCTCGAAAAGGAGCACACAACATCACTTCCTTTGCCGATCTCGGCATCTCCAACCCTGTCGTACGCGCACTCGCTGCCCGCGACATCACCACCCCCTTCCCGGTCCAGCAGCTCGTCGTGCGCGACGCCCTCGGCGGCCACGACCTCCTCGTCCAGTCGCCGACCGGCTCGGGCAAGACGCTCGCCTTCGGCATCCCGCTGGTCGATCGGATCGAGCCGAACCAGGGCCACACCGGTGCCCTCGTCCTCGCCCCCACCCGCGAGCTCGCGGGGCAGATCGTCGAGGAGCTGCGCACCGTCGCCGACTCCCGCGGGCTGAAAATCGCCGCTGTGTACGGCGGCGTCGGCTTCGGGCCTCAGAGCAAGGCCGCCCGCCGCGCCGACATTCTCGTCGCCACCCCCGGACGACTCGAGGACCTGATCGCCCGCAACGTGGTCTCGCTCGAGCAGGTGCGCATCCTCGTCCTCGACGAGGCCGACCGCATGCTCGACATGGGGTTCAAGCCCGCGGTCGACCGGATCGTCGCCAAGACGCCGAAGCAGCGCCAGACGCTCTTCTTCTCCGCCACCCTGGAGGGAGCGACCGGCAAGGTCGCCGCCTCGTTCACCCGCAACCCCCGCCGCCACACCCAGGCGGCGGACAGCGACGCCAAGGCCGACATCGAGCACCGCTTCCTCCACGTCGACTCCCAGGGCGCCAAGCTCGACCACCTCGTCAAGCAGCTCGGCGAAACCGAGAGCGGCAGCACCCTGGTCTTCGTCCGCACCAAGCGCGGCGCCGACCGACTCACCAAACGGCTGCGCAAGCGTGACCTGGAGGCGGTGGCGATGCACGGCGACAAATCGCAAGGGCAGCGCGAACGCGCTCTCGCTCGCTTCGAGGCCGGCGAGGTGGACGCGCTGGTGGCAACCGACGTCGCCGCCCGCGGCATCGACGTCGCCGGAGTCACCCACGTGATCAACTTCGACGTCCCCGAGGATCGCGACTCCTACGTGCACCGGATTGGCCGCACCGGCCGCGCCGGCCGTCAGGGGACCGGGATCAGCTTCGTCCTCTCCGATCAGGCAGAGGAGGTCCGCCGCATGGCGGGCTCGCTCGGCTTGGTCCGGGAGTTCGAGATGGACCGCGGTGGCCGCAGCAAACAGCTCAGCTCCCGACCCGCCCCGAATCGACCCCGAAACGGTCACAAGACCCAAAACGGCCGCAAGAACAAGAGCCGCGTATGACCATGCCCATCAAGGACAAGTGGACCTGCGGCACCTGTGGCGTCGCCACCAGCCGCAGCGATGCCGAGCCGACGCCGCTGCCCGAGGGCTGGGAAGACTGCGCCGACGGCACTTTCTGCCTTGGCTGCCGGAGGCGACGGGTGGCCGAGGCGGCCCTGGAGTCGACCCCTGAGACGACGGACCGAAACGACCGCGCCCGGCTCCGCCGCACCGCCGTGATCGAGTTCGAGCTGCTGCGCGCCCCCGAGAGGACGAACGGCTCGATCGCGAAAACCTGCCGCTCCTCGATACCCGTGGTCGCCGCAGCCCGGCGACGGCTGGACGCCCCAGGGGGCTGAAGATGCCTTCGGTCGAGGCCGGCATCGCGCTGGCGGTGGTCGGAGCGGTGATGGCGAACCTCGCCTCGCTGTTGAAGCACCGCGGTTGTCAGCAGGTGCCGCTGGTGCAGATCCGCGAACCGCTGCAGAGCGCCCGCAGCCTCGCCGCCTCGCCGTGGTTCGCGGCGGGCTGGGGCATCGCCGCCGCTGCCTGGCTCCTCCATGTCGCGGCGCTGTCGATGGCCCCGATCTCATTGGTCCAGGCTGTCCTCGCCGGCGGCGCCGTCAGCCTGGCTGTTCTTTCACAGCGCTTCTTCGGGGATGCCGTTGAGCGCCGCCAGTGGTTGGCGCTGCTGCTGGGCGCCTCCGGCCTCGCCATCCTCGCCCTGACGCTGCCCAGCATCGACGGCAGTCATTCGCACTTCGCCCTCACCGCCATCGTCGCCTTCGAGGGCGCGCTCGGACTGCTCGTCCTCGGCCTTGCCTTCGGCTACCGGCGCAACTGGCTCAGCGCCCACCGCGGCGCTCTCCTGGCCGTTATCGCCGGCGCGCTCTTCGCCGTCGGTGGAGTGGCGATCAAGGCCCTCACCGGCGAGGAGGGTCAACCCCTCTTCATCCTCGCTCCCTGGATCCTCCTGATCGTCGCCTGCGGGGTTCTGGCCCAGTACGCGGCCGTGGGCTCCCTGCAGCGCGGCGGCGCAATCGAGACGATCGGCTTGATGGGCTTGGTCGCGAGCGCGGCGCAGATCCTCAGCGGCGTCATCGTCTTCGGCGATCCCCTCGCGACGGGTTCGCTGGGCATCGCCCTGCAAGCAGCCGCTTTCGGTCTGGTCTGCGCCTCCGCCCTGCTGCTCCCGCCTTCGCGAGCAGCAGATCAGGCGCTCATCGCCCGGCCCGCATAGCCGCGAGCCCTGCTCGCAGCCGAGCCACGCTGGTCGCTCCCTCGGGGACGGGGACGGCGCGGAAGGTAGAGGCCGGAAGGTGCAGGCGAAACGCGATCCTGCCCTCCCGGTCGAAGCCGGTCACCAGCGGGTTGTCACCCCAACTCACCAGCCAGCCGCCATCGCTGGTTTCGCGCGCCGACCCGCAACAATGGCTCTGCTGCACCTGCGGGTCGTTGAGCTGACCGCGATACACAGCCCTCCCCCGCTCCAGGTCGAGCCGGTAGAAGACAACGCGCGGGAGGCGAGGGCGGTCCTTGCCGTTGTCGAAGATGGTCAGCCGCCCACGACGATCGATGCGGGCGTCGTGCTGACCGCCGAGCAGTTTGTTAGCCGGGTCGCCTTCTACCCGTAGGGATTTGCCGGTTGGGGTACCCCCCAGCTTCCACCTGATCTCGCCGCTGGCGCGATCGATTCCGTAGACGGCATCGGTGTGGCGGGTGGAGATCACCACTTCCTCGTGACCGCGCGGCTCGATCGAGTTGATGTGAACGGGGTCGTATGCCTCGCGCTGCAGCCGCCGGCGCGGGTTGCTGAGCACGTTCCGCCACCAGCGGCCCGTCTCCTGCAGGGAGATGTGCCCGCGTGAGTTCCAGCGCCAGAGGACCTCGCCCGCCGGGTCGACTTCCTGAACTTCGGCGGAGACGATCGTCGCCCGCTTCGGGCCCCCGAAACGGCGCAGGTCGGCGGTTTCGGGCACGTAGGTGTCGAGCAGGACGTTGCCGTTGGGGAGCTCGCGGTACTCGTGGCCGTCGACGATCGAGCCCTTGGTGCTGACCAGGCGCAGGAGCTTCCCGGACTCGGACCGCACCTCGTGCGCCATCCGCGGGTCGAGGCCGTAGCCGTCACCGAAGGACCGGGCCCAGACCACGTTGCCGTCGCTCAAAATCTGGCCCCAGAGCGCCCGCGTGTCGGGGTTGTACCACCAGCGCGGAATCCCCTTCTCGTCATAGACGATCACCCACGGGCGGCGATCCGCGGGGGCCGAGAAAGCGACCACGAAGAGGCCCGGAGGAGTCGGGCGCTGGGATTCGAACCGCGATGACGGGAGATCGTCCGGCAGCTGAGTTACCCACTTGGCGGCCCTCGACGGCTCGTGGTCGTCTCGGTCGCTGTCCGTGCCGCCACAGGAAGCCGCGACGAGCACGCCGCTGCCACCCACCAGGACAATCAGACAAATCAGCAGGCGCTTCACGGGATAGACGATAAAAAAGGACGCTTCGGCCATGGACCCGCACCTCCCCCACCCCGTCTTCGACGGCCACAACGACGCCCTCACCAGAGATGGCGCGCCCAACCTGGCAACGAGGCTCGACGACGGCCACCTCGACCTTCCCCGAATGCGCGAGGGAGGAATGCGGGGCGGGATCTTCGCCGTCTTCACCCCCTCCCCTGAAAAGCGCTCCGGCCAGGTGAAGTTCGCCGGCGGCGTTCATGCCGAGCCGCTCGCGCTGCCGGTGAGCCATGAGAAGGCCGCAGCCCACGCGAGCGCCGCCGCCGAGCGGCTGCTGGCGCTGGAGCGCGCGGGAGAGGTGGTCGTCGCCCGCTCAATTGACGACGTCGACGCCGCACACGACGGCTCCTCGGCAACCGCCGCGGTCCTCCACCTCGAGGGCGCAGAGGCGATCGACCCCGGCCTCGAGGCGCTCGGCGAGTGGTACGCGAAGGGACTGCGCTCGTTGGGTCCCGTCTGGAGCCGGGCCAACGCTTTCGCGACCGGCGTCCAGTTCGCCTTCCCCTCCTCGCCGGACATCGGCCCTGGTCTCACCGATCACGGCACCGCGCTCGTCAATGCCTGCGCGGAGCTTGGGATCGTCGTCGACCTCAGCCACATCAACGAGGCCGGCTTCTGGGACGTCGCCCGGCTGGAACCTGGGCCGCTGGTGGCAAGCCACTCCGGTGCTCACGCGCTGTGCGCCGCCTCGCGGAACCTGACCGACGCGCAGCTCGACGCGATCAAAGCCAGCAGCGGCATCGTCGGAATCGTTTTCGCAACCGTGTTCCTGCGGTCTGACTTTGCCGACAGCCCCGACACCCCTCTCGCCCTGATCGCCGAACACGCGCGCTACGTGGCGGACCGGATCGGGGTCGAGCACGTCGCCCTCGGCTCCGACTTCGACGGGGCGACGATCCCCGCCGAGCTGGGAGATGCCGCCGGCCTGCCAAAGCTCCTCGGGGCGCTGCGGGAGGTCGGCTTCGACGAAGCGGAGCTGGCGGCGATTTGCTGGCACAACTGGCGCCGCGTGCTTGCGGCCTGGTGGCGATAGTCCGACCCCCAGACGGGTAGAGGAATCCCGCCACCCGACCTGAAGGAGACCACAACATGCGAGCGATGGCTTTCGTATGGAGCGTGATCATCGTCGGCGGGATCACCTACTTCTCGATCATCGGCCTCACCCATCACTGATGCGAGCGAAGGAATTCCTCAAAGAGAACTCGCTGTCACTCTTCTTCCTGGTGATCTTCCTGGCGGCGCTGATCGGCCAGGCGATCGCCGGCCACAGCCTCTACAACGAGGAAGCGCTCGCCCACAAAGAGGAGACGATCAGCTTCTGGCGCTACCTGAGCTCGTCGGACTTCGGCAACGCGGTGATGGAGAACTGGCAGTCCGAGTACCTACAGTTCGCCCTCTTCGCAACGGCGACCGTCTGGCTGCTGCAGAAAGGGTCGCCGGAGTCGAAGGAGCTGGACAAAGCCGGCACCGAGTCGGACAAGGACCAGAAGGTCGGCCGCTGGGCGGAAGAGGACTCGCCGCGCTGGGCCAAAGTCGGCGGCATCCGCACCGCGATTTACTCGAACAGCCTGATCATCGCCATGACCCTGGTCTTCCTCGGCTCCTGGTTCGCCCAGTCGGTCACCGGCTGGACCGACTTCAACTCCGAACAGCACGACCACGGTGATCCCCGCGTCTCCTGGTTGAGCTACATCGGCAGCTCCCAGTTCTGGCAGGCGACCTTCGAGAACTGGCAATCGGAGTTCCTGGCGGTCGGCTCCTTCGCCGTCCTCGTCGTCTACCTGCGCCAGCGCGGCTCGCCCGAGTCGAAGCCGGTCGGCGCCTCGGTCCACGACGCGACTGGACAAGAGGGCTAGCTCCGAACGGGGGCTCTCCGTCCG
>DATEOT010000088.1:0-22069 GCA_035273795.1 Solirubrobacterales bacterium | reverse complement strand
GCCGCGTTCCAGGCGAGCCGGGCCTGCCGGCCGCCGCCACCCGCCCGCAGCTGCTGCCCGAGCAGGAGGAGGCGGTGGCGGCCCTCGTCGCCGCCCTCGACGGCGAAGCGAGCGCCCCGCGGCAGGTGCTCCTCCACGGCGTCACCGGCTCTGGCAAGACCGAGGTCTACCTGGCGGCGGTCGAGGCGGCCCTGGAGCGCGGCCGCGGCGCGATCGTCCTCGTCCCGGAGATCGGCCTCGCCCCGCAGGCGGTCGCCCGCTTCCGCGCCCGCCTCGGCGACCGCTTCGCGGTCCTCCACTCGGCCCTCTCCGCCGGCGAGCGCTACGACGAGTGGCGCCGGCTGCGCAGCGGCGAGGCCAGCGTCTGCGTCGGTCCCCGCTCCGCCGTCTTCGCCCCGGTCAAGGACCTAGGCCTGATCGTCGTCGACGAGGAGCACGACCCCTCCTACAAGCAGGAGGGCGATCCCACCTACGACGCCCGCGCGGTCGCCCGCAAACGCGCCGAGGACAGCGACGCGGTCCTCGTCGCCGGGACGGCGACGCCGCGCCCGGAGAGCTGGCTGGAGCTGCCGCGGCTGGAGCTGCCGCGGCGGGTCGACGGCCGTCGGATGCCGCCGGTCCACCTGGTCGACATGCGCGAGGCCGATCCGCGCTCGGGCCCTGTCCACGGGGAAACCTGGGACGCGCTGGAGGCGGTCCGCGCCGCCGGCGCCAAGGCGATCGTGATGATCAACCGCCGCGGCTTCGCACCTTGGCTCACCTGCCGCTCCTGCGGCCATCACTGGGACTGCCCCAACTGCGACGTCTCGCTGATCGTCCACCGCCACAGCGGCCGTCTCGTCTGCCACCACTGCGCCCACTCGGAGCGCCAGCCCCGGGCCTGCCCCGAGTGCGGCTCGACCACGCTCTCCCAGGCGGGTGCCGGCACCGAGCGGATCGAGGCGCTGCTGGCCGAGCGGTTGGCGCCGATGCCGGTGCTGCGGCTGGACTCCGACACCGCGGCCGAGCGTGGCGCCCACGCCCGCATCCTCGCCCGCTTCGACGGGCTGCCTAGCGCCGTCCTCGTCGGCACCCAGATGGTCGCCAAGGGCCACGACTTCCCCGAGGTCACCCTGAGCGCGATCCTCGACGCCGACGCCACCCTGCGCTTTCCGGACTTCCGCGCCGAGGAGCGGACCTTCGCGATGGTCGCCCAGCTCGCCGGCCGCTCTGGACGGGGCGAAGCCGGGGGGGAGGTGATCGTCCAGACCCTCGCCCCCAACGCCTCCAGCATCGAGCACGCCGCCCGTCACGACTCCGCCGGCTTTCTCGAGGTCGAGCTCGGTCGCCGCGAGGTGCTCCGCTACCCGCCCTTCTCGCACCTGGTCCGGATCAACCTCGCCGCCGAGCGCGAGGAGAAGCTGGACGCGGCGGCCGCGGCGGTGGCGGGCGAGCTTCGTCACGCGCTCCCCAAGGGCTCGGAGCTGCTGGGGCCGGCGCCGATGTTCCGCGTCCGCAACCGCCACCGGCGGCGGATCCTGATCAAGGCGGAAGATCGGGCGGGGACCGTGGCGGCGGTGCGGGATGTCGTCGAAGCGAAGGCCGGGGACCGGTCGCTGAAGGACGTGGCGATCGGGGTGGACGTCGATCCGCAGTAGGTGGTGGGGCGGGGGCCGGTAGTACCTCTCCAGACACCGCTCGCTATGGCTCGCGGTTGAGTGTCTGGAGAGGCACTACCGGCCCCCGCTACAACAGTTCGGCTACTACGGCGTCGGCCAGGCGCCCGGCGGCGTCCGGGCTGGTGGTGAGGTAGAGGTTGGGCTCGATCAGCTCGAGCTCGATCAGGGCCGGGTTGCCGTCCAGGTCTTCGACGACGTCCACTCGTGCGTAGAGGGGTGGTTCGTCGAGGTGGTCGAGAACCTGTTCGGACAGCTCCAGCTGGGAGGGCTCTGGCTGGGCCGGGGAGGCCGTTCCGCCCCAGATCGACTGGACGCGGAAGTCTCCTGCGGCCGGGCGCTTGCGGACGGTGTGGGAGAGCTCGCCGGCGATGAAGACGAGGGAGGTCTCTCCCTGCTCTTCGAGCGAGTGGAGGAACGGCTGCACCATTGCGTCGTGCCGTCGCAGGGCAGGCTCCCCGGTGGTCACTCCTTCTCCGCGCCGCACCCGTCGCAGGTTCCTGGCCCCGAGGTCGACGACCGGCTTGACAACCGCCTCGTCCCATTCCTGCTCGGCGAGGATCGCTCCCAAATCAGCATCCGAGTCGCGGTCGACCCAGATCGTCGGCACGGTCGGGACTCCCAGCTCAGACAGCTCCCGCAAGTAGGTCTTGTCGCTGTTCCAGGCGATTGCGTCAGCTGGGTTCCGCAGCTCCGTTGCCGCTTCCACCCGCCTGGCCCAGCCCAGGAACTCGGGGTATTTCTCGTGGTAGTCCCAGGTCGAGCGGACCAGGCAGAGGTCGAAGGCGTCCCACTCGGCCCCTGCCTCGTCCCAGACGACCGAAACCGCTTCGGCCCCGTGCGCCCGCAGCGCCTCCCGCAGGAGGTCGTCGTCCTCCTTCAGCCCGGCGTAGCCGGCGCAGGTGGCGATGGCGATTCGGGGTGCTGACATCGTCTCTCCACGCAGGAAGTATCAGAACGCGGGCGCCTTTTAGACTCAGGCCCGGATGAGCGACGAAGCGCAAACGGAGATGCGGGAGAGCGAGGAGCACCGGCTCGAAACCGAGATGCTGGAGCGGCGCGAAGCCGCGCTCTCCCACGTCGTCAAGTTCGGCGACCCGGTGTTGAAGAGCAAGGCCTCGCCGGTCACCGGCTTCGGCCCCGAGCTGCGTTCGGAGGTCGAGCGGATGGTCGGGATCATGCAGGACGGGCTCGGGATCGGGCTGGCGGCGACGCAGCTCGGCGTCCTGCGGCGCCTGCTCGTCTTCCAGGCGGGCCCGGAAAGCGAGCCGACCGCCCTCGTCAACCCCGAGGTCGAGTGGCTCTCGGAGGAGATGGCGGTGGCGGAGGAGGGGTGCCTCAGCCTGCCGCGGGTCTCGATGGACGTCGAGCGGCCGCTCTACGCGCGCTTCAGCGGCCGCGACGTCGAGGGGGAGCCGATCGTGCTCGAGGCCGCCGGGCTCGAGGCGCGGGTCCTCCAGCACGAGATCGACCACCTCGACGGCGTCCTGATCCTCGACCGCACCACCCGCGAACAACGCAAGGCGGCGCTGCGGGCGCTCCGCGAGGGGGGCGGCTACAGCCCCTCCTCCGAGGAAGAGATCGCCGAAGAGGGCGAGCTCCGCGAGCCGCGCACCGACGCGTGAGGACCGCCTACCTCGGTACCTCCGACTTCGCCGCGACGGTCCTGCGGCGCCTGGCCGACTCGGCCCACCGCCCGAGCCTCGTCGTCACGCCGCCGGACCGGCGCCAGGGACGGGGTCGCAAGGTGAAGCCCCCGCCGACGGCGCTTGCCGCCCGGGAGCTGGAGCTCGACCTGCTGCAGGCGGAGAACGTCAACGAGGAGGCCCCGCTGGAGCGGATTCGCGCCGCGCAACCGGGGGCGGTCGTCGTCTGTGCCTTCGGGCAGCTGATCCGCGAGCCGCTTCTCTCCGAGTTCCCGATGCTGAACGTGCATCCCTCGCTGCTGCCGCGCTGGCGCGGCGCCGCTCCGATCGAGCGGGCGATCATGGCGCAGGACCCGACCACCGGGGTCTGCGTGATGCGCCTCACCGCCGGCCTCGACTCCGGCCCGGTGGCGCTGGGCGAGGAGCTGCCGATCGACCCGGAGGAGGGCTTCGACTCCCTCTCGGCAAAGCTGGCCGACGTGGGGGGCGATCTTCTCGTCCGCTCCCTCGACCTGCTGGCGGAGGGGACCCTCGAGTTCACCGAGCAGGACGAGAAGGGAGTCACCTACGCCGAGAAGATCGAGTCTGCTGAGCGCCGCCTCGATCCCGCCCGCCCGGCTCGCGAGCTGGCAGCGAAGGTCCGCGCCCTCAACCCGCACGTCGGCACCTACCTGGAGCTGCCCGGCAAAGACCGCCTCGGCGTTCGCCGCGCCCACGCGGTCGCGGCCGAGCTCGAACCTGGGCGCCTCGCGGGGAGAGAGGGCGCTCTGCTGCTCGGCTGCCGCGAGGAAGCCCTCCAGCTCGACGAGGTGCAGCCGCCCGGCGGCAAGCCGATGCCGGCCGACGCCTACCTGCGCGGGAACCCGCTGCCGGACGCATGAAGGGCGCCCCGGACCGCGTCTCCCCGTCGCGGGCCCTCGCCTTCGCCGTTCTCCGCGCCACCTTCGAGGAGCGGGCCTTCACCGAGCGCGCCTTCCGGGCCGAGGCCGACCGGCTCGGCCTCGGTGGCCGCGACCGCGCTCAGGCCCAGCGCCTCGCTTACGGCTCGGTGCAGCGGCGCGGCACCAGCGACGTCGCGATCGAGCGGCTGGCGGGTCGCTCGACCCGGTTGCTCGACCCGCCGGTGCTGGCGGCGCTGCGGCTCGGGCTCTACGAGCTGCTCTTCGCCGACGCGACCCCCGATCACGCCGCCGTCGACCAGGCGGTGGAGCTGGTCAAGACCGCCGGCGCCGCCCACGCCTCCGGCCTCGTCAACGCCGTCCTGCGCCGGGCGGTGCGCGAACGCGCACAACTAACCACGGCGCTGCTCGAGGACGACTCGAACCCGGGCGCTGCCGCCGTCGCCGACTCGGCACCACAGTGGCTGGCGGAGATGTGGTGGCGGGAGCTAGGACCGGAGGCGGCGCGCACCACGCTCGCGGCCTGCAACCAGCGGGTCGAGGTGGCGATGCGCGTCAACCTCCTGCGCACCGAGCGGGAGGCGATGCTGGAGCGGCTGCGCGAGGCCGGGGTGAAGGCGAGCCTGCCCGAGGCCGAGTGGCCGCTGGCCGCGCCCGAGATGATCGTGATCGAGGGCCGCACCGGCGAGGCGGTGCCCGATGCGGTCGCCGCCGGCGAGCTGACGCCGCAGAGCCGCGGCTCTGCGGCCGTGGTCGAGGTGCTGAACCCCCGCGGAGGGGAGCACGTCCTCGACCTCTGCGCCGGCCCCGGGATCAAGACCGGCCAGATCGCCGAGCGGATGGGCGGCCGCGGCGAGGTGATCTCGGTCGAGATCGAGCCCGCGCGGGCCGAGGAAGTCGCCGCGCAGGCGCGCCGCCTCGGACTGCGCAGCGTCAGCGTGATCGAGGCCGACGGGCGGCAGGCCGGCTTCGGGCCGGGCTTCGACCGTGTCCTCCTCGACGCGCCCTGCTCGGACCTCGGCACGCTCGCCTCGCGTCCCGACGCGCGCTGGCGCAAGTCGCCGAAGGCGATTCAGCGCCTGACCGAGATCCAGGACGAGCTCCTGCGCAGCGCGGCCGCGGTTCTCCGTCCTGGCGGCACCCTCGTTTACTCGACCTGCACGATCTCCCGCCGCGAGAACGAGGAGAGGATCACAGCTTTGCTGCGCGCCTCGGAGGCGGGGGACGTGCCGCCGCTGGAGCTGGACGATCTTGGTGCCCGCGCACCGCTGCTCGCCTCACCGGCGGAGCCGCGCTGCCTGCAGCTGCGGCCGGACCGCGATCGCACCACCGGCTTCTTCGTTGCTCGCCTCACCAGAAACGCTTAGATCCGTCCCGAACGGGCATGATTAGGGCGAATGAGCCACCCCGACCAGTCAGTACCCGAGGATTCGAACCCTCTGGGCAGAGCGCCGTGCCCGAACTGCGCTGAGCCCTGGCTGCGCCCGACCCAGCTGCCGGGCCGGCTGCGCTGCGTCAACTGCCTCACCCGCTTCGAACTCGTCTCCCAGTGCCCCAACTGCGGCGAGCACCAGACGATCGCGCGGATGAGCCACACCGCCGACATGGAATGCCAGAGCTGCGGCGCCTCGATGTTGCGGATTGCCTGAACGGCCGCGGCTTCAACTAGGTTTCCGGCCATGAGCGACCGCATGCGTGAGCTGCTGGAGGCGCCGCGGGTGGCGCCGTCGATCCTCTCCGCCGACATGGCCCGGCTCGGGTCGCAGATCGAAGAGGTGATGGATGCCGGGGCGCGGGTTATCCACTTCGACGTGATGGACGGGCACTTCGTCCCGCCGATCACGATCGGGCCCCTGGTCCTGAGCGCGATCGCCGACCAGGTCCACGGCGCGGGCGGCGTCGTCGACGTGCACCTGATGATCGAGGCGCCCGAGCTGCAGATCGCCGACTTCGCCAAGGCCGGCGCCGACTCGATCACCTTCCACCAGGAGGCGACGCCGCACGCGCATCGGACCCTCACCGCCGTCCGCGAGCTCGGCTGCCTGGCCGGGGTCGCGATCAACCCCGGCACGTCGGTAGAGGCCGTCGCGGAACTGCGCGGAATGGCCGACGTCGTCCTCTGCATGACCGTCAACCCCGGCTGGGGCGGGCAGTCGTTCATCGCGGCTTCGCCCGACAAGGTCGAGCGGCTGGCGCCGCTGGTGGGCGATGCCCGGATCGAGGTCGACGGCGGCGTCGACGCGAGCACGGCCGGCTCCCTCGCCGCCGCCGGCGCCCGGCTCTTCGTCGCCGGCTCAGCCGTTTTCGGCGCCGCCGAGCCCGCTGCCGCTTACGCCGAGATCGCCGACGCCGCCGGGGCCTCCTGAGCGCCCGCGGGCGATAAGCGCGCCGGTCACCTCCTGCCACCAGGCACGTTCGGCGCTTTCGACCTCGGGCCGCTCCGCGCGCCGCTCGCACCATCCGGCAAGCGCCCGCCGTCCGCCGATCGCGACCAGGCCGCTGCTCATCACCGCGTAGCGCCCGTCGGCCAGCGCCACCAGGTAGGAACCCTCCTCGCTGCGGTCGCGCAGCACCGCGACGACCGGGATGCCGTCGATCTCCTCGCCGAGCTCCCCGTCTCCGTGCGCCGGCCGCACGGTGAAGACCTGCGAAGCCCCCCGTCGCGGCAGGGACGGCGGCGGCGGTTTGCCGACCGGCCCCTTGGCCCACTTGCGGGTCAGCTTCTCGACCTCGTCGCGCAACTCGCTGCGGACGAGGACGTGCAGCTCGTCCCCCTCGCGCAGCTCCGTCGAGCCGCGGGGCGGGATCGCGTTGCCGTCGCGGACGATCACGTTGACGAGCGCCTCGCGCGGCAGTTCCAGGTCGCGGACCGGATGCCCGGCAGCCGCCGCCCCTTCGGGGAGTCGATAGGAGATCACGTCGCCGCCCATGCGGCGGATCCGACCCGACTCCAGCAGCCGCCGCGGCAGCGCCGGTTCGTCGGTGGTCAGACCGAGGCGGTGGGCTAGGGGCTCGAAGCTGGCTCCCTGGACCAGGGTCGAGCTGACGACGACGAAGAAGACGATCGCGAAAAGTTCGGTGCCGGCGCCGACGCCGGCGACGACGGCGAAGGTCGCGAGCCAGATCGGGGTGGCGCCGCGCAGCCCCGCCCAGCCGAGCATCAGCCGCTCCTTCGCGTTCAGCGGCGAGAGGACGGTGGCGACGAAGGCGGCAACCGGGCGGGCGACCAGGATCAGCACCGCTGAGAGGGCAAGCGCCTCGACGGCGACCTGATCGAGGCTGGAGGGGAAGACCAGCAGCCCGAGCAGGATGAAGAGGGAGATCTGGGCGACCCATCCGAGTCCCTGGTGGAAGGCGACGACGGTGCGGCGGGCGGGAATCCGGGCCGAACCGAGCGCGAGCGCGGTCAGGTACACGGCGAGGAAGCCGGAGCCGTGGACGACCTCGGTCAGGCCGTAGGCGAGGCCGGCGATCGCGATCGTCGCCACCGGATAGATGCCGTCGCTCGGTAACTGGATGCGGTCGAGGACCTTCACCGCCCCCCATCCCAGGGCGAGCCCGATCGCGGCGCCCAGGGCGAGTTTCAGCACCAGCAGCGACGCCATGTCGGCGAGGCCGTAGCCGGGCTCCTGGATCCATTCGATGAACCCGATCACCAGCAGCAGCGCGACCGGGTCGTTCATCCCGGACTCACCCTCGAGCGAGCGCGCCAGCCGCTTCTCCAGGGTCGACCGGCGCAGCACCGCGAAGATCGCGGCCGAGTCGGTGGCGGCGATCGCCGACCCCACCAGCATCCCTTCCAGGGTGGTGAGGCCGAAGAGGAACTTCGCGGCGAAGCCTGCGATCACGGCCGTCACCACGGTTCCGACCGTCGCCAGCGAGGCCGCCGTTCCCAGCACCGGCCGGATCTCCGACCAGCCGGCGGTGAGGCCGCCCTCGAAGAGGATCAGGACCAGCGCGATCGTCCCCAGCGTTCGCGCCAGCTCGGCATCGTTGAACTCGATCCCGCCGATTCCCTCGGAGCCGGCGACCATCCCCAGCGCCAGGAAGATGAGCAGGCCCGGGACCCGCATCCGGTCGGCCAGCAGGGCTCCGATGATGCCCGCGGACAGCAGTACGCCGGCGATCAGGATCAGCTCGGCGTCGTGCTCGCCCACGGGGCGGACCCTAGAGGAACCCCAAATCCCAAACCTCCGACGGCGCTAAGTGTTCTCGTCGATCGAGGCGAGCCGCAGCTCGAGCTCCTCGGTCGAGCCCTCGCGCGGGATGTCCTCCTCGCGCCCGTGCGGGCGGCGATAGACGAGGTAGAGCAGCGCGAAGAGGACGCCGGCGGTCAGCGCGAACCCGATCTCGACCCGGCGGAACTCCTCGTTGACGATCGGCAGGAAGTTCCAGAGGATGAAGAACGCGGCGCAGGCGATCCAGCGAGCCGCGGCCCGCCGCACCTGCCCTTGGGCGACGCAGGCCTGGTTGAGCGTGACCGCTCCGAGGTAGAGGCCCATCCCGAGCGTCGCCAGCAGCAGACCCGGCCGGTCGTACTCGAACTTGTTGCTGAAGGCGAGCTGCATCAGCTGCGGGCCGGCGATCAGGACCACGACCGCGGTGAAGGCCGCGAAGGCGCCGACGCCGAGCAGGACGCCGCGGACCGAGCGGTGGAATTCGCGCTCGCTGTCGGGCGCGGTCGAAGTGTGGAGGCTGGTGAGGTGGGGGAGGATGCTGGTCGAGACCGCCTGGAAGAGCTGCAGCGGCGCCCGCGCCAGCATCAGCACGTTGAAGATGAAGCCGGCCGAGGCGGACCCGTCGAGCGCCCAGATGACGATCGGCCCGGCGTTGAGGAAGGCCTGTTCGCTGAACATGATCACGAGCACCGCCGCGGCGAACCCACCACCCTCCTTCATCGTGAAGTCGTCAGCCGGCACGTCCTCCGCTTCGCGTCCGGGCGTGCCGGGCGGGTTCTGCAGCGTCTTCTTTGCCCGCCTGGCGAATGCCACCGGGACGATCAGCAGGCTCAGCGACGGCGCGGCGACGATCCCGACCGCGACCCAGGACTGGCCGCTGAGCAGGCCAACGGCGACCAGCACCGCGAACAGGGTGCGGAAGACCGACTCCGAGAGGATCATCGCCGTGAACAGGCCGAAGGTGCGCTGGCCGGCGAGGAAGCCGCGGGCGAAGTAGCTGGCGGCGTAGAAGAGGACGGCGCCGAAGAAGACCCAGTAGAGCGCTTCGTCGCCTTCGAGCAGGCCGTCCTGGATCGGTCCGCGCAGGGCAAGGGCGATCACCGCGAAGGTCAGCGCCAAGCCGATCTGGATCGTCGAGGCGACCCGCATTGGTTGGCTCAGCGGTTCGCCCCTGGCAAGCCGCTCGGAGACATGGCGGCTGAGCAGCTGTTCGACCGGCCGGTAGAGGGTCGAGATCGTGATGAAGACCGCCGACCAGAGGACGGTGATCTGGCCGTAGTCGGGTTTGGAGAGGGTGTGGGAGGCGATCAGGAAGTAGGCGTAGGTGATCAGGCCGGTGAGGCCGACGCCGATCGCGAGGAAGCCCGCGGTTTTCCCGTATTCGCCGGCGCTCGCCTCGGCGCCCGCGCGTTTCCCCCGGCTCACTCGGCGCTCTCGCGGCTGACGGCTCTCGCGCCCGGCTCGTAATGGGAGGGCTCGACCCCGAGCGCCAGCTCGACCCGCCGCACCCGCTCGAAGACGCGCTGGGTCATTACCCGCTGCCCGGCGAGGAGGTCGCCGAGGACGCCGAGGGCGAACAGCTGCACCGCCGAGATGAAGAGGACCGCGCCGAGGATCAGCGACTGCACGTGCCCGTCGCGGTCGCCGTTGAAGATCCAGTCGATCAGGAACGGCATCCAGGCGGCGAGGGCGAGCAGGAGGACGACGAGCCCGGCGGTGGCGAAGACCCGCAGCGGCTCGTAGCGGGCGTAGATGCGGAGGATCGCCGGCGCGTTCTTGCGCACGTAGGCACCGGTCGAGGCGAAGAGGCGGGACTCGCGCGTCTTCGGGTTGGTGCCGATCTCGACCTCGTCGACGGCGATCAGCATCTTTCCGGCCTGGATCAGGCTCTCGAGCGTGTAGGTGAAGTTGTCGACGACCAGCAGCTGCAGCGCCGCCTCGCGGTTGTAGGCGCGGAAGCCGGAGGTGGCGTCGCTGATCTCGGTCCCGGAGAGGCGGCGGACGACCCAGCTGCCGAGCCGCTGCAGCCCCTTTTTCGAGCCCGAGAAGTGGTCGATCTGGGAGACCCGCCGGTCGCCGACGACCATGTCGGCCTCGCCGGCGACGATCGGCGCCACCAGCTTGAGGACGTCCTCGCCGCGGTATTGGTTGTCCGCGTCGGTGTTGACGACGACGTCGGCGCCGAGCTTCAGGCAGGCGTCGAGCCCGGCCTGGAAGCCGGCGGCCAGCCCCTTGTTGTTGGTGAGGCGGACGACGTGGTCGACGCCGCACTCGCGGGCGACCTCGACGGTGCGATCGGTGCTCCCGTCGTCGACGACGAGCAGCTCGACCTGGTCGATGCCGGGGACCTCGCGCGGCAGGTCGGCGATCGTCGCCGCCAGCGTCGCCTCCTCGTTCAGGCACGGGATCTGGATGATCAGCTTCATGGGGTGGCGATTCAGCGTATTAAGATCTAACCGATTGACGAGTCAATCAACCACCGATAACGGCTTCTTGCAGCGCGCGCTCACCCTTGCCGAAGGTGGGAGGGGGCGGGTCAGCCCGAATCCCCTGGTGGGAGCCGTCGTCGTTCGTGGCGGCGAGATCGTCGGCGAAGGGTTCCACGCGGAGCTCGGCGCCCTCCACGCCGAGCGGGCGGCTCTCGAGGACTGTCGCCGGCGCGGCGAGGACCCAGCCGGGGCGACGATGTTCGTGACCCTCGAGCCCTGCGCTCACACGGGCCGGCAGCCTCCGTGCGTCGAGGCGCTCCTCGGGGCCGGGATCAGCCGCGTGGTGATCGGCTCCGACGACCCCAGCGGGAAGGCCGCGGGTCGAGGCCCGGGCATCCTGCGCGACGGCGGGGTGGAGGTGGAGTTCGCATGCGGCGCGGAGGCCACGGCAGCTAGGCGTCTGAACCAACCGTTCCGCAAACACGCGCGCACCGGCCTGCCACTGGTGATCCTCAAGATGGCTATGTCCCTCGACGGCCAGACCAAGACGCACCCGGACGATTCACCGTGGATCTCCGGTCCCGAGAGCCGCGATTTGGTCCACAGGTGGCGCTCCGAATGCGACGCGATCGCCGTCGGCATCGGCACCGCCCTCGCCGATGACCCGCTGCTTACTGCGCGCATCTGCGGAGCCCGCCAACCGAAGCGAGTCGTCTTCGACTCCCAGGCACGCCTGCCGCTCGACAGCCAGCTACTGAAGACCCTCGATCAGTCGCCGGTGCTGGTCATCACCGCGCCCGCTGCTCCAAACGAGCGCGTCGCCGCTCTGCGGGACGCCGGAGCCGAGCTGATCGTCGCCGCCGACATCGAGTCGGCCCTCCGCGACCTGGGCAAGCGCGAAGTCACGAGCCTCTTCCTGGAGGGAGGCCGAACCCTTGCCTCATCCTTTCTCGCCTCTGACCTGATCGACGAATGCCGTACCTTCATCGCCCCGATGCTTCTAGGTGTCGACGAGAGCGGTAGGCGCGCGGGTCCTGTCTCCGATCGGGGACTCTCCCTACCGGGAGAGTCCTCCCGATCGTCGCCACCCGCGCGAGTGACCGCTGTGGAGACGACCACGGATCGAATCGGAGATGACACCTTGATCATGGCCAAGTTGAAGGAGTGGTGACGTGTTCACCGGCCTAGTTGGAGACCTTGGGACCGTTGAGTTAGTCGAGCGCACCAGTGACGGTGCCAAGGTGCGAATTGCCTCCCGTCTTGCGGGGGAGTTGGCGCTGGGCGATTCGATCGCCGTCGACGGCTGTTGTCTGACTGCCACTGCCGTCGATGAGGGCGTCTTCGAGACGGAGGCGATGAACCAGACGTTGGAAGTGACGGCGCTCGATGGGGTCGAAGAGGGCAGCCGCGTGAATCTGGAGCTCGCAATGAAGGCCGGCGATCGCCTCGGCGGCCACATCGTCCAAGGGCACGTCGACGGGGTCGGGACGGTTATCTCGGTCGAGGACGACGGGTTCGCGCGGCGGGTCCGCGTCGAGCTGTCGCCAGAGCTGCTGCGGTACGTGGTCGACAAGGGCTCGATCACGTTGAGCGGGGTCAGCCTCACGGTCGCCGAGCTGGGGGAGACGTGGGCCGAGGTGTCTCTCATCCCGGAGACGCTGGAGCGCACCAACCTCGGAGAAGTGCAGGCGGGAAGCCGAATCAACGTCGAGTGCGACATCGTGGCCAAGTACGTGGAGCGTTTGGTGGCACCATTCGCCGGAAAGGAGCAGGCGTGAGTCAGATGGCCGAGACCCAGAGACAAGAGCAGGCAACGGAGGGCAAGAGCCCGTTCGCTTCAATCGAGGAGGCGATCGAGGAGATCCGCGCCGGGCGCATGGTCGTCGTCTGCGACGGCGAAGACCGCGAGAACGAGGGCGACCTGGTGATGGCGGCGCAGTTCGCGACTCCCGAGGCGGTCAACTTCATGGCCAAGGAGGCGCGCGGGCTGATCTGCCTGGCGCTGACCGCGAAACGCTGCGAACGGCTCGGCCTCAACCTGATGACGGCGAAGAACGAGGCGCCGCTGGAGACCGCCTTCACGGTTTCGATCGAGGCGGCGGGCGGGGTCAGCACCGGCATCTCCGCCCACGACCGCGCCCACACGATCCAGGTCGCGATCGATCCCGAATCGGGGCCGCGCGACATCGTCGTCCCCGGCCACATGTTCCCGCTCCGCGCCAAAGACGGCGGCGTGCTGGAGCGCACCGGCCACACCGAGGCCAGCGTCGACCTCGCCCGCCTCGCCGGCCTGACGCCCGCCGGCGTGATCTGCGAGGTGATGAACGACGACGGGACGATGGCCCGCGTCCCGGACCTGATCCCGTACTGCGAGAGGCACGGCCTGAAGATGATCACCGTCGCCGACCTGATCGCCTACCGGCGACGGACCGAGAAGCTGGTCGAGCGCGTCGTCGGCACCGCGCTGCCGACCGCCTTCGGCGACTTCCAGGCCGTCGGCTACCGCTCGCTGGTCGACGACAAACACCACGTCGCGATGGTCAAGGGCGAGGTCAGCGGCGAGGAGGACGTGCTCGTCCGCGTCCACAGCGAGTGCCTCACCGGCGACGTCTTCCACAGCATGCGCTGCGACTGCGGCGAACAGCTGGAAGCGGCGCTCTCGATGATCGAGCGCGAGGGCCGCGGCGTCCTCCTCTACCTCTCCCAGGAGGGGCGCGGGATCGGCCTGCTGAACAAGCTCAAGGCCTACAAGCTGCAGGAGGAGGGGGCGGACACGGTCGAAGCCAACCTCAAGCTCGGTCTCCCTGCCGACCTGCGGGACTACGGGATCGGCGCCCAGATCCTCGGCGACCTCGGCCTGACCAGCATCCGCATCCTCACCAACAACCCGAAAAAGATCGTCGGCCTCGAGGGCTACGGGCTCTCGGTCTCCGAGCAGGTGCCGATCGAATCGGTCCCCAACGCCCACAACGAGGCGTACCTGCGGGCCAAGCGCGACAAGATGGGCCACTCGCTCCACCATCAGGGCCTTCCCCTCGACGAGGAGATGATCCACGACGAGGAGGAGCGCGACGCGAGGGACGGCCGGGGCGGCAATGGCTGAGGCGGGGGCGTTCCTGGAGGAATTCAAGGACGAGGAGAAGGCGAAGCTCGCCGAGCTGCAGTTCGCAGTCGTCGTCGGCCGCTTCTACGAGGACCTGGCACTGCGCCTGCTCGACGGTGCCGACGCGGGCTTCAAGCTGGCGGGGGTGCCGATGGGCAACGTCGCCCACCACTCGGTCCCCGGCGCCTACGAGCTTCCCTTCGCCGCCAACGCCGTCATCGACGGCGTGCGCCGCCACAACGCCAAGCAGGGAGGCGGCCCGGAGATCGGCGGCGTCGCCTGCCTCGGCGTCGTCATTCGCGGCGAGACCGACCACTACGACTTCGTCTGCGCCGAGGCGGCCCGCGGCATCCAGGACGTGCAGCTGGCGACCGGCGTGCCCTGCGCCTTCGGCGTCATCACCTGCGACACGATGGATCAGGCGCTGGCGCGCGCCGGCGGCGACAAACGCGACCAGGGCCGCAACGCCGCCCTCACCGTCGCCCGCATGGCCCTGCTCAAGCGACAGGTCGGCTGAACCCGGCGGGGCAGCGGACTCCGGTACCATCCTCGCTCCTTATGGCCAAGGTATGCCACAGCTGCGGCAAGGGACCGGCGTTTGGCCAGTCCAGAAGCCACTCGATGGTCGCCACCAAGCGGCGCTTCGATCCGAACCTCCAGAAGGTCCGGATCCAGGAGAACGGCCGCCCCCTGCGGACCTACGTGTGCACGCGCTGCCTAAAGGCCGGCAAGGTCCAGAAGGCCGCCTGAGGCCATCTGACGCTGCGCCATAGGGCACCCAGCTCTTCGCAAGTAGCTCCGCTACTAGCTCATCCCCGGTCACCCTCTGGCTTGGTCAGCTGACCTCAGGGCAACCTTCTGGAGATAGCAGCGCCTGTCGCCTTTGTGGACATATGGGCCACAAAAGCGACACGGGCAATCTTCGAGAGGAGCCCGGGCGCGTCGTCGCCGACGTCACCCGGGCTCTCTCCAAGGAGGTACCCGTCGGCTAGCGGCGGGCGAAGGGGTCGATGTAGAGGTCGTCGACCTGCCACTGGCCACCGCTGCCCACCGGCGTGATCTTGATCTGGATCGCGCTCGGGATCAGGGTGCCGACGATCGTCGAGAGGGTGAGGACGGTCGACATTTCCTGCGCCGGGGCCCAGTTCGGTCCCGCCTTGACGGTGCTCACCGTCTTCGTGCGGACCAGGCCCAGCAGCTTGTAGGTGGCTTCGACCCGCAGGCCGGCGCTCGGATCGCCCGTGTTGCGGGCGAGCAGGCGGAAGATCGGCGTGTCGAGCGACATGCAGATCGGCGGGCTGACGGCGGAGCTCCCGGCCGGCAGGCTCAGGGACCGCTGGTCGGCCGCATCGTTGAGGTAGAAGGACTCGTTGCCCGCGACGGTCGCCGCGCCTCCCGAGAGTGCCCACCCCGTGCCGCCGGCCTCGAAGCCACCGTCGGGGGCGAGAACGTAGTGGTGGTTGTCGCCCCACGGCTTGAAGACCTGCTCGGCACCGCGGTAATCGCAGGCCTGGGCGGTCGCGGCCGAGACGGCCAGAACGGCGACGACGCCGGTCATGGTGGCAAGGAGCTTGCGCATCGACTTCACTGGGTAAACCTCCTGATCGCAGGCGAAAAAGCCTGGTTTTGAAAAAAACCAAGCTGGCGGCTGAGCCATCTCGCGCTGAGCGCGCGAGACCTCTTGCTTTGCGTCCCTGCCTCACGGCAGGTTTGCCCTTGTTCAGCTCACATCTGCACTTATGTGCGGCTGAAATCGGCGCCAGGAAGGCTGCACTAAACCGTGTTAGACCGTTTGTCTAGTGGTTTTTAGGGGCGACGACCAGCGAAAAAGATTGAAAACCCGCTCATTTACAGGGCCCGTCCAGCCGATGTAGGGGGCAGGACCGGGTCAGAGAACCCCCTGTTCCCATGCAAACCGCGAATCCAGCAACTACGCCCGAGCAGCTCTTCGCCCGTGGCCGCAGCCGGGAGCTGAGCAGGGCCGAGGGTCGCGAGCGCTCCGTCGAGCGGGTGGCCGGGGCGGCCTTCCTGGTCGTCGCTTTGGGCATGGCCGTGTTTCTGGATTCGCCGCGCCCGCTAGAGGTGGCCCCCCTCCTCGTCCTCGTCGCCGCCTACGTGATCGCCTGCCAGGCCAAGTTCGACATCGCCGACGGCTACACCGTGCCCACCGAGCTGGTGCTGGTGCCGATGCTCTTCCTCCTGCCGACGCCGGTCGTGCCGCTGGTCGTCAGCCTCAGCTGGGCGCTCGGCCGCCTGATCGACTACGCCAGCGGCCGCACCAGCGTCCGCCGCGCCTTCCACGTATTCGGCGACTGCTGGCACGCGGTCGGCCCGGCCCTGGTGATCGTCGCCTTCGGGGCCCAGGCGTTCTCCTGGGACGCCTGGCCCGTCTACCTGGTCGCCCTGCTCTCCCAGTTCGGCTTCGACTTCGCCGCCACCGCGGCGCGAGCGCGGCTGATCGACCGCACCCCGCCCGCCGCCGTCCTGCGGATGATCGCCCCCGTCTATGCGCTCGACGCGGCGCTGGCACCGATCGGGCTGCTGGCCGCGGTGGCGGCGCTGCAGATCGGCCCCGAGGTCTGCCTCGCGGTGATCCCGCTGGCGCTGGTCCTCGCCGTCCTCTCCCGCGAGCGGCAGACCCGGATCGAACAGGCGCTCACCCTCAGCGAGGCCTACCAGGGCACCGCGCTGCTGCTCGGCGACGTGGTCGAGGCAGACGACGCCTACACGGGCAGCCACAGCCGCGGCGTCGTGGAACTCTCGCTGGCGGTCAGCGACACGCTCGGGCTCGGCTTCGAGCAGCGCCGCAACGTCGAGTTCGCCGCGCTCCTCCACGACGTCGGCAAGATCGCCGTCCCCAACGAGATCATCAACAAGGAAGGCCCGCTCGACGAGTCCGAGTGGACGGTGATGCGCCAGCACACGATCGAGGGGGAGCGGATGCTGAAGCGGATCGGCGGCGTCCTCGCCGAGGTGGGGAGGATCGTCCGCGCTTCCCACGAGGACTTCGACGGCTCCGGCTACCCGGACGGCCTCGCCGGCGAGGAGATCCCGATCGAGGCTCGCATCGTCACCTGCTGCGACGCCTTCAGCGCGATGACGACCACCCGCTCCTACCGCAGGGCGATGAGCGTCG
This sequence comes from Solirubrobacterales bacterium, assembly GCA_035273795.1. GTDB lineage: Bacteria > Actinomycetota > Thermoleophilia > Solirubrobacterales > 70-9 > VAYN01. Next base: position 5,023 of record DATEOT010000088.1, on the reverse strand, counting down.
AAGCGGCGCTCGCCGAGCTCCGCGCCTGCGCCGGGACGCAGTTCGACCCCGAGGTGGTGACGACGCTGGTCGAGCTGGTCGAAACCGGCCAGGTCTAGGAGAAGTTCGAATTTCGATGAGGTGCCGGTCCCCACGCGGGGCGCACCTCGACTAGCCTCGGCCGCGATGACCCGTCGAATTGCGATCGCACTGGCTTGCCTCGCCGGACTGCTCGCCGTCCCCGCGAGTGCCGCCGCCGACGAAATCGAGTGGATGTACGACCCCGACGCGGTGGTCGAAATCCACCTCACCGACGTCTCCGAAGCCGAGCTCGACGAACTCGAAGCCGCACCGGGCGACGAGGTGAGGGGCACCTTCGAACTGACCGTCGACGGTGTGCGGAAAGGGCCGCTGCTGGAGGAAGTCGGGGTTCGGCTCAAGGGCGGGAATGGCTCCGGGCGGCCGGTCAAAACCGGCAAGTCGGGCTTCAAAGTCCGCTTCGACGAGTTCGTCGACGACCAGCTCTTCTTCGGGATCAAGCGGCTGACCCTGAACAACATGGTCCAGGACCCCTCGATGGTCCACGAGTCGCTCACCTATGAGCTCTTCCACGCCCTCGGCCTGCCTGCGTCGCGCAGCGGCTACGCCTTCGTAACCCTCAACGGCGCCGACTACGGCCTCTTCCTCAACCTCGAGACGCTCGACGAGATCTCGCTGCCGCAGTGGCACGCGACGACCCAGCACCTCTACGAGGCCGACGCGCCGGGGACCGACGTCACCCCGGGGGACGAGTTCGAGGTCGACGAGGGTGACGACGAGGACGTCGCCGACCTCGAAGCGCTGGTGGCGGCGGTCAACGACGGGGAGGGCGACTGGTCCGAGAACGTGTCTCCGTTCGCCGATCTCGAGCAGATGACCGCGAACTGGGCGGTCGAACGCTACGTCGGGCACTGGGACGGCTACGCCGGCCTGCCGAACGCGATCGACCCGAACACCCGTCCCAACAACTACTACCTGCACAGCGACGCCGCGGGGATCTTCCAGATGATGCCCTGGGGCACCGATCAGGCCTGGGATCGTGACGACGTCGAATTCGACGAGCCCTCCGGCGCGGTCATGTTCAACGCATGCCTCGCGGATGAAAGCTGCAAGCAGCTCTACCTCGACGGCCTGACCGACGTCCACTGCGTCGCCCCGGGGATCGACTTCGCTTCGCGGGCGGCGCAACTGGCGGCGATGCTGGCGCCCTACCAGGATCGGGAAGACCCGCTCAAACGCGAGTCCACGGAAGGAGAGATCGCCGACGCGGTCGAGTTCGTCGAAGGGATGGCCGCTCTGCGCCCCGAACAGCTCGAGGACTACCTGACCGCGGAGGGCGTGCTCGGCGCCGGCGAGCCCGACCCCTGCGCAGAGGAAGAGCCGAAAGAGCCCGAGAAACCGACCGTGCCCGTCGTGAAGGCGCCGCCCGCGACGACGCCGACGCCTATAGCCGCTACGGCCAAAATCGGCAAGCTGCGCAGGAAGGGCGCCATCGTCCTCACCAACCTCCACGTCACCGGCTCGGCGAAAGCGACCCAGCGCGTCTTCACCCGGATCGACGGTAAGCGCCGCGGGGTCTGCACGGACCAGTCCGAGCGCACCGGCGCCGGGCGCCTGATCGCCCGCTGTCGCCTTCCCGAGTGGGCGCTCGAGCGCCTCGCGGACGGGCCGCTCAAGCTGAAGGCGCGGGTCGGCTTTTTCCCGGAGATTGGGACCTCCAGCAGCGTTCTCCGCCGCCTCACCATTCCGCGGCGATAGCCGCCTCGGCGCCTGCATAGAGTGCGGGCGATGAGCGCCGACACGCCCCAGCTGTTCCTGATCGACGGCAACAGCCTCGCCTACCGCGCCTTCTTCGCCCTGCCCGAGTCGATCGGGACCAGCGACGGCCGGCCGACCAACGCGATCTACGGGCTCGCCTCGATGCTGGTGAAAATCATCGACGAGCACCACCCCCAGGGCGTTGTCGTCGCCTGGGACGCCGGCTACAGCGGTCGCGAGAAGACCTACGACCTCTACAAGGCGCAGCGCAAACCGCGCCCCGACCTGCTGCGCGAGCAGTGGCCGCACCTGATGCCGCTGGTCGAGGCCTTCGGCTACACCAACGTCAAGGTCGAAGGCTACGAGGCCGACGACGTGATCGCCTCGCTGGTCAGACAAGCGCGGGAGCGGGGGATCGAGGTGATGGTCGTGACCGGCGACCGCGACGCCTACCAGCTGGTTGACGAGGGGGTGCGGGTGATGAGCACCTCGCGCGGGATCACCGAGACGAAGATCTACGACCGCGCCGCGGTCGAGGAGCGCTACGGCGTGCCGCCGGAGCTGATCACCGACCTGATGGGGCTGCGCGGCGACACCTCCGACAACATCCCCGGCGTCCCCGGGGTCGGCGAGAAAACGGCGACCCAGCTGCTGCAGCAGTTCGCCACGCTCGAGGGGGTGCTGGAGAACGTCGACCAGGTCTCCGGGAAGAAACGCAAAGAGAACCTGACCGAGCACGCCGAGGACGCCCGGCTCTCCAAGCAGCTGGCGACGCTGCAATACGACATCGAGACCGGCGTCGACCTTGCCGAGGCGATGTCGAGCGAACCCGACCGCGGCGCCCTGCGCGAGTTCATGCGCGAGTTCGAGCTGCGGGCGGTGCTGGAGCGGCTGGAAGAAGCGCTGCCGGAGGGCGACGCGGTGCCGGGCCGCAAGGTCGAGACCGAGCTCGAGGTGGAGGCCGAGGAGGGAAGGCCCGAGGACCTGGGGGAGGGGCCGCTGGCGCTGGCGATCGACGGCGACCGCTGGGCGGCGGCCGAAGCCGACCGCGTCCTTGCCGGGAACAGCACCCACGACGAGCTCGCCGTTGCCCTCGGCGCGAAGCCCTTCGCCGCCCACGACGGCAAGTCGCTCGGCGGCGGCCGCCACGGCCTGCTCGCCGCCGCTGCCCGCGAGGGGGTGGAGCCGAACCTGCACCACGACACGATGGTCGCCGCCTACCTGCTGGAGCCGCAGCGGCGCACCTACGACCTGGTCGAGCTCGCCGCCGATGCCGGCATCGGCCTCGCTGAGGGCGCCGCGGCGGAGAAGGCGGAGGACGACGGCCAGTTGGCTCTCGGCGAGGAGGTCGAGGCCGGCCTCGACCCCGCCGAGGAAGCGCGCCTGGTCGCCGCGCTCGCCGCCGTGCAGGGGCCGCGGATCGAGGAGCTGGGACTGGAGCAGCTGCTGCGCGAGGTCGAGTTGCCGCTGGTCGCGGTGCTGGCGGCGATGGAGCGGGAGGGTCTGAAGCTCGACGGCGAGCGCCTGGCCGAGGTCGGCGCCGGCTTCGGCGAGCGGATCGACACCCTGGAGAACGAAATCTTCGAACTGGCCGACGAGGAGTTCACGATCGGCTCGCCGCAGCAGGTTGGCCGCATCCTCTTCGAGAAGCTCGGCCTCACCCGCAAGCGGCGCGGCAAAACCGGCTTCTCGACCGACGCCCGCGTCCTCGCCCAGATCCGCGACGAGCACCCGATCGTCGAGAAGATCGAGTCCTGGCGTGAGCTGACCAAGCTGAAGAACACCTATCTGGATTCGTTGCCGGAGCTGATCGACCCGAAGACCGGCCGCGTCCACACCACCTTCAACCAGACGGCGACCACCACCGGCCGCCTCTCCAGCACCAACCCGAACCTGCAGAACATCCCGATCCGGACCGAGATCGGCCGCCCCGTCCGCGCCTGCTTCGTCGCCGAAAAAGGGCTGGAGCTCCTTTCCGCCGACTACAGCCAGGTCGAGCTTCGCGTCCTCGCCCACGTCGCCGACGAGGCCGTCCTCAAGGACGTCTTCCGCAAAGGCGAAGACGTCCACGCCGCCACCGCCGCCGAGGTCTTCGAGATCGAGCGCGACGAGGTCGACGTCGGTCAGCGTTCGAAGGCGAAGATGGTCAACTTCGGGATCGTCTACGGGCTGACCGGGTTCGGCCTCTCCGACCGCCTCAACATCCCCCGCAAGGAGGGTGAGGAATTCGTCTCCCGCTACCTCGAGCGCTTCCCCGCCGTCCGCGCCTTCCGCGAGGAGGTGATCGAACGGGCCCAGGAGGAGGGCTTCGTGACGACGCTGATGGGACGGCGACGGCCGATCCCGGAGTTGCGTTCCGGCAACCCCAACACCCGCCGCCTCGGCGAGCGGCTCGCTGTCAACACGGTGATCCAGGGCACCGCCGCCGACATCATCAAGGTGGCGATGGTCAACTGCCAGCGGGCGCTGCGCGAGGTGGGGGGGGAGACCCGGCTCGTCCTCCAGATCCACGACGAGCTCCTCTTCGAGGGGCCGCCGGGGGAGATGGAGGCGGCGGCGAAGCTGGTGGAGCGCGAGATGTGCGCTGCCTACCCGCTCGATCCGCCGCTCGAGGTCGACGTCGGCGTCGGCTCCGACTGGCTCAACACCAAGTAGCTAGCTAGTCGGCCTCGTCGAAGTCCTCGTCGCCGGAGCCCGACCCAGAGCTGTCGTCGTCGATCTCCGGTTCCTCGGGGGCTTCGATCTCGACGTCATCGCCCGAACCGGGACCCGAGCTGCCGCTGCCCGAACCCGAGTTGTCCTCGAGCGCCGCTCCGTCGTCGCTTCCCGAGGACCCGGACCCCGACGAGCCCGAGCTTCCGGACCTGGTCGAACCCGAGCCGCTGTTGCCACTGGGGCCGCTGCGGTCTTCGTCTGCTTCGTCTTCGCGATCGTCCACCCGTTCCTCGCGGCGGTCTTCGCGGTCGTCCCCGCGGTCCTCACGACGGTCCGCCCGGTCGTCCCGTCGGTCCTCGCGAGCGTCCCCGCGGTCGTCGCGAGCATCCGCCTGCCGCTCTCCGCGCCGGTCGTCGTCGCCTCCGCCCGGTCCGCTGGAGCTCCCCGAGCGGTCGTCCGAAGACCCGCTGCTCCCCGAGGACTCCGGTCCCTGCGAAGTCGTGCTCTGCTGCGCTCCCGGCGTCACCGGGGCCGCCTGGGCCGCCTCCGGCCCGCGATCCTCGTGGCCGCCCCGCTGCTCCACCGCCACTCC
>DATEOT010000087.1:0-6776 GCA_035273795.1 Solirubrobacterales bacterium | reverse complement strand
CTTGCGGACGATCGGCAGGGCGAACCCGGCCGCGGGGGTGAGGCTGAAGCGGCTGTAGTGATCGAAGAGGGCGGGGGCGTAGAACCCGGAGCCGGCGGTCACCTCGGTCACCGCCTCCTCGGCGGCGGTCAGCTCGAGGCTGCCGGTGCCGCCGCCGTTGACGATCTCCAGCTCGACGAATTCGCCGAGGGAGGAGACGATCGCCTTGCGCCGCTGGGCCAGCTCCTCCGCCGACCGCTTCTGCATGAAGCGGATCGCCGCGCCGCGCCGCCACTGCCCCGGCGGCCGGTCGCCGACCCCGGCGATCTGCCCCTCGTAGGCCATCAGCGCGTCGAGTTCGATCTGCGGCCGCTTTTCGATCTCGCGCGCCAGCGCCACCGCCTGCTCGGGGGTGTGGATCGGCGAGCGCTTCGGCCCGACCTTGACCCGCCCCCCGAGCCACCACCAGCTGGCGTCGACGTCGATGCAGACGCGCAGCGGTTGGGCCCCCGTCCCCAGCACCGACTCGATCGTCTCCAGGTGCTCGACGCAGTCGACCATCACGATCGGCGCCCCCTCCGGGTCAGCCGCCGAGCGCAGCGCCAGTTCTTCCAGGGCGCCGGCGTCGGCGGTGGGGTAGGCGAGCAGCAGGTTCTCGAATCCCTGCTCGGCGAGCCACAGCGTCTCCGGCAAGGTGAAGGTCATCAGCCCCTGGAAGCGCGGGTCCCGCGCCAGGATCGCCTCCAGCAGCGCCCGGCAGCGGATCGACTTCGAGGCGACCCGGATCGGCTTGCCGCCCGCGCGCCCCAGCATCTCCTCCGCGTTCGCCCACATCGCCTCGAGGTCGACGAAGGCGAACGGCGCCTCGACCTCGGCGAAGAGCCGCTCGTAGCGCTCGTGCGACTGGGGAGGGGCGGGCACGGCGCCAGCTTATCCCTGCGCTCACCGAAAAACCGGTATTGACGGCGGCGCCTCAGCCTTTAGGATCGCGCCGAGTTTTATTGAAGTAATAAGAAATACTCAAGGAGAGGACTGGGAGATGGCGGCGGAAGAGGGTCCGAAACAGCGCACCTGCGCGCAGATGGTGGTGCACGAGCTGCTGGTGGAGACGAAACCGGAATACCGGGCACGGCGCCTCGAGGTCGAGGAAGAGACTCGGCAGACGATCGAGACCGGCGAGGCGATGAGGGTGGCGCGGAAACTCATCAAGATCCCGGTCGTCGTGCACGTGGTCCATGCCACCGAACGCGAGAACGTCTCCGACGCACAGGTGAAAAGCCAGATCGCCGTCCTCAACAAGGACTTCCGGGCGAAGAACTCGGACAAGAGCAAAGTGCCGAGCGCCTGGAAAAGCCTGGTCGCCGACGCGAACATCGAATTCGCCCTCGCCACCAAAGACCCGAAAGGCAAGAAAACGACGGGCATCACGCGGACCGCGACCTCGGTGACTTCGTTCGGCGCCAACGACGAGGTCAAGTCGAAGAAAAGCGGCGGCGTCGACCCCTGGCCCACCGACCGCTACCTCAACGTCTGGGTCTGCAATCTCGGGCAGGGACTGCTCGGCTACGCCCAGTTCCCCGGCGGGCCCGCGAAAACCGACGGCGTCGTCATCCTCTACACCGCCTTCGGGACCAAAGGCGCGGTGAAAGCGCCCTTCAACAAAGGCCGCACCGCGACCCACGAGATCGGCCACTACCTGGGCCTCCGCCACATCTGGGGGGACCGCAACGACTGCTCGGGCAACGACTTCGTCGCCGACACGCCGCCCGCGCGCCAGGCGAACATGGGGAAGCCGAAATTCCCCCGCATCACCTGCAACAACGGCCCCAACGGCGACATGTTCATGAACTACATGGACTACGTCGACGACGACACGATGTACATGTTCACCGAGGGCCAGGTGGCGCGGATGAACGCGACGCTGGCGGGGCCGCGGAGGAAACTGGCCGGGCTCTGAGATCCTCTGTGGGTGGGGTCCGCCGGCAATCACCTGCACCAGCGTTGGGTCCACTCTCACGAGGAGGACGACGGCGAGGAGATGGTCTTCCGGCCGTCGAGCTTCGATCTGCCGCCGGCGCGCGGGCGGCGGCAGATCGAGCTGCGCCCCGACGGCAGCTTCCTCGAAGCCTTCCCCGGCCCGGTCGACGCGCCGCAGGGGGCGGGCGGCAGCTGGTCGCTGGAGGGCGACGAGCTGGTGCTGCGCCCTGACGGAGACCGGCCCGGCGAGGAGTGGAAGGTCGTCGCGGCCGAGGAGGATCTCCTGCGGCTGAGGCGGCTCGGCCCCGAGAGCTGAGTCGGTCTACCGCCTACATTTCGCGCACTTGTGCCCGTCGGCTCTCCAGGCTGAGCGGATGCTCCCCTGGAAGCGGGGCGACCATCTGGTCGAGGATCGCCGTCGCCTGCCGGTAGCCGCGTTGCTCGGCTCGAACCAGGGCACGGATGCTCTCCAGCTTGTCGCCGCCCGTCCTTTCCACGTTCATCCCGTAGTGGTAGGCGCCGAGGGCGGAACCGCGTTCGTCCGCACGGTCGTAGGCGCCGACAGCGGGGGCAAGCGCCCCGCGCGCCTCTAGTAGGAGGCCGAGCCGGAGCGCGCCGTCGGCGCTTCCGAGCTCGTCTGCCCTGCGGAACGCCGCCTCGGCCTCGAGGGGCTTCCCTTCGCCAGCGAGTGAGATGCCGGCCGCGCAGGCAGCGTCAGCCTCGGCAGCGTCAGCCGTGACGGTGTCGGGAGCGGGCGACGCGGGTGCCGGCCCCGGGGAAGGCTGGGATGCGGGGGGTGGGTCGTCCTCGACCAGCGCGGAGAAATGCCAGCTGCCCTCGTCGCGATCGGTCGCGCCGTACCAGCGTCGACTCCCTTCCCAGCGGAGGAGCAGAGCGCTTCCCTCTTCTCGCACCGTCCCCTCGAAGCGCCGCCCGCCCGCCGCAAGGAGGATCCGCTCGCCGTCGAGTTCGAAGGATCCTTCCTCCGCGCCGGCGCCGCCCGGGACGAGCCACCCCGCGATCGTCCGAGTGACCTCCGCAACCTCGGCGGTGCGCCGATCGACGTTGACGGCCTTCCCGGTGAGTGCGAGCCCCATCTCGCAGAAGCGGATCACCGACCAGGAATCCTCGAGTCGGCGGATGTAGATCCCGTCGGTGCGGATGGCTCGGTCGCGTTCAGTCATTTCTCCCCCAGGCTCTGTTTCCGGACCGACCCGACCCCGAACGGAGAGGGAGGGATTCGAACCCTCGAGAGAGCTTGCGCCCCCTACTCGCTTAGCAGGCGAGTGCCTTCAGCCACTCGGCCACCTCTCCACGTGCGCGCGCGGCGCCAGGGACGATTGTAGGTACTGAAGGCCGAGCGGGACGGCTCCGTCTACCCTCCGCAGGGATGAACGCGAAGGCCGAGCCCAGCCCCGGCGCCCACGTCGGGCGCCGCACCAAGATCATCGCCACCGTCGGACCGGCGAGCTGGCAGCCGCAGGTGCTGGAGCGGCTGGTCGCGGCCGGGGCCGACGTCTTCCGGCTCAACTTCTCCCACTCCGGCCCCGAGCGGCAGGCGGAGACGATCGCGGCCGTCCGCGAGGCAGCTGAGCGGGTCGGGCGCGAGGTGGCGATCCTCGGCGACCTGCCGGGGCCGAAGCTGCGGATCGGCTCGCTGCACAACGACTTCGCCGAACTGAAGACGGGGACGCACGTGACCCTGACCCCGGAGGAGATCGAGGGGGACAGCGACACGATCCCGGTCTCCTGGTCGGGGGTGGGCGACCTCGAGGAGGACCAGCTCGTCTACCTCGCCGACGGCGCGATCCGGCTGCGGGTCGGCGACAAGGAGAACGAGGGCGTCGGCGCCGAGGTCGAGGTCGGCGGCACCCTCTCCTCCCACAAGGGGATGAACATCCCCGGCGGCGTCGACCTGCCGGCGGCCACCGGCGTCGACCTCGACTGGGTCGAGTTCGCGGTCGAGAACGGCGTCGACCTGCTGGCGGTCTCCTTCGTCTCGACCGCCGCCGACCTGGAGCCGGTGTCGGCGCGGCTGAAAGCACTCGGATCCCGGATCCCGGTGATCGCCAAGATCGAGCGCCAGCAGGCGGCGGAGAACGTCGAGGAGATCGTCCGCGTCGCCAACGGCGGGATCATGGTCGCCCGCGGCGACCTCGGGATCGAAGTGCCCCTCGAGCGGCTGCCGATCGAGCAGAAGCGGCTGATCCGCGCTGCCGGCAAAGCCTCGAAACCGGCGATCACGGCGACCCAGATGCTCGCCTCGATGGTGAACGAGCGGCGCCCGACCCGGGCCGAGGTGACCGACGTCGCCAACGCGGTCTACGACGGCACCGACGCGGTGATGCTCTCCGAGGAGACCGCGGTCGGCCGGCACCCGGTCGAGGCGGTGGAAGTGATGGACCGGATCGCCCGCGCCACCGAGCCCGACCTGCCCTACGCCGAGTGGCTCTTCACCCGTACCAATCAGGCGACCCAGGAGGTCGCTGACTCGGTCGCCCAGAGCGCCGTCGGCGCCGTCTACCGGCTCGGCCTCAAGGCGCTGGTGGTGCCGACCAACACCGGCCGCACGGCCCGGCTCGTCTCCGCCCACCGGCCCGACGTGCCGGTGCTCGCGGTCTCCCCTTACAGAGAGACGGTGCGCCGCCTCAGCCTGCTCTTCGGCGTCACCGCCGTGCAGAGCGACTTCGGGAGCGAGCTGCGCGGCCTGCTCGGCCACTGCGCCGGGCTCGCCGCCAAGCACGGGATCGCCGCCCCCGGCGAGCTGGTCGCGATCACCGCCGGGCTCGACGGCCAGGAACTCGGCACGAACCTGTTCGAGGTCCATAGGGTTCCGGAGCTATGAGCGCCGCGGCGAGACTGGAGCGCGAGGGGAGCGGCCTCGCCGTGATCACCCTCGACAGCCCGCCGCTGAACCTCTTCGACCAGCGGATGATCGACGACCTGCGCTCGGCGATCGCCGAGGTCAGCGCCGAGCCGCCGCGGGCCCTGCTGATCCGCGCCGAGGGGCGCGCCGTCTCCGGCGGGGTCGACGTCAACGTCTTCGCCGGGCTGACGCCGCAGGAGGGGAGCGAGCTGTGGACCGACCTGCTGGGGATGATCGACCAGGTCGAACTGCTGCCGGCGCCGGTCGTCTTCGCCGCCCACGCGCTGACCCTGACCGCGGCGCTCGAGCTGGCGCTCGCCTGCGACCTGATCGTCGCCTCGCCGAAGGCGAGGTTCGGGCTGGTCGAGAAAGTGGTGGGGCTGACGCCGTCGATGGGCGGGACCCAGCGGCTGGCCGAGCGCGCCGGCAGCGGCCGGGCCCGCCACTTCGTCATGTCGGGCGGTGTCTTCGGCGCCGAGGAGATGGAGCGCTGGGGCGTGGTCAACCTCCTCTTCGAGGACCAGGACTTCGAGGCGGCGTCGCGCAAGCTGGCCGAGGAGCTGGCGGCGGGGCCGACCAAAGCGCACGCGATGACCAAGCACATCCTCCGCCGCTTCCGCGAAGGCGGGATCCCGGCCGCGGACGACGCGGTGCGGACCGTCGCCGCCGACCTCTTCGCCACCGAGGACCTGCAGAACGCCGTCCGCACCTTCCTCGAGAAGGGCGGCCCCGGCCACGCCGAGTTCCACGGCCGCTGAGCGCGAGACCGCGAAAACTGTCGATATGCGACGGCTTTCGCGGTTTCGGTGTCGGCGATAGGGTGAGCCGGTGACCGACTTCGACCTGATCGCCAAGGGGATGACGCAGGCGGTGCCCTTCGCCGGGCACCTCAACCTGGAGATCACCGAGGTCACGGCGGGCGAGGCGACCGTCCTTCTTCCCGAGCGGCCCGAGCTGCTGAACCACGTCGGCTCCCAGCATGCCGGCGCCCTCTTCACCGCGGCGGAGACGGCCTCGGGCGCGGCCTTCGTCGGCGCCTTCGCGGAGCGCATGGGGGACCTCACCCCGCTCGCCCGCAGTGCCGAGATCTCCTACGAGAAGATCGCCAAGGGCGTGATCACCGCCAAGGCCCGCCTCGGCATCCCCGCCGACCAGGCCCTTGCCACCCTCGACGCCGAGGGCAAAGTCGAATTCCCCTGCGACATCGAGCTCACCGACAGCGAGGGCATCCTCGTCGCCGCCGCCAACGTCCGCTGGCACGTCCGGCTCAAAGACCAGACGGCCTAGCCCCCCCCGCCCCAAAGCCCCTAGAATCGACCCCTCGGGGCGCCACCCCCGACTTCCCGCGCCTGTAGCTCAGTTGGATAGAGCGTCGGTCTACGAAACCGAAGGTCACAGGTTCGAATCCTGTCAGGCGCGTTCGCGCGATGTCGCTTGGGAAGCGGGGTTGCGGACTTCTGAGGATTCGTCGGGGAGGCCGAAAACGCCGCTGGGGCAACGCCTGGGGCAATGTGAGGTGCGGGTAGAGGTTCGGCCCGGCCCTTGAGCGGGTGCTCCCGTCCACCTACGTTCGCCGCCGACAACGAACAAAGTGCCCCCGCGCTGCTCGAACAGCCGGGGGCGTGGCACAGGAGGCAAAGCTCCCATGCACGACCACCCTAAGGGCGAATCCGCCCTCTTGACGACCGGCGAGGAAGATCGACGGGACCAGCAGATGGTCCTCCGCGAGGTCCTCGCCCTCGTCCCCGAGATCAGGACGATCGACGAGCTCACCCGCTACCTGACGATCGCCTCTACCGATTACGAGGACCACGACCGCATCCAGCGGGCGGTCCGCGAGCTGGTCGCGGGCGGGCTGCTCCACCTCCGCGCCGGCGACCTCGTCCTGCCCGCGATGCCGGCGGTCCACTTCAAGGCCCTGACGGACGACGAGTTCTGATGGACGGGCGACTGA
>DATEOT010000086.1:0-19412 GCA_035273795.1 Solirubrobacterales bacterium | reverse complement strand
CAGCTCTTCGAGCGCACCCGCTCACACGTCGCCGACGTGCTTCGGGCGAAGGAGCAGGAGGGCGTGTTGAGCCTGCGCTACGACGCCGAGTCGATCGTCTCCTACCTCTTTGCAACCGCTGACGGCTTTGCGTTGCAGGCCCTCTCGGACCCCAAGAAGGACAACAGCGGCGCTCTCGCCGCCGGCGCGGCCTCGGCTCGTTACCTCTTGATTAACGAGTAGCGCTCCTCCAAGCGAAGTGTGATCGCCATCACAGACGAACCTTTGTTCGTCCATAAGTCTGGCTGACCAGCCAATGCATGACACGATGATCCGACTGGCGGGGTTTCTGGCGCGAAAGCGCCGCTTCGTCGTCGCCGTCTGGCTCCTGATCGTAATCGCTGCGTTGCCGCTCGCCGCAAAGCAGACCGAGCACCTGACGGGTGGCGGCTTCGATGTTCCCGGTAGTCAGTCGAAAGCGGTGGCCGACTCTCTTCAGGGGGAGTTCGCCGGCGAGGCCAACGGGATCGCGGTGCTCTTGCGGGCCACTCCAAACGCAAGTGACGCCGAGCGTGTCGAGGCGCTACGCCGGGTTCGTGTCGAGGTCGCCAAGGTAGAGGGCATTGCCATGTCTCCCGCGGTGGCGCGCCGGGGTGAGCTGCAGCTTCAGCGGGGCGACAGCGCTCTTCTGTCCCTGAGCAGCAAGGTCTCCTCCGACGAGTTGATCGATCCGGCGGTCGATCTGCGCGAAGGCCTAGACCCCGGCACTGCCGAGGGTGGTGTAACTCCCTACCTGGCGGGGCAGGCCACGGTTTGGGCGGGGATGCAGGAGCTCTCCAAGGAAGACCTCGCCAAGGCCGAGGCCAGTGGCTTCCCGATCGTCGCCCTGATCCTTCTCGTCGTCTTCGGCTCTTTTGCGGCGGCGGCCCTGCCGCTGACCCTGGGCTTCGTCAGCGTGATCGTCACCGGAGCGCTGATCTATTTCATCTCGATGCAGATGACGACCTCGGTCTTCGTCACCAACATGGCGTCGATGATCGGGATCGGCGTGGCGGTCGACTACTCCCTCTTCATCCTTGCCCGCTACCGGGAGGAGCGCAACGACGGTCGCGACTGCGACGCAGCGCGGTCTGAGGCACTGGCGACATCAGGGCTCGCCGTCGCCTTCTCCGGCATCGCCGTGATCGTCTCGCTGGCCGGGCTCTGGATGGTTGACAACCAAGCGCTGCGCTCGATGGCGCTGGGCGCGATGACGGTTGTCGCCGTCTCGATCCTCACGGCGACGACGCTCTTGCCGGCCCTGATCGCAATGCTCGGCGACCGGGTCATGCCGGGCGGCTTCGTGGCTCGGGCCCTTCGCTTCGTCAAATACACCGTCTTCCGCCGTCCCCGCCCAGTCGAGCCTGCGCAGGGCGAAGCCGCCGTCTCCGATGGCCCCGGCTTCTGGGATCGCTGGGCGCGGCGGGTCATGGCTCGTCCGTGGCTGGCTGTCACTGGCGCCGCGGGGATCTTGCTCTTTCTGGCATCCCCGCTTCTCTCGATGGAGACTGGGACCAATGCGATCGAACAGTTCCCCAAGGAGAGCGATGTCCGGGTCGGGAACGAACTGGTCGCCGATCAGCTTGGCGGGGGCGCCGACCCAATTCAGGTGCTTGTTTCCTTCCCTGAGGCAGTTGATCGTGCCGCCGTCACGAAGTTCGCCGCTGAACTGGGCGACGAGCCTGGCATAAGCGGCGTTGCCCCGCCCAGCTACGCGGAGAGCGCGGCGCTGATCGAGGCCACGTCGACCGCTTCCAGCGACTCGACCGCCGCACAGAACCTGGTCGACCGGCTGCGGGAGTCCTTCGTCCCGGCCACGAGCCTGACGGCAATCGCCACCGTGGACATCGGTGGCGAGACCGCCCGCACCGACGACGTCCGTACTCAGATCTCCGGCTCGCTCTGGAAGATCATCGGCTTCGTCCTCGCGCTCAGCTTCCTCGTCTTGATGGTGATGCTGCGCTCCTTACTGCTGCCGCTGAAGGCGGTGCTGATGAACCTGCTCTCGATCGGCGCGGCGTTTGGAGTGCTCGTCGCGATCTTCCAGTGGGGGTGGCTGGACAGCCTCCTCGGCTTCGAAAGCCTCGGCGCGCTGGACACGATCAACGTGCCGCTGATCTTCGCCATCGTCTTCGGCCTCTCGATGGACTACGAGGTCTTCCTCATGTCTCGCATCCGCGAGCGCTATCTCGAGCACGGCGACAACGAGCGCGCGGTCGCCGAGGGACTTGCCTCCAGTGCTCGCACGATCTCCTCGGCGGCGCTGATCATGAGCTCTGTCTTCGCCGTCTTCGTGCTCACCGGCGTGCCGTCGATCAAAGAGCTCGGCCTGGGTGCTGCTGTGGCGATCGCCCTCGACGCGACGCTGGTGCGGCTGATCCTGGTCCCGGCGGCGATGAAGCTGATGGGCAACTGGAACTGGTGGATGCCCGCATGGCTGGACCGGCTGCTGCCCAACCTCAGCTTTGAGACCAGGCAGCCGGCACCCGAGCCCGAGCCTTCTAAAGCGTAGGTCTTCCAGGCACGCTTCGGACGACCTCGGTCGCTCGCTTAGTCCGCATATGCTGGCGGGGTGAGTCGGAGGGTGGGGCGCCGGGTGGTGCCGGAGATGAAGAGTGCGAAGGGCTCTGCGGCCGGTAAGGGCTCGGCGCGTCCGGTTGGGGACAGGCCCAGCCTGATGCAGAGGCTTCGCTACGCCTTCGACAACACGATGGCCCGGGGCACGCCGGCGCTCGTCGGCTGGCTGGCGATGGCAACGGTTGCGCTGATCGCCTTCTTCACCGCGGTCGTCCTGGTCGCCGACCTCGCTCCGGATACCGACGACGACTCGCCGGGCGTGGTGGGCCAGTCGTTCAAGAGCCTCCTGCACGCCCTCGACCCCGGGACGATCGCCGGCGATGACGGGAACTGGCCGTTCCTCGTGGTGATGCTGCTGGTCACGCTGGGTGGCCTGTTCGTCGTCAGCGCCCTGATCGGTGTGATCGCCACCGGCCTGGATTCCCGGATCGAAGAGCTGCGCAAGGGCCGCTCTGCGGTGCTGGAGGAGAACCACACCCTGATCCTTGGCTGGTCGGACACGATCTTCACGGTCCTCGCCGAGCTCGACATCGCCAACGAGAGCCAGAAGAAGCCTTCCGCGGTGGTCCTCGCCGAACACGACAAGGTCGAGATGGACGACCTGATCCGCGAGAAAGTGAAGCCCAAGCGCACCCGGGTGGTGACCCGCAGCGGCTCTCCGATCGACCTCGGCCACCTGGGGCTGGTGCGACCCGAGAAGGCGCGGTCGATTGTCGTCCTCTCCCCGGAGGAAGACGAGGAACCGGACGCCCAGGTGATCAAGATCGTCCTCGCCCTGACCAAAGGGAAGGACCACCGCGACCGCGATTACCACATCGTTGCCGAGATCCAGAACCCCGCGAACCTCCGAGCGGCCGGCTTGGTCAGCGGGGACGAGGCGGTCCTGATCGACAAGCAGGAGATGATCGCCAAGCTCGTCGTCCACGCGGCGCGGCAGTCAGGCGCCTCTGTCGCCTTCATCGACCTGCTCGACTTCGAGGGCGACGAGATCTACTTCCGCGAGGACCCGGGCCTTGCCGGACACAACTTCGGCGAAGTGCTGTTCGCCTACGAGGACTGCTCGGCCATCGGGGTTATCGATACCTCTGGGAAGGTGCTGCTCAATCCGCCCTCAGAGCGAAAGATCGAGAAGGGGGAGAGGCTCATCGCGATCGCGGCCGACGATGCCCGCCTGGCTGCCGCGCCTCCTCGTCAAGGGGAGATCGAATCTGACGCGATCGCCTCCGTGGCGCCCTCCTCCCAGGAACCCGAGAGCATTCTCGTCCTGGGCTGGAACATAGGCGCTGTCGCGGTGATCCGCGAGTTCGACGAATTCCTCCTGCCGGGCTCGCGCCTGCTTCTCGTCGCCGACGAGACGGAGGCAAGGGAGTGCATCGAGGAGCAGCGCGCTGAAGTCTCCAATACCGAGGTGGAATTCCGCGAGGGGAGCGCGACCGATCGCGAGACCCTCGAGTCGATCGAGCTGGAGCGCTTCGATCACGTGATCGTCCTCGCCACCGCCCGGCTCGACCCCCAGCGCGCCGACGCGCGCACGCTGGTCACTCTCCTTCAACTGCGAGACATCGCCGAGCGCCGTGGCGCGGAATTCTCGATCGTCAGCGAGATGCTCGACGAGCGCAACCGGCAGCTGGCCGAGGTGACGCGCGTTGACGACGTCATCGTCAGCGACAAGATCATCAGCCTGATGCTGACCCAGATCTCGGAGAACCGTGAGCTGGCCGAGGTCTTCAAGGAGCTGTTCTCGGCGCGTGGCAGCGAGATCTACCTGCGGCCCGCGAGTGACTACGTGCTGGCGGGGCGAGAAGCGAGCTACGCGACTGTGGTCGAGGCCGCCCGGCGCCGCGGGGAGTGTGCGATCGGCTATCGCCAGGGGGCTGATGCCGACGATCCGGATGCCGGGTTCGGGGTTTGGATAAACCCGGCCAAGTCGGAGACGATGGCCTGCGCCGAGGGGGATCGCGTGATCGTCCTCGCCGAGGAGTAGCCACCCAGCCAAAGCTTGGAGGCAGAACGAAAGGCGCATAGGATGCGCTTCGTGGCCGAGGAGACCCAGACTCGCGTTGATGACGCAACCGCCTTCGTCGGTGCGGCGAGGCAGGCGGAGATGGTGCGAGCCGGGGAGGTTTCCCCTACTGAGCTGGTGCGGCTCTGCCTGGAGAGGATCGAGCGGCTCGATCCCGATCTGAATTCCTTTCGCAAGGTCTTCCGTGAGAAAGCGATGCTCGAAGCGGAGCAGGCCGAGGCGCGGCTGAAGGGTGGCGACGAGCGGCCCCTGCTGGGCGTCCCGATCGCGATCAAGGAAGAAGTCGACATCGCCGGCGAGGTGACCACCCACGGCACCGATGCCTTTACGGAGCCGGCGGCCGCCGATGGCGAGATGGTGCGGCGACTGCGCGAGGCGGGGGCGATCATCATCGGCATCACGCTCGCGCCGGAGCTGAAGATCTGCGGATTCACGGAGTCGGCCACCTACGGTGTGACGCGCAATCCCTGGAACCTTCAACGCACCCCCGGCGGCTCGAGCGGTGGCTCGGCGGCAGCGGTGGCGGCCGGCTTGGTCCCCGTCGCCTCCGC
This sequence comes from Solirubrobacterales bacterium, assembly GCA_035273795.1. Classification (GTDB taxonomy): domain Bacteria; phylum Actinomycetota; class Thermoleophilia; order Solirubrobacterales; family 70-9; genus VAYN01. Next base: position 14,243 of record DATEOT010000086.1, on the reverse strand, counting down.
CGGCGACGGCGGCGGATCGATTCGGATCCCGGCTTCCTCATGCGGCCTCTTCGGCCTCAAGCCGACGCGAGGGCGGATCTCGCTCGCTCCTGAGAGTGAAGGTTGGAATGGCTTGGCGGTCTTCGGTTGTCTCAGCCGCACCGTGCTCGATACGGCGCTCTGGCTAGATGTGACTTCCGGGGATTCAGAGGAGCCCGAAGCCCCGCCGCCGCCCGACCGCCCCTTCGTCGAGTCCGCGAAGACCGCACCCGGCAAGCTGCGTGTCGCCTACTCGACGCTGGCCCCCAGGGCTGCCGCGCCGGCGATGGTCTCCGACAACGTCAAGGGTGCGGTGGCCGATGGCGCCGAGCTGCTTCGCGGCCTCGGCCACGAGGTCGTCCAGCGGGACCCCGCCTGGGGTGGGATCGGCAACAACATCACCCCTCGCTTCCTCTATGGAGTGGCTCAGGACGTCGGACGGGTTCCCAACCCGGAGCGACTCGAAAGGCGCACCCGCGGCTTCGGCCGGCTCGGTGGGCTGCTGCCGAAGAGCGTCTTCGACCGGGCGATGCGCGGCCGCGAGGCGGATCTCGCCCGCGTCAACGCGATCTTCGATTCCCACGACGTTTTGATGACCCCGGTAATGGGCGACACGGCGTTGCCGGTGCGCCGTTGGGAGGGTCAAGGGGCGCTTCGCACCGTGCTCGGGATGAGCCGCTTCTATCCCTTCTGCATTCCCTGGAACCACCTCGGCAACCCGGCGATGTCGGTGCCGATGGGCTTTGCCTCAGACGGCATGCCACTTGCCGTGCAGATCATCGGGCGCCATGGGGCGGAGGGGACGTTGCTCTCCCTCGCCGCTCAGATCGAGGCCGAGCGCCCCTGGGCCGACAAGCGCCCGCCTCTCTCTTAACTCTCAACCAGGGAAGACCTTGCGCATCCGCGCCAGCTCGCGGAGTGAGCCTCGGGGCCGCAGGCGTCGGCGGAGCATCAGCTTCAGCGGGTCGCCATCGGGTTTCCCAGCCGAGATCCAGTCGGCCCAGGTGGTCTCCAGGACGAGGGTCGGGTCAGGCGCCTCGCCGGGCTCGGCGTGGGTCGAGCCGTTGTCGATCACCAGATGCCAGGGGTCGGCGTCGCTGAACCGCCACTGGTAGACCAGCCGCGAGCCGTTGGCGGCTTTGGGGTCGACCACGCGGGAGATCACGTTGAAGTAGAGGCGCTGCAGCTCCTCGGAGGCCTCGGGGCTCGAGTTCGGCTGGCCGAGGATGCCGGCCAGCATCAGCTTCACCTGCTGCTCGGCGATCTGTTTCTCGTCCATCTCCGGATCGAAGGGGAAGACTCCGGGAGGCATCTCCTCGGTGGGGTAGCCGATCGTGCGCCAGCGCTGGCGAATCAGTTTCAACCCGAAGGCGTAGATGTCCTCGAGGCTGAAGCCGTAGCACTCGGTGTATGCGCGATCCATGTTCGGCGGCGTGAACACCGCGACTCCGTAGGGAAGGACCTCGCGCAGCAGCTCGATCACAGCCGCCCTGTTCTCCTCGTAGCCGGGACGGCCCTCGCCCAGCAGCTCGGAGAGCACTTTGACGCCGAAGCCGATGTGCCGCTGCTCGTCCTGGGAGACGTTCTCCATCCCTGCGCTGAATCCCGGCATCGTCTCTTTGGCGGCGAAGAAGTCCTCGATGAAGTGCTGGCCTGGCTGCGCGAGGCTGCCCTCGACGATCAGGTGGTAGAGGGTGATCGCCTGGGCGTACTTGGCGACCGAGCGGTCCTTACGGAGTTCCTCCGCCATCAGGTCAAGGCGGTCGAAGACGCCGCGATAGCCCCAGTTGAGCTGCGGCAGGGTGGAGGAGAGCGTCGCCTGCAGCGAGTCGCCACCGACCCCGATGACCTCCTTGAAGAAGCGATGGAAGAAGACGGAGTGGCGAACCTCGTCGACCTGCTGGGTGGCGAGGAAGTAGGCCTGCTCCTCGGTCGGCGCGGCGGTGATGTAGGGGGCAAGCGTGTCGGCGACACGGTCCTCGCCGTAGAAGAACATCGAGTAGATCCACATCGCCGAGCGACGCTGGACGTCGTTGAGAGCGTCCCAGCCTTTGCGGTCCTGGGAGAAGTCGATGTCCATCGCGCTCCAGTTGCCGTGCTCCCAGCGGTTATAGAGATCCTCATAGGTGATGTTGTCCATCAAGCTCTGAGAGGCGACGCTCATCTCTTCTCCTTTTGGTGTTGCATTCCCGAACTCGCAGCCTAGCGCGATCCTGGCTGCCCAGCCAGGGTCGGATGAGTGATCTCGATCACACTTACTCGGGGCCGCCGAGGTTGCCGAGCATCGCCTGCTCGGCCATCCGGATCAGGCCCAGGCCGGCGTGTGGCCGCATGTCGCTACTGCGCACACGGACGTGTGAGCCATGGGGCCCCACGACCTCCACGATCGTGCAGACGTCGCCGATTTCACAGTCGTCGCCATAGTCGCCTTCGATCGCCTCCATCTGCTCGGCGACCACCTTCCCTACCTTGCTCTGGTCCAGGCTCATCCTGCTCCTTCTTTTGGGAGTTCGATCTCGCGCTTGAGGATCTTGCCGGTGGGTCCCTTCGGAAGCTCGGGAAGGAACCAGACCGCGCGCGGGTACTTGTAGGCGGCAAGTCGCTCCTTGACGAATTCGCTGACCTCCTGGGGGCTCAGCTCCTCGCCGTCGTGGAGGACGATGGCGGCGCCGACCTCCTCGCCGAGCTCCCGGTGGGGGAGGCCGAGCACGGCGGCTTCGCGGATCTTCGGGTGCTCGTAGAGCACCTCCTCGACTTCGCGCGGGAAGACGTTGTAGCCGCCGCGAATGATCAGGTCTTTCTTGCGGTCGACGATGTAGAAGTAGCCGTCCTCGTCGGTTCGCGCCATGTCGCCGCTGTGGAACCAGCCACCGCGCATCGCCTCCGCGGTGGCGTCGGGGCGCTGCCAGTAGCCCTTCATGATGTTGTGGCCGCGGATCACGATCTCGCCGACCTCGCCCTGCGCCACCTCCTGGTCGTTCTCGTCGACGACCTTCATCTCGACCTCTTTCAGCGGCGTGCCGATCGAGCCGGGCTTGCGCGGGCGTCCGGGGTGGTTGGTGCTCGCCACCGGCGAGGTCTCTGAGAGGCCGTAGCCCTCGAGCACTTCGCAGCCGAAGGCTTCCTCGAAGCCGCGCAGCACCTCGACCGGCATCGCGGCACCGCCGGTGATGCAGAGCCGCAGCGAGGAGGTGTCGCGGTTCTCTCGCTCGGGGTGGTGGAGGAGCGCTCCGTACATCGTCGGCACCCCGTAGAAGTGGGTGACGCCGTCGCGCTCCATGAGCTCCAGAGCCTCGCCGGGATCGAATTTCGGCAGCAGCGTCAGGGTGGCGCCGACCCGCAGCGAGGCGTTCATGCTGACCGTCTGCCCGAAGGAGTGGAAGAGCGGCAGCGAGCCGAGGACGATGTCGCCCTCGCGGACTCCGCTGGTCGTCTCGGCGACGATCTCGGCGTTGCGGGAGAGGTTGAAGTGGGTGAGCTCGGCGCCCTTCGGCTTGCCGGTGGTGCCCGAGGTGTAGAGGATCACCGCCGTGTCCCCTTCGTCGGTCTCGGCTAGATCCATGGTCGGCTCCTGGTCGCCCAGCAGCTCGGCGAAGGATTCGGGCTCGACCTCGATCAGCTCGACGCCGGCGTCCTCGGCCCCGCCGCGCGCCTCCTCGCCGAAGCCATGCCAGGCGAGCAGCAGCTTGGCGCCGGAGTCTTCGAGATAGAAGGCGATCTCGCGCCGCTTCAGCAACACGTTCATCGGCACCACGACGCCGCCGGCGCGGAGGACGCCGTAGTAGGAGGCCGGGAACTCGAGGACGTTCGGCAGCATCACTCCGACGCGATCGCCCTGCTGCAGGCCCTTCTCGCGCAGCAGCGTCGCCAGCCTGGCGCTGCGGTCGTCGAGATCGGCATAGGTCAGCTCGAGCGGGCCGAGCCGGACGGCGACCGCGGCCGGTCCCCTGGCGGCGCTCTCGGTGACGATCGAAGCGAGGTTCAGGCTCATGTGTCCTCCCGGTTGCGGTTGCTCTCCCGCGGCCAGTCTAGAACGGGAGCCGCCTTCGCTAGGCTCGCCGAGATGGAGGATCTCGGCCACCCCGTCTCCTACCTGGTGGCGAAAAACGGAATTCCGGTCTTCTCCAGCGACGGAGAGAAGATCGGGCGGGTGGTCAAGGTGCTGTCGGCGCCGGAGGCGCACATCTTCGACGGCATCGTCTTCGAGACCAGCTGGGGTCCCGGCGGCCGCCGCTTCGTCGACGCGCCCGAGGTCGGTGAGATCTACGAGCGGGGCGTGATCCTGAAGATCGCCGCCGCCGAGGTCGAGGCGCTGCCGAAGCGATGGCGCTGATTTCCGGTTAGGATGCCCTCCGATGCGGGGAGCGCTCTTGACCATTGCGGCCTGTCTTGCGCTGGCTTTCGCCGGCTGCGGGGACGACGACTCGTCCACCACCGCGGGCGCCGGCGAGGAAACGGCGCCGGCTAAGCCGGCCAAACCCTCGCAGGAGAAGACCAAACCCCAGGTGACCGTGCCTGATGGCGCGCCGCCGAAGAAACTGGTCGAGAACGACGTCGAAATCGGAACCGGCGCCGCCGCGAAAGCGGGGGACGAAGTGACGGTCCAGTACGTCGGCGTCGGCTACGACAGCAAGGAAGAGTTCGACTCCTCCTGGAGCCGAAGCGAACCGTTCACCTTCAACCTCGGCGCCGGCGAAGTCATCCCCGGCTGGGATCAGGGGATCCAGGGGATGAAGGTCGGAGGCCGCCGCGAACTGGTCATCCCACCGAATCTCGCCTACGGACCCGCCGGCTCTCCGCCGGTGATCGGGCCGAACGAAACGCTGATCTTCGTAGTCGATCTCGAAGCGGTCAAATAGACCGCCCGCTGGTCCAGCGACTCACCGCCCAAGCGCTCTCAGGGGAGCCGCTCCGCTCACCGGAGGCGGTCGCCGAGCGGCTGCTCGCGGTGCAGGGGCAGGACCCCCGCGGGGCGCGGCTGGCCGTGCGGGCCCGCACCACCGGTCTGAGCGCAGCCGACGTCGACCGGGCGCTGACCGAGGACCGTTCGCTGCTGGTCACCTGGTTGAACCGGGGCACCCTCCACCTCGTGCGCAGCGAGGACTACCCCATGCTGCACGCGCTGACGACGCCGCCGCTGCTGACCTCGGCCAGGCGGCGGCTGCAACAGGAGGGGGTCGAGGAAAAGGAAGTCGAGCGGGCGCTGAAGACGATCGAGAAGACGCTGGGGGACGAGGGGCCCCTGGGCGGGAAAGACCTGCGGGCAGGACTCGAAGAGGCCGGCGCCCGGATCGCCGGCCAGGCGTTCATCCACTTGATGTTCCTCGCCGCCGTCCGGGGGATTTTGGTGCGCGGGCCGATGATCGGCAAGGAGCACGCCTACGTCCTCATCGACGACTGGCTCGGGAAGCGGAAGCCAGGCGACCGGGAGAAGGCGCTCGCCGAGCTCGCCCGTCGCTACCTGGCCGGGCACGGCCCGGCGAACGATCGTGACCTCGCCCGCTGGGCGGGGCTGCCGCTGCGGGACTCGAGGGCCGGGTTGACGGCGATCGCCTCCGAGCTCGAGGAGCGCGAGGACGGGTTGCTCGACCTCGCGAAACGGCCCGCCGCCGCGCCGCTGCCGCCGCCGCGGCTGCTGGGCTCCTTCGAGCCGGTGCTGCTCGGCTGGACCTCCCGCGACGAAGTGGTCGGCCCGCACAAGCTGCTGGTGACGATCAACGGGATCTTCAAGCCCTTCGCGCTCGTCGGTGGGGAGGCCGTCGCCATTTGGCGCCTCAGTGGCGGCAAGGTGACGATCGAGCCGCTCGCCAAGGTGTCGAAGAAGACGATGAAAGCGCTCGGCGCCGAAGCTCGCGACGTCGAGCGCTTTTTCGCCTGAGGGACAGCTAGAGGCGGGGCGGCATCGTGTCGCCGGGCGGGGGCGGAGCGGCGTGGCCCTCCAGCGGTTCGGCCTCCTGCTCCCAGACGTTGTTGAGCGAGACCTGCAGGTAGGCGAACATCGCCGGCGAGAGCAGCAGGTAGAGGATCAGCGCGATCCAGCCGCTGACCGGCTCCCGGCCGGAGACCTTCGAGGCGTTCTGGACGCGCTCGGTGCCGCGCCAGTAACTGACCAGCGGCGGGATGATGATCAGAAAGCCGGGGACTAGCGCCAGCAGCGAGTTGGTCGGGTTCTGACCGAGGTCGTAGCCCTTGGCCTCGCCGTAGGCTTTCAGCTCCTTGTTGATCTTGTACCACCAGACCACGTGGTAGACGCCGAGGGTGATTATCGGCAGCAGGGCCACGGCCCAGGGGCTGCGCACCTTCACCTCGTGCTCGGTGCCGCGAATTTTCATCTCGTAGGCCATGACTCTCCGTTTCTAGTTCGGGGGTACTGAGGCGATTTCGGTTTCCGGCTCGGACTCCTTTAACCGCAACAAAGCGAGCAGGCCGACGAAGCCGACCAGGGCAGAGAGTCCGCCGGCGTAGGCGAGGGTGCCGCGCGCGCCGATCGCCGTGACGAGGAAGCCGCCGGCGGCGAAGGCGCCGATCTCGGCGGTGTTGCGGATCGCGTTGTAGGCGGCGAAGGCGCGGCCGTGGAGGCTCTCGGGCACGCGAGTGTGGATGAGGCTGCGGTACGTCACGTTCTTGACCCCGTGGGCGGTGCCGCCGACGAAGGCGCAGGCGAGGTAGAAGGTGAAGCTGAGCCAGAGGGCGGGGAGGGCGAGCGATGCGCCCTGGACGGTTGCCGCGGCGAGGCCGGCGATCGCCAGCGCGGTGACGGCGACGCGGCGCGAGAGCAGCATCGCTCCGAGCGCCATCCCCGCCGTCCAGACCGAGAACATCGAGGCGTAGGCGACGTCGCCCATCCCCAGCGCGTCTTCGACGAAGAAGAGCTCGCCGACCCAGACCGCCGACATGAAGAAAAGCGAGCCGAAGGCGACGGTCATCACCAGCGCCAGGGACGAGTCGCGATAGAGGCAGGCGATGCCGTCGCGGGCGCGCGGCGCCGCCTCGCCCTCGCCCAGCTCGTCAGGCGGCCGCTTGATCCGCAGCGAGCGCGCCGCAGCCGCCACCGCGACGAAGGTCGCGGCGTCGACCAGCATCGCCAGCTCGAGGCCGCCCAGCGCGAAGAGGAGGCCGCCGACGAGCGGGCCGACGCCGAAGCCGACGTAGCGCGCGGTCTCCACGTGGCCGTTCGCCTCCTGCACCCGGTCGCCGGCCAGCGGCGGCACCAGCGCGAACTCGGCCGGCTGGGAGACGGCGAAGACGACCCCGAGCAGGGCGGTGAGGCCAAGGGCGAGCGGGATGGTGGAGGTGAAGGCGAGGACGCCGGCGACCACCGCGCCGGCGGCGGAGACCATCGCCAGCAGCCGCGTCGTCTCGATTCGATCGACCAGGAGCCCGGCGAATCCGGAGACGAGGATCGAGGGCCCGAAGAGGCAGATCCACAGCGCTGCGACCAGCCAGCCGGCGTCGGTTTGCTCGCCGACGAACAGCCCCAGCGCGACGATCGCCACCCAGTCGCCGGCCGCGGAAAGGCCGACAGAGCCGGCGACCAGCCGAAAATCGCGGTCGCGGAAGAGGCTCCCCTCCATCGGAGCCAGCCTATGCTACTTGCCAAGTATCGCCAATTACCGATATAAAACCTATCCAATGAAATTTTTCCTTTTGGCATGTGCCCTGTGCCTCGCCCTCGCTGCCGGCGTTTCCGGCTGCGGAGGTGGAGATGCGACGAGCTCGGAGACCCAGGAATCCAGAGCGGCCGCTACTGCCGACGATCCCGCAAGCGGCACGGGTGACTCCGGGGCCAGCACCCCCGACGATGAGGGGAACAGCGGGGAAGACGGCAGTGAAGGGGATGCAAAACCGGAGGACAGCACCCCTGAACCGGCGTCTCCGAATGTCGCCATCGGGGAGTACGAGGGGGAAGGCCCCTTCTCGGCCGTCTCCGGCCAGGGAGGCAACAAGAAACCGCGCTTTACCCCCAGCGACGAGCCTCCGCCGGAGAAGATCGTGACCAGGGACCTCGAGGTGGGCTCCGGCCCTGCCGCTCAGGCTGGCGATAAAGCGAGCATCTACTTCGCCGGCGCCATCTACGAAACCGGCAAGGTCCAGCTCTACGGATGGCCGCCGTCTGACCCCTCGGTCGTAGAGCTGGGGGCCGGCCTCTACGGGAAAAGCTGGGAGAAGGCCATCGAGGGGATGCAGGTCGGGGGCATTCGCCAGGTGGTCCTCCCCTCGAGCCTGTTCGCCCAGGGAAAACCCGTCGACTACGTGATTGTGTTGACGAGCCTGAAGCCCAAATCGGAAGCGTGAAGCTTCCACTTCTGGCCTGGGCTGTTTGCCTGGCCCTCGTTACCGGTCCCGGCTGCGGGGGTGACGATGCGACGAGCCCGGAGATGCGGGACTCGACTGCCACCGCCACGGAAAACGGAGGGGACGCGAAGCCAAACGACGGCCCCCTCGAAGCCCGGGCGACGAAGGTGGTCATCGGGGACTACGAGTCAGAAGGACCTTTTGCGGCTATCGACGGCCAAAGGGGCAACAAGAAACCGATCTTCGAGCCTTCTGGGCGGCCGGTTTCCAAGAAGACCCTGATCAGGGACCTCGAGGAAGGGTCCGGTCCCGCCGTCGAGCGTGGAGACGAAGTGAGCGTCTACTACGTCGGGGCTGACCACGCGACTGGAAAGATCCGGTACTACGGATGGCCACCGAACCTCCCGGCCACCTTCGACCGGCTCGAATTCGGCACGTTCGGGAAAAGCTGGGAAAGGACCATCGAGGGGATGAAGGCCGGGGGCATCCGACAGGTGATCATCACCGCGTCCTACCTCTCCAGAGACCCGATGGAGTACGTCATCGTCCTGACGGCCATGCGGCGATGAAGACCTCCGCCGCGGTCATCTGCGTCGCTCTTGCCCTCGTTTGCGTCGGCTGCGGTGAGAGCGAAAGCGCGACCAGCTCGAAGGAGCCGCTCAGCGTCGCCGGAAGCCCTCGCGAGTATCAGGCATATGGCCCGTTCGCGACAGTCGCGATCGGCATGGGAGATGCGACGCCCGAGGTCAAGCCCCCCGACCGTTCGCCGCCGGGGAAGACCCAGATCAGGGATCTCGAGATCGGAACCGGGCCGGTTGCCCGCCGGGGAGACATCGTCGCCGTCTATTACGTTGGCATCAACTACGAGACGGGCAAAAGGCAGTATGGCTACTGGCCCCCTGATAAACCCACCAGAACCCAGCTCACCTTCGCAACCGAAAACAAGACCTGGGAAGAAGGCATCGAGGGGATGAAGGTGGGCGGTCTCCGCGAGATGATCATCCCCTCCCATTTGCTTTTCGGAACCGGGACCATCGACTACGTCCTCAAACTGGTGCGCGGCGAGCCGGCCCGGAACCCGAATGCTTGATCAGCTCACCCCCGGTGGTCGACAGGATTTTGATGTACTGACGATTACCTATATAAACACTGATCAATGAAGACTTCTATTGCGATCACGCTGTTGTGCCTGGCGATCTTCGACCTCGGGTGTGGGGACAGCGAATCGGCAAACGGCGACGACCAGGCGAAAGCGAGCTCGGCAGAGCAGAGCAAGCCAAGCGGAAAGTCTCCGGCCGCCGGTTGGGAGCCGCCGAGAGTCGGCTCCGTCCCGCAGGAAGGCCCTTTTGCCGCGATCTGGGATGGAGAGGGGAACGAAATGCCGCATTTCGACCCGCCCGATCGGCCGCCGCCGAAGAGGATGCTCGTCAGAGACATAAAGGAGGGATCTGGTCCGGCCGCCCGGGTTGGGGACACGCTCACCGCCTATTACGTCGGCGCCCTCTACAAGACGGGTGACGTCAAATTCTATGGCTGGCCGCCGTCTCAGCCGATGACCTTCGAACTCGGGTCTGGAACCCTTCCGAGGCTCTGGAAGGCGGCTTTCGTAGGCCTGCGAGCCGGGGGAGTCCGTGAGGTGGTCGCGCCTCCCAGCATCGTCGGCGGCAGCTCCACCTACGACTATCTGATGGCGCTGGTCAGCGTCGAGCCGAAATCGCAGGAGCCGTAGGAGAGCTGCCTCAGCCCAGCTTCGGCGTCCGCCAGGGTGCTTCCAGGCGCCCCACCAGCTCGTCGCCCAAGCCCTCGATCGGGACGCGGACCTGCTCCAGGGAATCGCGGTCGCGGAGGGTGACGGTGTCGTCGTCCATCGTCTGGTGGTCGACGGTGATGCCCCAAGGGGTGCCGATCTCGTCCTGGCGGCGGTAGCGCTTGCCGATCGAGCCGCCCTCGTCGAACTCGGCGGGGAGGCGGCGGCGCAGTTCCTGGAAGAGCTCACGCGCCTTCTCCGGCATCCCCTCCTTGGAGACCAGTGGGAGGACGGCGACCTTGACTGGCGCGAGTCGCGGGTGCAGGCGGAGGACGGTGCGCTGGCGGCCCTCCACTTCCTCGACCTCGTAGGAGTCGACGAGGAAGGCGAGGGTGGCGCGGTCGGCGCCGGCGGCGGGCTCGATCACGTGAGGGACGTAGCGCTCTTTGGTCTGCTGGTCGAAGTACTCGAGCTTCTCGCCGGAGAACTTGGCGTGCTGGGTGAGGTCGAAGTCGCCGCGGTCGGCGATCCCCTCCAGCTCCGACCAGCCGATCGGGAAGAGGTACTCGATGTCGCTGGTCGCCGAGGAGTAGTGGGAGAGCTCGTCGGCGCCGTGGGCGCGGACCCGCAGGTGGTCGGGGCGGATGCCGAGCTCGGTGTACCAGCGCTCGCGCTCGGCCATCCAGTGCTGGTGCCACTTCTGCGCTTCGGCCGGCGGCACGAAGTACTCCATCTCCATCTGCTCGAACTCGCGGGTGCGGAAGATGAAGTTGCCCGGCGTGATCTCGTTGCGGAAGGACTTGCCGATCTGGGCGATCCCGAACGGCGGCTTCTTGCGGGCGAAGCCGAGCACGTTCTTGAAGTTGATGAAGATCCCCTGCGCCGTCTCCGGTCGCAGGTAGACGGTCGAGCCCTCCTCGGCGACGGGGCCGACGTGGGTTTCGAACATCAGGTTGAACTGGCGCGGCTCCGAGAGATCGCCGCCGCACTCGGGGCAGCGCAGCTCGGCGCTCGGGTCGCCGCCTTCGGCCTCGACCGCCTCGCGCAGGTGGTCCTCACGCCAGCGCCGCTTGCACTTGCCGAGGCACTGGACCAGCGGGTCGGTGAAGCCGGCGAGGTGGCCGGAGGCCTCCCAGACGCGCGGGTGCTGGAGGATCGCCGAGTCGAGGGCGACGATGTCGTCGCGCTCCTGCAGCATCGCCTTCCACCACTCGGCCTTGACGTTGTTCTTCAGCAGGACGCCGTAGTGGCCGTAGTCGTAGGTCGAGCCGAGGCCGCCGTAGATCTCCGAGGAGGGGAAGACGAAGCCGCGCCGTTTGCACAGCGCGACGATCTCCTCCATCGTCACCTCGGTCGGGCGGGTTCCCTGCTCGGTCGCCATGGCCGGAACGGTAGCGGCTGCGATAATCCCGCAGCCCCATGCCCATTTACGAGTACAAATGCGAGAACGGCCACGTCTTCGATGTGATCCAGAAGATGACCGACGAGCCGCTGCACGAGTGCGAGGAGTGCGGCGCCTCCGCGGCGCGGGTGCTGAGCGCCCCGGCGATCCACTTCAAGGGCTCGGGTTTCCACAACACCGACTACGGGACGCGCAAGAGCGGCGGCAACGGCGGGTCCTCGGAGGGCGGCTCGGATTCGGGTTCCTCGAAGCCCGATTCGGGCAAGAGCGAGTCGAAGCCGGACTCCAAGCCGGCCGCCTCGACCGCCGACTGAGGCCGATGTCGAGTCAGGTCCGGGTCGGCCTGGTCTGGAAGTTCGCTTTCGGGGTGGGCGCGATCGCAGCGCCGATCGTTGCCTTCTGGATTGCGGCGCTGGCGGTCGACGGACGGGCGCAGAAGGAGTACTTCGAAGCGATTTCCCAGATCCTGCCGGTACTGCTGCTGGCGCTGGCAATCGAGCAGCGCTACTTCACCCGCGCCGGTCGTGAGCCAGCGCCGGAGACGCCGCTGCAGCTTGAGCTGGCAGGACGGCGGCTCGACGACCGGACGATGGCCCGCTGGTACACGCTGGCGGCGCGCATCTATGCCCTCGTCGTTTTGGTTGTCCTTGGCCTCGGCGAGTGGGTTGCGGTTGAAGTACTCGCCACCGGCAAGTCCTCGTCCGCCGATCTGAGCGTCACCGCCGGCTCGCTGGCGGCAGGCTTCACCGCCCTGATCGTCTCGGCGCTGGTCGGGACGAAATCCGAGCGCTAGCCGTTCAGCAGCTTGTTGACGGCCTTCTGGCGGACCGACTCGGGGACTTCGATCGAGCCTTCCGGGCCGGGGGAGCATTCGGTCGGTTCGGTCCCGCAGAGGACTTCGGCCGGGGCGCTGCCGCCGATCCCCGCGGCGAGGACCAGCTGCGGCATCGTGAAGAAGCCCATGTCGCTGACGAACGCTTTCGGCGCCTCCCAGCCGATGATCGGGCCGTGGATGAAGTTGTAGGGGATGCGCAGCGGGTCGGTGAGGCGGTCCTTGATCCCGTTGATCACTTCCTGCTGGGCCCTCTCGCGGTCGAGGTCGTCGTAGCCGCCGAGCGAGAAGACGCTCTTGCCCGGCCCGGGGCATTCGCTGACATGGCGGACCCGCGAGTAGGCCAGCGACTTTTCCCCGTTGAGGGTGTTCTCGCCCTTGTGCAGGCGGATGGACGAACCGCCCTGGCCGCCGCCGGCGCCGCCGGAGATGTCGGCGCAGAGCTTGACCGGGACGTCGACCGTGACCCCGCCGACCGCGTCGATCAGGTCTTCGAAGCCGGTGAAGTCGACGATCGCGACATGGCCGATCTCGATCCCGAGGAACTGCTCGATCGTCCTGATCTGCAGGGCTGCGCCGCCGAAGGCGAAGGCGCCGTTGATCTTCTGCGGCGCCTGGCCGGGGATCTCGGCGAAGGCGTCGCGGGGGATCGAGAGTTTGCGGAAGCTGCCGCCGCCGGCGTGGATCAGCATCAGCGTGTCGGCGCGGAATTCGCCCTCGAAGCAGGGGTCGTGCGGCTTCTCGCCTTTCGACTGCTGCTCGAAGCACTCCTCGGAGGTGTTGCCGTCGCCGGCCCCCGGGGGCCGCGCGTCGGTGCCGAGGACGAGGATCGTCTGCGGCTTGAACAGCAGGAAGGGGTTGCCGTGCAGGGCATCGCGGGCTTCGCCGGAGAGCTTGAAGGACTGCAGCTGGGCGGAGACGCCGAAGGCGACGAGGCTGATCAGGATCCAGGCGAGCGCCGCCAGCCCGATCCATTTGAACAGCCGCTTGACGTTGAACGGCGCCCGCGGCGCGCCCGGCCGGCGCGGCTCGCGGTCCTTGCGCGGCTTGCGTGAAGGCAACCTTGCACGGTCGCGCAGGGACGAGAGATCCGCGCCTTTCAGGCGGGAAAACAGGCCCTTGCGGGAGCGGTAGACCTTGTACTCGGGCTCGGATTTGGGCGGCTCGGGGGGCCGCTGCTCGCCGTCAGGGGTCATGAAAGGCTAGAAATCATGGCGATGTACTCGGTCATCCGCTTCCCAGCCTCCTGCCGCTCGTGAGCGGCGGCGAGACGATCGGAGTCGATCTCGGGGGCACGAAGATGCTCATCGGGGTTCTTTCCGAGGCCGGCACCGATCCCCTCTACGAGCAGCGCGAGGCTTCCACCGGCCAGACCGAGGACGAGCTGGTCGAGCTGCTGGTCCGCGAGGTGACCGAGGCGCGGGACGCGCACCCCGGCGTCGAGGCGGTCGGACTGGGGATTCCGGCGACGATCGACCACGACGACGGCGTCGCGGTCTCGGCGGTCAACCTGCCGCTCGCCGACCTGGCGATCCGCGACATCGTCAGCGAGCGGGTCGGCCTGCCGGTCTTCGTCGACAACGACGGCAACGTCGCCGCCTACGCCGAGTACCTCTACGGCGCCGCCAAGGGGATGCCGCACATGGTGATGCTGACGGTCGGGACCGGGATCGGCGGCGGGTTGGTCCTCAACGGCGAGATCTACCGCGGCTCGACCGGGGCCGGGGCCGAGCTCGGCCACATCGTGATCCAGGCCGACGGCCCGCCCTGCCAGGGAAACTGCCCCAACCACGGCTGCGTCGAGGCGTTGGCTTCGGGGACCGCGCTCGGCCGCGAGGGACGGGCCGCGGCGGAAAGCTCGCCCGACTCGGCGCTCGGCAAGCTGCACGCCGAAGGGAAGACGGTCGACGGCACCGCGGTCACCGAGGCGGCGCTGGCCGGGGACGAGA
>DATEOT010000085.1:0-21626 GCA_035273795.1 Solirubrobacterales bacterium | reverse complement strand
GCAGGGCGTGGTTCTGGATCACGTCGCGCATCGCCCCGACCGCGTCGTAGAAGCGGCCGCGGTCCTCGACCCCGAAGTTCTCGGCGATCGTCATCTGCACGTGGGAGACGTGCTCGCGGTTCCAGACCGGCTCCAGCATCGAGTTGGCGAAGCGCAGGTAGTTGATGTCCATCACCGGCTCCTTGCCGAGGTAATGGTCGATGCGGAGGATCTGCTCCTCGCGCAGGACCGCGCAGAGCTCGGCGTTGAGCTTGCGCGCCGATTCGAGGTCGTGGCCGAACGGCTTCTCGATCACCACGTGCGCGTTCTCGGTCAGCCCGGCCCTGCCCAGGCCCTGGACGACGGTGGCGAAGAGCGAGGGCGGGATCTCCAGGTAGAAGACCGGCCGCTGCGCCTCGCCGATCGCCGCCGCGACGCGCTCGAAGGTCCCGGCATCCGCGTAGTCGCCCTGGACGTAGAAGAGCCGCTGCGCCAAGCGGCCGAAGACGTCCTCGTCGGGCTCCGCCACCGTCGCCCCGATCGCGTCGCGCGCGTGGGCGCGCAGCTGCTCGTCGTCCCACTCGTCGATCGCCACGCCGACGATCGGGCAGCTCAGCTTGCCGCGCTCCTCCAGGTGGTAGAGCGCGCGGAAGGTCATTTTCTTCGCCAGGTCGCCGCTGATCCCGAAAATCGCCAGTACGTCGGCCGCTTCGCTCATCGGCGGCAGGCTATCGTCCGCCTACCCCAGCCACCGCAGCGCTCACCTCGGAGGTCTCAATGCAGCTCGGAATCGTCGGTCTCGGACGGATGGGGGCCAACATGGCCCGGCGCCTGATGCGCGACGGCCACGAGATCGTCGCCTACGACGTCAATCCCGACGCCGTCTCCAAGCTGGCGGGCGAGGGCGCCGAGGGAGCCTCCTCGCTCGAGGAGATGGCCTCGAAGCTGAGCGCGCCGCGCTCGGTCTGGATCATGGTCCCGGCCGGCGAAATCACCGAGCAGACGGTCGACGCCGTCGCCGCGGTGCTGGAGGCGGGCGACGCGATCGTCGACGGCGGCAACTCCTACTACCGCGACGACATCCGCCGCGCCGAGAAGGTGGGGGAGCAGGGGATCGACTACGTCGACTGCGGCACCAGCGGCGGCGTCTTCGGCCTCGAGCGGGGTTACTGCCTGATGATCGGCGGCCCTGACCGAGCGGTGGACCGGCTCGACCCGATCTTCGCCAGCCTCGCCCCGGGAGTGGATTCGGCGGAGCGCACGCCGGGCCGCGAGGGCGACCCTTCGCCCTCGGAGAACGGCTACCTCCACTGCGGCCCCAGCGGCGCCGGCCACTTCGTGAAGATGGTCCACAACGGGATCGAGTACGGGATCATGGCCGCCTACGCCGAGGGGATGAACATCCTCAAGAACGCCAACGCCGGCAAGGTGAAACGCGAGGCCGACGCGGAGACCGCGCCGCTCGATCACCCCGAGTACTACCAGTACGACCTCGACCTGCCCGAGGTCGCCGAGGTCTGGCGGCGCGGCAGCGTGATCGGCTCCTGGCTGCTCGACCTGACCGCGGCGGCGCTGCGGGAATCGCCCGGCCTGGAGGAGTTCGCCGGCCGCGTCTCCGACTCCGGCGAGGGCCGCTGGACGGCGATCGCGGCGATCGACGAGGGCGTGCCGACGCCGGTCCTAACCACCGCCCTGCACGAGCGCTTCTACTCGCGCGGCCTCAACGACTTCGGCGACAAAGTCCTGTCGGCGATGCGCAAGCAGTTCGGCGGGCACGACGAGAAGGCGAGCTGACCGTGGCGATCGAGCTCGAGGTCGCCGGAGACGAAAAGGCGGCCTCGCGGCGCGCCGCCGAGCTGATCGCGGCGGATGGCGCCACGACAGTCGACGAACGCGGCCGGTTTGCGCTGGCGATGAGCGGCGGCCGCTCACCCTGGGCGATGCTGGCGATCCTCGGCGAACTGGAGGAGATGCCGTGGGACCGGACCGAGCTCTTCCAGGTCGACGAGCGCGTCGATTCCCCCGGCAGCCCCGACCGCAACCTCACCCACATGGTCCTCGGCCTCTCGATGGACCACCAGGCGACGCTGCGGCCGATGCCGGTCACCCAGCGCGACCTCGACGGCGCCGCCCGCGAATACGAAGCCGCGCTGCCGGAGCGCCTCGACCTCGTCCACCTCGGCCTCGGACCCGACGGCCACACCGCTTCGCTAGTTCCCGACGACCCCGTCCTCGACGTCACCGACCGCCGCGTCGCGATCACCACCGAGCCCTACCAGGACCACCTCCGCATGACCCTCACCTACCCAGCGCTCAACAACGCCCGCCGCATCGTCTGGCTCGTCACCGGCCCCGACAAGCGCGAGCCGCTGCAGAAGCTGCTCGACGGCGATGAATCGATCCCGGCAGGAAGGGTGCGGAACGACAACGTGATCGTGGTCGCCGACGAGGCTGCCGCCGGTTAGCTCTCGTCGGCGAGTCGCTGGACCCAGCCTTCGATTTCCTCCCAGTCGAGGTCTACCGCGGCAGCTATCGCCTCGATGTCGCGCAGGTCCTTCGGCCGGCCCAAGAGGGTCTTGCGG
Source organism: Solirubrobacterales bacterium (assembly GCA_035273795.1). Lineage (GTDB taxonomy): Bacteria > Actinomycetota > Thermoleophilia > Solirubrobacterales > 70-9 > VAYN01. The sequence goes on along the minus strand of DATEOT010000085.1, from coordinate 19,065 downwards.
ATCACTAAATGCTCCGGAGCGACAAGGGGGATCGTCCCGTTGCCAAGCGGAACCTTCTTGATCTGTTTCTCCATCTCCTCGTGCAGAGGGTCGCAGGAGAAGAAGAAGTGGACCGGCGTTCCTTTCCAGTCGAGCTTCAGCTCGCTCTCCTGCGTCGGCATGAAGACGTTGACGTCGATGTCCTTCGTCTCCCTCGGCTCCGCGTAGAAGCTCAGCGCGATGGCGCCGCCGAAGGCGTGTGAAATCCCCGCCTGCTCCAGGCTCCGGTGAACCGCCTCGATCTTGGCCGTAGGGGGAAGCGTGGCTAGGAAGCCGGATCGAGCGCGACCGCGTGGTTGCCGACGATCCGCCCCTCGGGATCCCACTTGCGCTTCACCTCGGCGAGGCGGGAGCAGACGTCGGGGGGGAGGATCGCGTCGCTGTCGCAGGGGCGGTCGGCGAAGTTGAAGTAGCCGCCGTCGGCTCCCCAGGGATCCATCGCCTCGTGCATGCGGTCGAGGCCGGCGCTGACGGCTTCGGCCATCTCCGGGCCCATCACCATCCCGACCCCGTACATCACCCACTCGGCGTCGAGGTGGGAGAGGGCGCCGCCGTCGGGATCGGGCTGGCCGAGGGCGCCGCCGAGCTGGCGCAGCTCGGTCAGCAGCAGCGGCGTGCCGGAGTCCGGGCCGGCGACGCCGACCCAGGCGTCGATCGCCTCGTCGGAGAGCTCGCGCAGCGCCCGGTGATGGCCGAGGCCGGGCACCGGCTGCTCGGGGTCCATGTGGATATGGCAGAGCGCCGGGGCCGGGATCTGGCCGAAGGTGTCGAGGATCGGCTCGCCGATCTCGCGCAGCGGCGCGATCGCGGCCTCGCCGGCGGCCTGGTCGCCGATACAGGCGGCGTCGATCGTCAGCACGGCTCTGCCGCGCAGGAACTCCGGCACGTCGGGGATGTCCGGCGGCCGCAGGAAGCGGATGACCGAAGTGACGTCATCGGAGACGCCCGCGGCCCAGTCGCGGTAGGTGCGGATTCCCTCGGCGCCAACCTCGGCCGGGAACAGCAGCGCCCCGCCATAGGCCTCGGCGACCGGGACCAGGTTCAGGTGCAGGGCGGTGACGATGCCGTAGCTGCCGCCGCCCCCGCGCAGCGCCCAGAAGAGGTCCGGCTCGTTCTCGGCATCGACCGTCCGCGCCTCGCCATCAGCCGTGACCAGCTCGACCGCCCGCAGGCGGTTGCAGGCAAAGCCGTAGCGCCGCCCGAACCAGCTCAGCCCGCCGCCGAGGGTGTAGCCGGTGACGCAGACGTCGGGAGAGGAGCCCGGCAGCGAGGCCAGCCCATGCGCCGCGGCGGCCTCGGCCAGCTCCAGCGAGAGCACGCCTGCCTGCACCCGCGCCGTCCGCGCCTCGGCGTCGATCTCGACGCCGCGCATCCGCTCGGTCTTGACCAGAATCGTGCCCTCGAGCGGGCGCAGCGAGAGGGCGCCGTGGCCGCTGCCCTGGGCGGTGACCCGCAGATCGATCTCGGCGGCGAAACGCACCACGGCGGCGGCGTCCTTGGCGCTCTCGACGAAGGCGACGGCCTCGGGATGCTGGTCGGCGGCGAGGTTCCAGGCCATCCGCGCCTGGTCCCAGTCTCCGTCGTTCGGGGTGGCGACGCGACCGGCGATCGCCAGCCCGCTGAAGTCGGTCATCTCGAGGCCTCCTTTGGAGTCAGCTGTAGCTCGTGCGTTCCACGCCGTCTCCCCTGGCGATGAGAACTTCGCTCACCATATCCGGGGGGAAGAGGCCGTGGGCGGCCACGCCGGGGTCGGCCTCCAGCCGTGCCGCCAGCGCCGCGGGATCGTCGAGCCCGCCGCCGCGGTAATCGGCGATTACGCCGCCGTCGGGGCTGGGGGGAGCGTCCCGCAGCTCGACCTCGGAACCGAGCCGCTCCAGCGTCGAAGCGGCGCCGAAGCCGAACAGCTCCAGCGGCACCGGCCAGGTGAACTTCTCGACCGGCTTGCTCGAATCGCCGATGACGACGAAACGCTCGGCCGCCGCGGCAACGATCTTCTCGCGCAGGTGGGCGCCGCCCCCGCCCTTGATCAGCCAGCCGTCGGGCGTCACCTCGTCGGTGCCGTCGATCGCGATGTCGAGGCGGGAGAGGCGGTCGAAGCCCTCGACCGGAATTCCCAGCTCCCGCGCCTGTTCGGAGGTCGCGACCGAGGTGGCGACGCAGCGAATCCCCTCCAGCCCGCGGCGGGCGATCGCCGGCAGCAGGTGAGCCACCGTCGAACCCGTCCCGAGCCCGACCGTCATTCCGTTCTCGACCAGCTCCGCCGCAGCCTCGGCTGCAAGGCGCTTCTCCGTGTCGGCGGCACTCACGATCGGCACGCTACATTGCCGTAATGACTTCAAGCACTGCAACCAGCACCGCACCCGCAACCGAGACCCAGGACTACAAGGTCGCCGACATCGGCCTCGCCGATTTCGGCCGCAAGGAGATCTCCCTCGCCGAGGTGGAGATGCCCGGCCTGATGCAGACGCGCGAGGAGTACGGCGCCTCGCAGCCGCTGAAAGGCGCGCGCATCACCGGCTCCCTGCACATGACGATCCAGACCGCGGTCCTGATCGAGACCCTGGTGGCGCTCGGCGCCGAGGTGCGCTGGGCCAGCTGCAACATCTTCAGCACCCAGGACCACGCCGCCGCCGCGATCGCCGCGGCCGGCATCCCCGTCTACGCCTGGAAAGGCGAGACCCTGGAGGAGTACTGGTGGTGCACCGAGCAGGCGCTGAACTGGCCTGACGGTCAGGGCCCGAACATGATCCTCGACGACGGCGGCGACGCCACCCTGCTCGTCCACAAGGGCGTCGAGTTCGAGAAGGCGGGCGCGGTTCCGGATCCCGATTCGGCCGAGTCCGAGGAGTTCAAGATCGTCCTGCAGACGCTGCAGCGCTCGCTCGCGGAGGACCCGCAGCGCTGGACCCGGATGTCGCAGAGCATCAAGGGCGTCACCGAGGAGACGACGACCGGCGTCCACCGGCTCTACCAGCTGGCCGAGACCGACGACCTGCTCTTCCCGGCGATCAACGTCAACGACTCGGTCACCAAGTCGAAGTTCGACAACCTCTACGGCTGCCGTCACTCGCTGGTCGACGGGATCAACCGCGGCACCGACGTGATGATCGGCGGCAAGGTCGCCGTCATCTGCGGCTACGGCGACGTCGGCAAGGGCTGCGCCGACAGCCTCCGCGGCCAGGGCGCCCGCGTGATCGTCACCGAGATCGACCCGATCTGCGCCCTGCAGGCAGCGATGGAGGGCTACGAGGTGCGGACCCTCGAGGAGGTCGTCGAGAACGCCGACATCTTCGTCACCGCCACCGGCAACAAGGACATCATCACCCTCGACCACATGCGGCGGATGAAGCACAACGCGATCGTCGGCAACATCGGTCACTTCGACAACGAGATCGAGATGGCGGCGCTGGAAGGCTCCGACGCCGAGCGGATCGAGATCAAGCCGCAGGTCGACGAGTGGCGCTTCCCCAGCGGCCGCTCGATCATCGTCCTCTCCGAAGGCCGGCTGCTCAACCTCGGCAACGCGACCGGGCACCCGAGCTTCGTGATGTCGAATTCGTTCACCAACCAGGTGATCGCCCAGATCGAGCTCTTCGGCAAGCGTGAGGACAAATACGGCGGCACGCCGGCGGTCTACGTCCTGCCCAAGCACCTCGACGAGAAGGTCGCGCGCCTGCACCTGGCCGCGCTCGGCGTCAGCCTGACCGAGCTCACCCCCGACCAGGCCGCCTACCTCGGCATCCCGGTCGAGGGACCGTTCAAGCCGGACCACTACCGCTACTGATTCGCCGACGGGCCGAAAACCGGTCTATGTATCCGGTTATCGGCCCGTCGATCTAAGCTCGCCCGATGGATCCCCGGCTCTGGGTGTCTTCGAGCGGTGAGGCGCCGCACTCGATTCCGCTCGCGGGTGAGCGGACAGTAATCGGGCGCTCGCCCGAGGCCGACGTGGTGCTCGACGACGAGGCGGTCTCCTGGAACCACCTGGAGATCGAACGCAAAGGCGAGGTGCTGATGGCGACCGACCTCGACAGCCGCAACGGCACCGCGCTGAACGGCGAGCCACTCGACCGGCCGCGGCGCCTGCGCGACGGCGACACCCTGATCGTCGGCGGCTACCGGCTGGAAGTGAAGACGGGCTCGGTAACGCCGGTGGGGGCCACCGTCGCGGCAAGCGAGCCCTCGGTTGCCCTGAACGAGGAGGAGCGGGCGACCGCTGCCGCCCTGGTCGCCCCCTACCGCAGCGAGGGCGCCTTCGCCGGCCGCCCCGCCACCCGCGCCGAGATCGCCGCCGAGCTCCACGTCTCCGAGCGCACCGCCCAGCGTCGCCTCGACGCCCTCGCGGCGAAACTCGACGTCTCCGGAGAGGCCGGTCGCGACCGGCCTCGTCAGATCGCTGCGCGCGTGATTGAGCTCGGTCTAGACCGACCACGTTAAGGAGGGGGCGGGATGCCTCTGCCAGACACTCAACCTCGAGCCATTGCGAGAGGTGTCTGGAAGGGGCATCCCGCCCCCTCCCCTGACCCGACCCGGGCCACACGTGGCCCGGTCCGTGCAGCCGCTGTCATTGGCCGGCACGGCTCCAGGGCCGAGCATCGGTGCAAGCAATCACCGATCGCTCGAAAGGAGCAAATCCGATGTTCAAGAAGACCCTGATCGCACTGTCCGCGCTGCTCGCCCTCGTACTGCCTGCAGCGGCCTCGGCGGCGTCCAACCCGGGCGCGGTCGTCTTCTCGAAATCCTCGAAAGTCGGGGACGAGGTAAAAGGCGGGTTGTTCGCCGTCAAAGACGGCCGCCTCAACCAGCTGACCGAAGACCCGACCGACAGCGAACCGAATTTCTCCCCTGACGGGCGCACCATCGCCTTCGCCCGCGGCGGGGACATCTTCTCGATCCGGCCCGACGGCTCCGGCCAGCGCCAGCTGACCAGCGGCCCCGAGATCGACTCGCTGCCGAAGGTCGCTCCCAACGGCCGCTACGTTGTCTTCGAGCGACGCGCGACCGAGACCGGTCCCACCAGCCTCTACACGGTTGGAGCCTTGGGCGGTGGCCTGCGGGCGCTGACCAAAGGCGGCAACGATCGCGAAGCGGCCTTCGAGCCCGAGGGCAAAGCGATCGTCTTCGTCCGCGCCACCGCCGCGGGCGTCAACGTCAACGACGATATCTACTCGATCAAGCCGACCGGCTCCGGCCTGGCGCGCCTGACCCGGACTGGGGGGATCGACGAGTTCGCCCCACGTTTCTTCGCCGGCGGGATCATCTTCAGCCGCGGCGAGAGCACCCCGGGCCCGGCCGCCTACGCCGACATCTTCACGATGCGCGCCAACGGCACCAAATCGAAAGAGCAGGTCGCCGGCGTCGGCTCCGCCTACGTCGAAGACGTCGCGCCGAACGGGAAGACGCTGATCTTCCGCCGCGCCCAGGGTCTCTGGGTGAAGAAGATCGGCCCGAGCAAAGCCCGCAAGCTGAGCCAGCTGCCGGATCAGTCGGAGACGAGCTCGGTCTTCTCGTCCGACGGCAAGCGGGTCGCCGCCTTCGTCACGGTCGAGGATCAGCAGCAGCTCGTATCGATCAACGTCGAGACCCGCCGCGAGAGCCAGCTCGCCAGCGGTTACAACTTCGACGAGGGCGAGGGCACCGTGCTCGGCCCGGTGATCGACTGGCAGCCGGTGCCGCAGCGCCGCTAACACCGCAGCGACCAGTCAGCGGTTCCGTCCCCCATCCGGCTATAACGGCCGGGTGGGGGATTTTTCCATTGGCGCGGAAGTAGCCGGCTACCGCATCGAAGAGCAGATCGCGCGCGGCGGCATGGGGGTCGTCTACCGGGCCACCCACCTCGGCCTTGACCGGCCGGTGGCGCTGAAGGTGATCGCCCGCGAGCTCGTCGACCGCCGCGGCTTCCGCGAGCGCTTCCTGCGCGAGTCCCGCCTCGCTGCCCGGCTCGAGCACCCCTCGGTGGTGCCGATCTACGACTCGCGCGAGGTCGACGGCGAGCTGCTGGTGATCATGCGGCTGATCGAGGGGGGCGATCTGCGCGGGCTGATCGACCGTGAGGGGTCGCTGCCGCCGCGGCGCGCGCTCAACCTCCTCGCCCAGGTCGCCGACGCGCTCGACGCCGCCCACGCCGCCGGCATCGTCCACCGCGACGTCAAGCCCCACAACATCCTCGTCGAAGGGGAGCGCGCCTACCTCTCGGACTTCGGCCTCGCCAAAGCGGTGGACGAAAGCGGCGCCGCCGGCAGCGCCTCGGTCGTCGGCACCGCCCAGTACATGTCGCCGGAGCAGTGGCGCGGCGAGTCGATCGGGCCCGCCGCCGACGTCTACTCGCTCGGTTGCGTCCTCTACGAGGCGATCACCGGCATCGCCCCCTTCCAGCGCGAGGAAGCCGAGACCCCGCCGGAGATGCCGCAGGGGGTGGAGGAGTCGATCCGCCGCGCGGTCGCCAAGGACCCCGGCGCCCGCTACCGGACCGCCGGTGCCCTGATCGCCGCCGCCCGCGCCGCCGAGGGCTCGGAGGTGCGGCCGACCGCGGTCCTCTCCCGCGACGCCAGCGAGCGCACCACCGTTCCCAACCACTCGCAGCGCTTTTGGGGCCTGGGAGGGCGGGCCGCGGCCTGGATCGCCAGCGGCGTTGCGATCCTCGTCCTCGCGATCGCCGCCGCCGCCCTGTTCCTGCTGCTGGGAGGCGACGGTCCCGAGGTCTCCGACCCGATCGCGGTCGGCACCCCGCCGCTGCGGATCGACGCCGGCCCGAAGGCGGTCTGGGTGACCAGCGAACGCGACGGCACCCTGACCCGGCTCGACCCGGAGACGGGGGAGATCGTCGGCAAGCCTCGCCGCCTCGGCCGCGGAGTCTCCGGGATCGCGATCGGCGGCAACTGGACCTGGGTGACGAATCCCGGCAGGGGGGAGCTGCTCCGCCTCGACTCCGGCAGCGGGCGCGTGCTGCGGAAGGTTCCGCTCAAAGGCGAACCGGGGCCGATCGCCCTCGGCGGTGGCCGGGTCTGGCTCGCCGACGAGGACGGACGGGGAGTCAGCGCGGTGAACGCTGAAGGCGCCCGCCTCTACCGCGGCGGCCTGCCGCCGCAATCGCCGGGCCTGCGGCTCGCCTGGGGGGCGAAGGGCCTCTGGGTCGCGATCGCCGACGCCGGCGTGATTCGCCGCATCGATCCCGCCACCCTCGCCGCCGGGGCTCCGATCCGGGTCGGCGGCGGCCCCGCCGGCATCACCGTCGCCGGCGGCTTCGTCTGGGTCGCCAGCGCCCGCTCCGGCAGGGTCTCGAAGGTCGACCCCTCGCTCGGCCAGGTGACGCCGATCGAGGTCGGCGGCCACCCCGGAGGCATCGACGGCGGCACCAGCGCCGTCTGGGTCGCCAACCGCGAAGACGGCACCGTCTCCAGGATCGACCTCGAGAGCGGCGAGGTCGAGGGCGACCCGGTGGCGGTCGGCCCCGAACCGGGTGCCGTCGCGGTCGGCGGCGACGCGGTTTGGGTCGCAAATAACGGAGATGGCACCGTCACCCGGATCGAGCCGTGACCACCCGCGGGCTTCGCAACGCGGCCGAACATCTAGGATCGGGCCAATGACTCAGGACATCGACCAGCTCGCCATAAACACGATCCGCACCCTCTCGATGGACGCCGTCCAGAAGGCGAACTCCGGCCACCCGGGGACGCCGATGTCGCTGGCCCCCGTCGCCTACGAGCTCTGGCAGAACCACCTGCGGTACGACCCGGCGAACCCGGTCTGGCCGAACCGCGACCGCTTCGTGCTCTCGGCCGGCCACGCCTCGATGCTCCTCTACTCGATGCTCTTCCTCAGCGGCGTCCGCAAGGTCGACGCCGACTACAACGTCACCGACGAACCGGCCTGCGGGCTCGACGAGATCGAAAACTTCCGCCAGCTGCACTCGCGCACGCCGGGTCACCCCGAGTACCGCTGGACCACCGGCGTCGAGACCACGACCGGCCCGCTCGGCCAGGGCGTCGGCACCTCGACCGGAATGGCGATGGCCTCGAAGTGGCTGGGGGCGACCTACGGCTCCGACCTCTTCGACTTCGACGTCTACGTCCTCGCTGGCGACGGCGACCTGCAGGAGGGGCTCTCCCACGAAGCCGCCTCGCTGGCCGGCCACCTGAAGCTCGACAACCTCTGCTGGGTCTTCGACAACAACCACATCTCGATTGACGGCGACACGGCACTCGCCTTCAGCGACGACGTCCTCAGCCGCTTCGAGGGCTACGGATGGAACGTGCTGCGGGTCGGCGACGCCAATGACACTTCCCTGCTCGGCAAGGCCTTCGAGGAGTTCAAGGCCGAGACCGGCCGCCCGACGTTGATCGTCGTCGACAGCCACATCGGCTGGGGCGCTCCGAACAAGCAGGACACCGAGTCCGCCCACGGCGAACCGCTGGGCGAGGAGGAGATCAAGCTGACCAAGCGCGCCTACGGCTGGCCCGACGAGGACTCGCGGTTCCTCGTTCCCGACGGCGTCCGCGAGCGCTTCGACGAGGTGATCGGCAAGCGCGGCGCCGAGCTCAGCTCCGCCTGGCAGGAGAAGCTGGAGGCCTCCGAGCACGCGGCCGAGATCGAGATGATCCAGCGCCGCCGCCTCCCCGACGGCTGGGACGCCGACCTGCCCAGCTTCGAGGCCGACGAAGAGAAGGGCCTCGCCACCCGCAAGGCCTCGAACAAGGTCCAGAACGCGATTGCCGAGCGGGTGCCGTGGCTGCTCGCCGGCTCCTGCGACCTCACCGACTCGACCTCGGTCCGGCTCAACTTCGACGGGATCGACCAGCTCGAGCCCGGCAGCTATGACGGCCGCCAGATCCACTTCGGGATCCGCGAAAACGGCGCCGCCGCGGCCTGCAACGGGATGTCGCTGGCGAAGCTGCGCCCGCTCTGGTCGACCTACCTCACCTTCTCCGACTACGGCCGGCCCTCGATCCGCCTCTCGGCGCTGATGGAGCTGCCGGTGGTCCACCTCTTCACCCACGACTCGATCGGTCTCGGCGACGACGGGCCCACCCACCAGCCGATCGAGCAGCTCTCCTCGCTGCGGGCGATGCCGCACCTCGACGTGATCCGGCCCGCCGACGCCAACGAGGTGGTCGAGGCCTGGAAGATCGCCCTCGACCGCACCCACTGCCCCGTCGCCCTGGTCATGACCCGTCAGACCGTGCCGGTCTTCGACCGCTCCAAGTACGCCTCGGCCGAGGGCGTCCAGCGCGGCGGCTACGTCCTCGCCGATTCAGAGGGCGGGGAGCCGGAGCTGATCCTGATCGCCACCGGCAGCGAGGTCCAGCTCGCGCTCGGCGCCCACGAGCGGCTGCAGGGGGAGGGAATCCGCTCCCGCGTCGTCAGCCTCCCCTGCTGGGAGATCTTCGAGAAGCAGGACCAGGCCTACCGCGACGAGGTGCTGCCGCCGGCGATCACCGCCCGGGTCGCGGTCGAGGAGGGGGCGCTGCTCGGCTGGGAGAAATACGTAGGAACCGAGGGTGCCATCATGGGGATGACCACCTTCGGGCAGTCGGCGCCGTTCAAGGACGTCGAGGCCGAGTTCGGGTTCACCGTCGACAACGTCGCCAAGGTGGCGCGTGAGGTCGCCGAGCGGGCGACCGCAAACCCAACGACCTGAGGAGGCTCATGATGAAGCCGACCGAGCGGCTGCACGAACTGGGGCAGAGCCTCTGGCTGGACAACATCACCCGGCCGATGCTGCGCGAGGGGGTGCTGGAGGGCTACATCCGCGACCTCTCCGTCACCGGTCTCACCTCGAACCCTTCGATCTTCGACAAGGCGATCTCCGGCGGGGACGCCTACAACGAGCAGATCGCCGAGCTGGCGCCCAAAGCCGCCGCCGGCGAGGGCGTAGGCGCCAACGACCAGGAGCGGATCTTCTTCGAGCTGGCGCTGGCCGACCTGCGCGACGCCGCCGACCTCTTCGCCGACGTCCACCGCCGCACCGCCGGGGTGGACGGCTTCGTCTCGCTCGAGGTCTCGCCGCTGATCGCCGACGACGCCGCCGCGACGATCGAGGAGGCCAAGGCGCTGTACGCCAAGGGCGAGCGGGACAACATCTTCATCAAGATCCCCGGCACCCAGGCGGGGCGGGAGGCGATCGAGGAGTCGATCTTCGCCGGCATCCCGATCAACGTCACCCTGCTCTTCGACGACAAGCAGTACCTCGGTGCCGCCGACGCCTACATGCGCGGGATCGAGCGGCGGATCGAGGCGGGGCTCGACCCGAACGTCGCCTCGGTCGCTTCGCTCTTCATCAGCCGCTGGGACGTCGCCGTCGGCAGGGACGTCCCCGACCACCTCGTCAACCGGCTCGGGATCGCGGTCGGAGGCCGCGCCTACCGCGCTTACAACGAGCTGCTCGAATCCGACCGGATGCGACGCCTGATGAACGAGGGCGCGCGGCCGCAGCGGCTGCTCTGGGCCAGCACCGGGACCAAGGACCCCGACGCCTCCGACACGCTCTACATCGAGGCCTTCGCCTCGCCGTTCACGGTCAACACGATGCCGGAGCCGACCCTGCACGCCTTCGCCGACCACGGCCACGTCACCGACCTCTTCCCCAAAGACGGCGGCAACGCCGAACAGGTCCTGGCCGAGTTCGTCGAGGCCGGGATCGACGTCGCCGCGCTCGCCGCTCGCCTCCAGGAGGAGGGCAAAGAGGCCTTCAACAAGTCCTGGGGGGAGCTGTTGTCGTCGATCGAGTCGCAGAGCGGGGTCACGGCCGGGTGAGCGAGCCTTCGGCGTTGCGCCAGGCGCCCGCCTGGGGCGAGCTGGAGGCCCATTTCGAGCAGATCCGCGGCGCGCACCTCCGCGACCTCTTTGCCGCCGACCCCGAGCGCGGCGAGCGGCTGGTCGCCGAGGGCGCTGGGCTCTACCTCGACTTCTCGAAGAACCGGATCACCGACGAGACGCTGATGCTACTCGGCGGTCTCGCGCAGCAGCGCGGCGTCTTCGAGCGGCGCGAAGCGATGTTCGCCGGCGAGCACATCAACGTCTCCGAGGACCGCGCCGTCCTCCACGTGGCGCTGCGGATGCCGCGCAACCGCTCGCTCCTCGTCGACGGCGTCGACGTCGTCAAGCAGGTACACGAGACGCTCGACCGGATGGGTGCGTTCTGCGAGCGGGTGCGCTCGGGCGAGTGGCGCGGCCACACCGGCAAGCCGATTCGCAATGTCGTCAACGTCGGCATCGGCGGCTCCGACCTCGGACCGGTGATGGCCTACGAGGCGCTGCGCCACTACGCCAAGCGCGAGATGACCTTTCGCTTCGTCTCGAACGTCGACGGCACCGACTTCGCCGAGGCGACGCAGGACCTCGACCCGGCCGAGACGCTCTTCGTCATCTCCTCGAAGACCTTCACGACGCTGGAGACGATGACCAACGCCCACACCGCCCGCGAGTGGGCCCTTGCCGGCCTCGGCGAGGAGGAGGCGGTCGCCAAGCACTTCGTCGCCGTCTCGACCAACGCCGGGGAGGTCTCCAAGTTCGGCATCGACACCGAGAACATGTTCGGCTTCTGGGAGTGGGTAGGTGGCCGCTACTCGATGGATTCGGCGATCGGGCTCTCGACGATGCTGGCGATCGGCCCCGCCCGCTTCGAGGAGATGCTGAGCGGCTTCCACGCGATGGACGAGCACTTCCGCGAGGCCGAGACCGGCGCCAACCTGCCGCTGATCCACGGCCTGCTGGCGGTCTGGTACGCCAACTTCTTCGGCACCGAAACGCAGGCGATCCTGCCCTACGATCAGTACCTGCACCGCTTCCCCGCCTACCTGCAGCAGCTGACGATGGAGTCCAACGGCAAGCACGTCACCCTCGACGGCACCCCCGTCGACTACGAGACCGGCGCCGTCTACTGGGGGGAGCCGGGGACCAACGGCCAGCACAGCTTCTACCAGCTGATCCATCAGGGGACGCGGCTGATCCCCTGCGACTTCATCGGCTTCGGCAACTCGCTCAACCCGCTCGGCCGCCACCACGACATCCTCATGTCCAACGTCTTCGCCCAGGGCGAAGCGCTCGCCTTCGGCAAAACGCCGGAGCAGGTGCGGGCCGAGGGGACGGCGGAGGAGATCGTCCCGCACCGGGTGATGGAGGGGAACCGGCCCTCGAACACGATCCTCGCCGAGCGGCTCGAGCCGGCGACGCTCGGTGCGCTCGTCGCCTTCTACGAGCACAGCGTCTTCACCCAGGGCGCGATCTGGGGGATCGACTCCTTCGACCAGTGGGGGGTCGAGCTGGGCAAGGTCCTGGCCAAGGCGATCATCCCCGAGCTCGAGTCCGAGGGCGAGCCGGAGCTGCGCCACGACAGCTCCACCAACGCGCTGATCCGCCGCTACCGCAGCCTGCGCCGCTAGGCTCAAGCCATGCTCCCGTTCGACGTGCTCCCGCTCGCAGCGGAGTCGTCGAATCTCCTCGCCGCGCGGAACCAGATGGCGTTCACGCTCGGCTTCCACATCGTCCTCGCCTCCCTCGGCGTAGCCCTGCCGGCGACGATCCTCGTCGCCAACTACCTCGGGCTGAAACACGGCAACGTGGACGCGATGGAGCTCGCCAAACGCTGGTCGAAGGCGATGGCGGTCACCTTCGCGGTCGGCGCCGTCACCGGCACCGTGCTCAGCTTCGAGTTCGGCCTGCTCTGGCCCGAGTTCGTCGATCGCTGGGGCTCGGTCTTCGGGATCGCCTTCGCGATCGAGGGGATCTTCTTCTTCCTCGAGGCGATCTTCCTCGCGATCTACATCTACGGCTGGAAGCGGCTCGGCGGTTGGGCCCACTTCTGGTCCGGGGTGCCGATGGTCGTCACCGGAATCGGCGGCGCCTTTGCCGTGGTCGCCGCCAACTCGTGGATGAACCAGCCGCAGGGCTTCACCCTGAACGCGGCCGGCAAGGTGATCGACACCGACCCGTGGCGGGTCCTCTTCAACCCGGCAACCGGCTACGAGGTCCCGCACATGATCCTCGCCGCCTACATGGTCACCGGCTTCCTTGTCGCCTCGATCTACGCGGTCGGAATGCTGAAGGGCCGCCGCGACCGCCTGCACCGGCTGGGGCTGCTGATCCCGCTGACGATCGCCTGCGTCGCGACCCCGATCCAGCTCTTCGTCGGCGACACCGCCGCCCGCGAAGTCGCCGACCACCAGCCGGCCAAGTTCGCGGCGATGGAGTGCATCTACGAGACCGGAGACCACCAGACCGAGTGGGTCGGTGGGATCTGCAGCGACGAAAAGGTCAAGTTCGGGATCGGAATCCCCGATCTCGACTCGTTCCTGGTCGGCTGGAGCGCCGACACGGTGGTCACCGGGCTCGACCGAATACCCGACGACGAGGAGCCACCCGCGCACACGATGCTGCACCTCGCCTTCGACGCGATGGTCGGGATCGGGACGGCGCTGATGCTGCTGGCGCTGTGGCTGGCCTGGGCCTGGTGGAAACGGCGCGACATCCCGCAGACGAAGTGGTTCCTGCGCGCCGTCTCGGTTTCGGGCATTGGCGCGATCGTGGCGATGTGGTGCGGCTGGATCGTCACCGAGGTCGGGCGTCAGCCCTGGATCGTGCAGGGCTACATGCGGACCGAGGAAGCGGTCACCGAGGCCGAGGGGATCTGGTTCGTCTTCGGGGCGACCATGCTCCTCTACGCCGCCCTGGGCACGACCGCGATCCTCGTCCTGTGCGGCATGTCGCGGCGCTGGCGCGAGGCCAGCGGCGCCGAGGTCGAGGCCGGCGCCCCCTACGGCCCGCCGGAGGAAGGGCGATGAGCAAGGCCGATGCCGCGGCGGCGATCCTCTGGGTCGGGGCGACCTTCTACGCGCTCTTCGGCGGCGCCGACTTCGGCGGCGGCTTCTGGGACCTCTTCGCCGGGGACGCCGAGAAGGGGCGGGAGCCGCGGGCGCTGATCCAGCGCTCGCTGACCCCCGTCTGGGAGGCCAACCACGTCTGGCTGATCTTCATCCTCGTCGTCCTCTGGTCAGCCTTCCCACAGACCGTCAGCGCGATCTTCACGACGCTGTACGTGCCGATCGCCCTGGCGGCGCTGGGGATCGTCCTGCGTGGCGCCGGCTTCGCCTTCCGCAAGTCGGTGGTGACGCTGAACGAGGAACGAGCCGCGGGCGCGATCTTCGCCCTCTCCTCCGTCCTGACCCCGTTCTTCATGGGCACCGTGATCGGCGCGATCGCCTCCGGCAACGTCCCCGCCGAAGGCAACGGCGACGCCTTCTCGAGCTGGATCGAGCCGCTGCCGCTGCTGATCGGGGCGCTGTTCGTCGCCACCGGCGCCTACCTCGCCGCGGTCTTCCTGGTCGGCGACGCCCGCCGCGCCGGGGAGGCCGAGCTGGAGCGCTATTTCGTGCGCCGGGCACTCGTGGCCGGCGCGGTGGCCGGAGTTTTCGCCACTGTCGGGCTGTTCGAGTTGCACGCGGAAGCGCGTTACGTCTTCGATCGACTTATCGACCAGGGTCTGCCGCTGGTCGTGCTCTCGCTGCTCTGCGGGATCGGTCTCCTGATCACGCTGCTGCGCGGCGGTCGCCGGCCGCTGCGCCCGCTCGCTGCGGGGGCGGTGATTGCGGTGATCTGGGGCTGGGGCGTGGCCCAATTTCCCTACCTGCTGCCGACCAGTCTCCGCATCGACCAGGCCGCCGCCCCGGATCCGACCCTGACCGTGATCTTCATCGTCTTCGGACTCGCCGCGGTGTTCGTCCTGCCCTCGCTCTTCCTGCTCTACGCGCTGAGCCAGCGCGACGTGCTCGAGCACTAGGGTGGCGGCGGTGCCCGCACCTGAGATCAAGACCGTCCTCTGGGACATCGACAGCACCCTGCTGAAAACCGGCGGGGCGGGCGCGGTGGCCTGGCAGCGGGCTTTCCGTGAGCTCTGGGGAGTCGATGCCAACATCACCGAACACACGCGGGAAGGGATGACCGACCCCGAAATCGCCGAGATCGTCTTCCGCGAGGTGATCGGCCGCGACGGCTCCGACGAGGAGCGCGCGGCGGCGATCGCCGGCTACCTCGGCCACCTGCAGGAGGCCGTTGACGAGTCAGAGGGCTACGAACTGATGCCGGGGATCGAGGAGATCCTCCCGCGCCTCGCCGAGGAAGGCGTCCTGCTCGGCATCGTCACCGGCAACATCGAGGCCGCCGCCCACATCAAGCTCGGCCGCGGCGACCTCAACCGCTACTTCGCCTTCGGCGGCTACGGCTCCGACGCCCGCGACCGCACCGAGCTGACGAAGAAGGGGATCGAGCGCGGGGGAGAGGTCGCCGGCCACCCGCTGGATCTCGAGACCACGATCGGCGTCGGCGACACCCCTCGCGACGTCGTCGCCTGCCATGGCGCCGGCATCCGCATCGTCGGCGTTGCCACCGGCAAGTACTCCGTGGGGGAACTGGACGAGGCTGGCGCCGACTGGGCGATCACCGACGTGACCGCCGGCTTCCCGGTCTAGCTCAGGCCTTCTCGCAGCGCGCCTGGTAGATGTCGGTAAAGCCGCTTTCGAAACCGTTCCGAGCCGCCCGCAGGTAGAGGCGCCAGACGCGTATTCGTTCCGGGCCGGCGAGGCGGGTCGCCTCCTCGAGGTTGTCGTCGAGGTTCTGTGCCCAGTGCCTCAGCGTCTCCGCGTAGTCGGAGCCGAAGTCCTCGACGTGGCGGACGATGAATCCAGCCCGTTCCAGCGCCAGCAGGTTGCGCGAGAGGTGCAGCGGGGCGGCATCGGGGAAGACGTAGCGCTCGGAGAAGGCGCCGGCCTCGGCATCGGTGTGGCGCAGGCGGGTGATTCCGTGGTTCAGCAGCCGTCCGCCCGGCTCCAGCACCGCGGCCAGGGTCTGGGCGTAAACGTCGATGTTGGCCGAGCCGACGTGCTCGACCATGCCGATGCTGGCGATCGCGTCGAACGTCTCGCCGGTGCCGGCCAGGTCGCGGTAGTCCATGACGCGGATCTCGACTCGGTCGGCGACCCCGGCCTCCTCGGCCCGCTGGCGCGCCTTCTCGGCCTGCGGCGGCGAGAGGGTGATGCCGACCACGTTCGCGCCGTACTTCGTCGCCGCCCAGAGAGGAAAGCCGCCCCAGCCGCAGCCGACGTCGAGGACGCGCTCGCCCTCCTTGATCGCCAGCTTGCGGGCGACGGTGTCTAGCTTCTCCTCCTGCGCTTCCTCCAGCGTCTTCTTCTCGCCGTCGCGCCAGATCGCACAGCTGTAGACCATCGTCGGCCCGAGGAAGAGCTCGAAGAACTCGTTGGAGACGTCGTAGTGGTGCCGGACGGCCCGCGCGTCGCGCTCCTTGCTGTGGCGGCGGCCGCTCGGGCGCAGCTCGGCGGCGGGGCGATGCGGCGGCTTGACAACGCCCATCGCCCGCACGGCTGCCAGCATCAGCGCCCGCTTGTCACCGCTCTCCAGCGCCGGCGGCTGCCAGTCGTCGAGGACGCGGATCACCGCGTCGATGTCGTCGACCTCGAGCTCGCCGCTGACGTAGGCGCGGCCGAGCCCCAGCTGGCCCGGCGCCCGTAGCGCGTGGGCGATCGCGCGGGGGGAGCGGACGCTGAAGACGGGCCCCTCGCCGGCGGTGGAAGCGACCTCTGAGCCGTCCCAGAACTCGATCGTGAACGGACGCTCGGGAAGCCGGGTCTCGATCTCCCGTCGCAGTGGCGCGGTGTTTGCGAACGGCATCGGCGGGGAGCCTACCCACATGCGCTTGGCTGCGAGGCCAAGTTGACCACCCGTATCATCGGCTGCCATGACGACCGTAGGACCACTTCCCTCAGACATCCAGCCCGTCGAGAACGAGACCAGGGACCGGATCATCACCGGTCTGGTCACGCTCGTCCCCTTCGTCGCCGTCATCGTCGCCGGCTGGCAGGTGTGGGGAAGCGCTCTCAACTGGACCGACGTCTTCCTCTTCGTCGGGCTGTACTTCTTCACCGGGCTCGGCATCACCGTCGGCTTCCATCGCCTCCTCACCCACCGCTCCTTCAAAACCAGCCCCTGGCTGCGCGGCGTGTTCGCGATCCTCGGCTCGGCCGCGATCGAGGGACCGGTGATCTCCTGGGTCGCCGACCACCGCAAGCACCACACCTTCTCCGACGAACACGGCGACCCCCACAGCCCCCACGTCGACCACGGCGGCGGTTGGAAGGGCGCGATGAAGGGCCTCTTCCACGCCCACCTGGGCTGGATCTTCATCCACACCCAGCGCGGCAACAAGGAACGCTTCGCGCCCGACCTGATCAAGGACCCGGTGATCAACTGGGTCGACCGCACCTTCATCTACTGGGCGATCCTCGGCCTGCTGCTTCCCTTCTTCCTCGGCTGGATCATCGGCGGCACCCTCGTCGCCGGCCTCACCGGGCTGCTCTGGGGCGGCCTGGTCAGGGTCTTCGTCCTCCACCACTTCACCTACAGCATCAACTCGCTCTGCCACACCTTCGGCCGCCGCGAATTCGAGACCACCGATCACTCCCGCAACCTGGCGCTGATCGCGATCCCGACCCTCGGCGAGGCCTACCACAACAGCCACCACGCCTTCCCGACCTCGGCCACCCACGGCCTGCGCTGGTGGCAGATCGACATCTCTTCCCTGGTCATCAACGGCCTCGAGAAGGTGGGGCTGGTCTGGGACGTGGTCCGCGTCAGTCCGGAGCGGATGGCCTCGAAGTCGGCCGGCTGATCACCGAGCTGGCTCTGAGCAACTGCTGGAGGCTCTCGCCGATCTCCGGGCGGCTGAGGCTGAACCGCGAGGCCGGCCGTCCCGGGGTTTCGCCATCGCTTTGACCCGGATTCTCGCGGAGGACGCCGAAGACGACCAGCGCCTCGAGGTGCCGACGCAGGGTCTGGTGGCTCGCGGCAATGGCGGTGGCGAGCTCTGTCGCGGTCGCTGCTCCCCCGTGGCTGAGCGAGAGAAGGATGTGGATCCGGGTGGGATCGGCGACGACAGCCAGCCAGCCAGCCGCTCCCTCGAAGGAATGTAAACGCGCGTTCTCCACTCGTCCCGGGCGGGATGGTACGCAACTGTTCCATTTGGTGCACTGCGGCTAGGGAGAGGCTGGACTCTCGTACCAGTCGATCCACTGGTCGCACGCCTGCCTCAGCGGCACCGTCCGGTGCGGTTTCGCCGGCACCGCCACCAGCTCCCCTAGATAGGCCTTGCCGTCATAGCCGGCCAGGCTCTGCAGGGCGCTCGCCTCCTCGGCCTCGACCGTGAGGCGAACCGGGCCGCCGTCGCTCTCGTAGCGACCAGCCGGCCAGTACTGGCCGTTGTTGCCGAGGCTGATCGTGTTCGGGCGCTGGCCGTCGAGGGCGCTCTTCAGCTCCTCGCTGAAGCCGGGGGCCGAAAGGGTCAGGTCGAAGGGGGAGAAGTACTGGAGCGAGAGGTTCCAGGAGCCGGGGGGCAGCCGCAGCGTCTGCGAGGCCTCCGAGCCGGTCTCGAGGATGCTGCTCTCCCGCCAGTCGCCTTTGTGGCCGATCGCCGCGTCGGGAAAGAGCCCGGCGCGGCCGGGGTTGGCGAGGAGGATGCGGATCTCCGGTGCGTCGCAGCCGGCGCGCGCGCCCGCCTCGGTTCCCTCCAGCAGGACGTGGCGGTCCTCGGGGGTCAGCCCCGTCCGTTCCCAGAGCACGTAGGAGTCGGTGGTCGCTACCCGCTTGAAGTTGGGCGGCGCCTGGCTGTTCCAGGCGGCGCGGCTGGTGATCACGAAGGGGAAGCGGTCGAGCGTCCCACGCGAGAAGGAGTCGAAGTCGATCGGGCTGTAGGCATCGCCGGTGTCGAACGGCTTTTCCGGGTTGGGGGAGACGGCGTCGTCGGGGAACTCGACCAGCGGCACGTGCGTGTCGGCTCCCATCAGCTCATAAGCAGCGAAACGATCTTGACCTGCATAAAGCGCCGGTTGTCCATGCAGCTTCGGAAGGAAGGCCCGGAGCTCGGCGCCATGCCCCGGCGGGCCCACAGGAGCATCCCGGAGTGCCAGAAAGCTCGAGTAAACAGCTCCACCCACAAACGCCACCGCCAGCACTGCCCACGCGATT
>DATEOT010000084.1:0-2017 GCA_035273795.1 Solirubrobacterales bacterium | reverse complement strand
ACCCTCGCCGCGTTCGCAGCTGTCGCCCCCGCGGCGCCCGCCGCCTCCGGGCGGGCGGTGCTGGAGCTGAACGGGGCCGCGGCCAAGGCGTTGCGGGCCAGCGGCGTGCGGATCGCCCCGGCGGGAGCCGCCGAGGGCGGTTCGCGTCAGGTCCGGCTCCCGATCGGGGCTGGCCTCGTCGGCTCGTCGACGACCGTCCTGCGGTTCGGCGGCGGGCTGACCCTGAGCAAGGGCAGGCAGCGGCTTCGGCTAGGCGGTCTTCGCCTCACCCTCGGCAAAGCGGCTTCCGTGCGAGGGAGGCTGGGACGCGAGAGCCTCGGCCTCTTCCGCGTGCTGAAGGGGGGTCAGCGAGAGCTCGACCCCGTTCGCGGCAGCATCCGCCTCAGCGGCCTGCGGCTGAAGTTGCGACGCGCAGCCGCGAAGGAGATCGTGGAGCGGCTGGGGCTGCAGCAGCGCCTCGCCGGCAACTTCGGCGTCCTCTCGGCCACCGAGGAGGGCCTGCAGCCCGGAAGCCCCGCGCCGGTCGCGGGTCCGACCGGTCAGGGCAGCACGGGATGCTCGGTGCCGAGCACCGCCGGATCGCCGCCCCAGCAACCGCCGCCGGTCGCGACCCGCCCGGCCGGGGCGGTCGAGGTCATCGGCGCCACCGTCAGCTGGGACGTGCGCGAGTCGTTCATCCGCTACATCAACACCGGCGAGGGGACGAGCGTCTTCGGCGGCGCCATCGCCGCCGTGCCGGAAGTGCGGGCGGGGTCCGGGGTGCCGCTCACCTACGGCTTCGGCTTCCCCTTCGCGAGCGGCTGGCACCACTCCGGAACCGACCCCTCCGATCCGGCCGACGACAAGGCCGCGCTCTATTTCAACGGCGGCGTCCGCTTCCTCTACAGCAGCCACGGAATCGACCTGCGGACCAGCGCCGCGGAGCTCGAGATCGCCGGCGGCGCCTCACGGACGATCTTCGCCGTCGCCGAGGGGGAGGCCGCTCCCGAACGCCAGGTCATCGTCAACCTCGACCTCAGCCGGGCGGCGTCGGTCGAGGCCGGGGGCGGAGCCGTCACCTACCAGCACGTGCCCGGCGCGATCCCGGAGGGGACCGCCTCCTCCGTCTTCGCCGGCTTCTACGCCCCGGGAACCGACTTCGGATGCTTCACCGTCAGCTACTCGACGGCTTCCTGATCGCAGCCGCGATCCTCGCGGCCTGGGCGCTGGCGGCGCCCGGGCTCGAGGCCGCCCGCGGCGACGCCGCGCAGGTCACGGTCGTCAGCCCGGGCGGGACGCCGAAGACGCTTTCGCTGGAAGCGCTCGCCGGCGACGAGGACGTGACCGGTCGCTCCTACGTCCTGCGATCGGGCGGGGGCGAGAGCACGCAGGTGGTCACCGGCTTCTCTCTCGCCGCGCTCGTCGAAGCCGCGGGCGCCGACCCATTCGGGTTCTCCCACCTCGAGGTGCAACGTCCGGCCGGGGAAGTGGTGCGGCTGAGCAACGACCAGGCGCTCGACGGAGACGGGTTCGAGAACGGCCCCCCCGTCGTCTATGCGACCGCGACCGGCACCGCGTTCCTGCGACCGAGCAGCGGTCCCGGCGACCTCAACGCGGGCGACTCCTTCGAGGCACCGCAGGGGGTGACGATCGTCCTCCGCAAAGGCTCCTCGCTGCGGGTGGAGGTGGAGGCCTCGACCTTGAAGACGCGCCCGGGAAAGCCCGTCACGTTCACGGCCGAGGCCGAAGGGGCCGAGGCGGGGGAGGCGATCACCTACTCCTGGGACTTCGACGACGGCAGCTCCGCCCTCGGGTCCAGCGCCACCCATGAGTTCAGCCGCCGCGGCAGCTACGACGTCCTCGTCGGCGTCACCACCCCTGGCGACAGCACCGGCACCACCGAGCGGGTGACGATCCAGGTCGGACCGCCGCTGGCGGGCCCCGACCGCAAGGGCGGCGGGAAGCGCCTCGACGCGGGCGCGCCCGACCACGGCGCCGCGACCGGGACCGGCGGATCGGCGACCGGGACCGCGACGAG
>DATEOT010000083.1:0-6608 GCA_035273795.1 Solirubrobacterales bacterium | reverse complement strand
GCGCGCGGCTACTCCGGCGCCTTCGGCCACAAGCTCAACGCGCCTTACGTCTTCCTACCGCTCTGCCTGATCTTCCTGCTCGGCCTGGTCGACTGGCGGCGGCTGCGCCGGGTCGCCAACCTCGACCTGCTGGTCCTGCTCGGCTTCGGCCTCTCTCACTACTTCTTCAACCGGGCGAACATCGGCGTCTCGGTGCCGCTCGTCTACCCGGTGCTCCTCTACCTGCTGGGGCGCTGCCTGTGGATCGGGTGGCGGGGGACGGGGGAGGGGCTGCGGCCGGTCTGGCCGGTGGCCTGGATGA
Source organism: Solirubrobacterales bacterium (assembly GCA_035273795.1). GTDB lineage: Bacteria > Actinomycetota > Thermoleophilia > Solirubrobacterales > 70-9 > VAYN01. The sequence goes on along the minus strand of DATEOT010000083.1, from coordinate 6,307 downwards.
TCGTCGCCGCGTTGTTCCTGATGGGGTTCCGGGTCGGGCTCAACGTCGCCGACTCGGGTGCGATCGACGTCGGCTACGCCGGTGTGGTCGGCGCCGACCGGATCGCCCACGGTGAACCGATCTACGGCAACTTCCCCGACGACATCGCCAGCGGAGACACCTACGGCCCGGTCAACTACCTGTTCTACGTCCCCTTCGAGGCAATCTGGTCCTGGACCGGAGAGTGGGACGACCTCCCCGCCGCCCACGGCGCCGCGATCCTCTTCGACGTAGCCACCTTCCTCCTCCTGATCGTCCTAGCGATCCGAATCCGCCCGGGACCCGCCGGCCACCGCCTCGCCGCGACCCTCGCTTTCGGCTGGGCGGCCTACCCCTACACGGCCTACGCCCTGGAGTCCAACTCAAACGACTCGCTCCTAGCCGCGCTCCTAGTAGCCACCCTCGTATTCGCAGCGAAGCCCCTCGCACGTGGAGCGCTGCTCGCCGCAGCGATTTGGAGCAAGTTCGTCCCTGCTGTGCTCGCCCCGATGTACCTGACCTATGACAGTGGCCCGAGTTCGGCGGGGGGTGTCCGAGCACGACCCCGCGCGCAGGACACCCCCCGCCGCCCAGCCCTTCTGTTCATTGCCGGCTTCCTACTAGTGACTGCCGCAGTAATGACCTGGCCCGCCATCGACCCGGGCCTAAAGACCTTCTACGAGAGAGCAATCGAGAGTCAGACGGGACGAGAGTCGCCGTTCAGCCTCTGGGGACAGACTTCGCTCGAACCGATCCGGATCGCGCTGCTGATTGCGCTGGGTGGCATGTCGATCGCGTTCGCTTCCGTTCCACGCCGGAAGTCGCTGGTCCAGCTGGCGGCTCTTTCAGCTGCCTTGCTGATCCTGCTGCAGTTGACTCTGCAGCACTGGTTCTACCTCTACATCGTCTGGTTCTACCCGCTGCTGCTCATCGCGCTGGCGTCATTACCTGCTCGAACGAGTCAGCCAGACCCTGCTGGTTGACTTCGACCACCGCGCCCATCACCCAGACGTCCTCCTCGGCGGTTTCGAAGCGGGTCGGCATCTGGGTGATCAGCGAACGCAGCGCCTGCTCGGGTTTGACCCCGAGGACGCTGGTGCGCGAGCCGGTCATCCCCACGTCGGAGATGTGGGCGGTGCCGCCGGGGAGGACGCGGCCGTCGGCGGTGGGGACGTGGGTGTGGGTGCCGAGAACCGCCGCCACCTGGCCGTCCAGGTGCCAGCCCATCGCCACCTTCTCGCTCGACACTTCGGCGTGGAAGTCGACGATGACGGCGTCCTGCTCGTGGTGGCTGAGGATCGAGTCGACGGTGTCGAAGGGGGAGCGGGCGACGCGGAGGCCGACGCCGCCGCTGAGGTTGACCACCCGCACCCGCATCCCGTCCACCTCCACGACGGTGTGGCCACGGCCGGGGTTCGCCTGCGGGTAGTTGGCCGGCCGAATCACCCGTTGCTCGGTGTCGAGGAACTCGTAGGCCTCGCGGTGGCGATAGACGTGGTTGCCGGTGGTGATCACGCCGGCGCCGGAATCGAAGAGGTCGTTGGCGGTGCGCTGGGTGATGCCGACGCCGCCGGCGGAGTTCTCGCCGTTGACGATCACCAGGTCGGGTTGGTGGCGCTCGCGCAGCGCGGGCATCGCTTCGCGTAGCCCCTGCCGGCCGGGGCTTCCCACCACGTCGCCGATGAACAGGACCTTCATCCGCACTGACCCTATCTGCGAGATTGAGCGCGGTGGTCGATCGGGAGGAGACGGCAGCGATCTTGGAGCGGGCCCTCGCCTACCCCTACGCGACCCCGGACCGCTCCTACCTCTACCTCGACGGGGAGGCGCGCGAGCTGCCCGACGGTGCAGGCGCGGACCTCTCTGCGCGCGCTCCCCTCCTCTCCTACGGGGCGAACGCTGCTCCAGATGCGCTGGCGCGCAAGCTGGCGGCGCTGCCCGGGGTGGCGATGCCGGTGATGAAATCGGAGCTGGAGGGCTTCGACGTCGTCTACTCCGCCCATGTCTCTCCCTACGGGGCAGTGCCGGCGACGCTGCTGGAGAGCCCAGGGACGACGGCCCCGATCTTCGTCGTCTACCCAACCGTTGAGCAGCGGGCGCTGTTGACGGCGAGCGAGCCGAACTACGACCTGGTCGAGGTCGGAGGGGTCGCTGCCTACCGGAGCAAGCACGGCTGCCTGGCGATTGACGGTTCGCCGGTGGCGCTGGCGGCGGTGCGGTCGATAGGAAGGACGCTGCCCGAGCTCGACGAGCCGGCGGTGCTCGAGCGCGTCCGCGCCCACCTCTCACCGGAGCTGGGCCTCGGGGAGTTCGTCCGGGCCTGCGTCGAGCAGGGCGGCATCGGGCCGCTTCCGAACCCGTTCGTTTTTGACGGGTCTCTTCCTAAGTGATTAGGTCGAGCCCATGCCAGCGTACCCCCGCGACCCGATCTTCCTCCTCGACTCCGAAGAGCGGTTTCAGCCGCTGGCGGTCGAGAGCATCGAGGAGGTGCCGGCGACGCTGATCGGGGCCGACGGGAACGCTGCCGGTGCCGTCCAGCTCGACTCGCTTCCCGAGGAGGGGGGCCGGATGAACTTTCCGCCGCACCCCGAGGAGGCCGAAGCGCGCCTCCGCCCCAAGCACGGCGGCGTCGGCTATCGCCGCGAACGGAAAGGCGGCGGCCTCACCTGGGTCCAGTACTGGCTCTGGTACCTCTACAACCCGAAGAAGATCTTCGTCGAGGGGGTCCACGAGGGCGACTGGGAGTTCGTCCAGGTCGGCTATGTCGACAAGACGCCGGTCTGCATGACCCTCTCGCAGCACCGCTCGGGCGGCGCCCGGATGTGGTGGAACGTCGAGCAGCGCGACGGGCGGCCGCTCGTCTACGTCGCCCGCGACTCGCACGCGAACTTCTTCCGCCCCGTCCACGGCGTCACCGAGTGGGAGGACGAGGGCGATGGCGAGGGAGAGGAGCTCGCCGACCTCGATTGGCGGGACTTCGGCGAGTGGGCCGACTGGCCCGGCCTCTGGGGCAACTCGACGGGCGCGGGCCGCTCCCCGCAGTCCCCCGGTTGCCAGGGCGATCGCTGGAAAGCGCCGCACCGTTACCACAGCCGCGCTGCCGTCCAGCTCTGAACGCCGAGTCTGTCTCAGTCCCCGTATGTGGAGGTCTAGGACAGAGTCGGAACTCAGACCGCCGCGAAGCGGCGCAGCGCCAACCGCGCCAGGGCGGCGTAGGCGAAGAAGAGGACCGCCAGGTGGAGCAGCGGCCCGCCGATTCCCGGCCCGGCCTCGTCGAGCGCAGCGGTGATCGCTTCCAGCGCCGGCTTGAAGGGGAAGAGCGCGGTGAGGTAGCGGATCGCGTCGAAGACGGCGGGGCTGACGGCGCCCGAGGGGACGAGCGAGAGGAAGGCGATCGGCAGGGTGATCATGAAGGCGAGCAGGGAGACCGCCCGCACCTCACGCGCTGCCGCCCCCAGGGCGGCGCCGGCCGCCCCGAGCGCCGCACCCGCCGCGAGGATCGCGAGCAGCCACAGGCCCACCCGCCCCAGATCCAGCGGGACGAAGATCTTCATCCCGAGCAGCATCAGCAGCGTCACCACCAACCCCGCCGCGGTCCCGAGCAGGATCTTCTCGCCGAGCAGCCCGCTGCTGGAGACGAGGCCTCGGGTCAATCGCGAGAAGGCGTTCTCCTCCCGCTCCAGCGCCAGCGACCCCGCCACCAGGAGGACGACGACGAAGGCCAGGGTCAGGGTCGCCGCGACCGCGATCGCGAAGATCTCCAGCGGCGGGCTCTCGCCCCCGACCGTGACCTTCTCGACTTTGATCGGCTGCGCCAGGCGGTCGATCAGCGGTTTGGCGACGTCTAGGTTGTCGCGTGCCCGGGAGGCGAACTCGGTCACTTCTTCCAGCGCCGGGCGCAGGGACGGGGGAAGGGAGGGGGTCACCTGTTCGAGGATCCGCGCGCTCGCCTGCAGCCCGAGGATCGGGATCGCTTCCCCCAGCACCTCGAACTTGCCGCCTTTGACCAGCAGCCCGAGGTAGCGACCGCCTTCGGCCCCGATCCGGCGCGCGATCGCCAGGTTCGCCTGCGCCAGCAGGGTCGTGATCCGGTCGTCGACGAGTTCGGCCTTGACCGCGTTTTCCTCGTTGACGAGGACTTCGACTTCGGGCACCCCCGGCGTCAGGGTCGAGAGCGAGTTGATCTTGTTCACGAGGTCCGCCGGCAGGATCAGCGCCGCCAGCACGTCGCCGGACTCGACCCGCTCCTCGGCCTCCTCGCGGTCGTCGACGAAGACGCACTCGACCCGATCGCAGATCCGCTCCCGCACGTTCGCTTCCGGCAGCTCCTGGCCGCCGACGCTGATCCGCGTGCCCTGCGGCACTTCGTTGAGGAAGGCGACCCGCGGGTCGTCCGGGCCGCGGGAGATCGCGAAGCCGACCAGCACCGCGATCAGGATCGGGTAGGCGACCAGGAGCACCGCCTGCAGCGGCGACCGGCGGAGGACCTGCAGGTCCTTCAGCAGCAGCCAGCGCACGCCGCGCATCAGTGGCCCCGGTGCTGGAGGTAGGCGACGAAGGCGGTCTCGAAGTCGCGGTCGGCGGACTCGGGCGCCTCGCGCCGGACCGCTTCGCGCAGCTCCTCGGCGGAGCCGTCGAACAGCGACTCGCCGTCGGCGAGGACCAGCACCCGGCCGCCGTAGCGCTCGGCCTCCTGGATGTCGTGGGTGGAGAAGATCACCGTCGTGCCGCGGCCGGCGAGGCCGGAGACGAACTCCCAGAGCCGCGCCCGCTGCCGCGGGTCGAGGCCGACGCTGGGCTCGTCGAGCAGCAGCACCGCCGGTCGCGAGAGCAGCCCGATCGCGATGTTGATCCGCTGCTGGTTGCCGCCCGAGAGCCGCGCCACGATCTCCCCACGGCGCTCCTCCAACCCGGTCAGCGCCAGCATCTCCTCGGTCGATGCCCGCGGGTCCTCCTGCTCCTCCAGCCGCGCGAAGAGGAGCAGGTTCTCCTCCACCGTCAGCCGCCGGTAGAGCGCCGCCTGCTGCGGCACCCAACCCACCTGCCCCTCCGAAGAACTCACCTCTCCCTCATCCGGTTTCGCAATCCCCGCCAGGATCGACAACAGCGTCGTCTTCCCAGCTCCGTTTGGTCCGATGATCGCCACCAGTTCCCCGGGACCTGCCTCGAGCGAGACTCCGCGCAAGGCCTCCCGGCCGCCGAACCTTTTGACGATGCCCGTCGCCTGCACGGCGGGAACGGTACTGGGGGCGTGGGGTGTCTCCGTACGGACACTTAGAGCGAGCGAAGCGAGCGGGTCCGGTAGGAGACACCCCACGCCCCTTCCCTAAACTCGGCTTCGATGCCGTTTCCAAGTACCCGTATGCGCCGCCTCCGGCGGACCGACACGCTGCGTGGTCTGGTTCGTGAGACGGAGTTGTCCGCTGCTCATCTGATCCAGCCTGCCTTCGTGGTTGCGGGAGAGAACGTTCGCGAGGAGGTTCCTTCGATGCCCGGTATCGAGAGGTTCTCGATCTCGCATCTGGTTGACGAGGCGGGGGAGATCGCGGAGGCTGGAATCGGGGCTCTGATGCTCTTCGGCGTTCCCGCAGCGAAGGACGAGTTCGGCACCGGCGCCTATGACGACGAGGGGATCGTGCAGATGGCGGTGCGGGCGCTGAAGGAGGCCCATCCCGACCTGGTGGTGATGACCGACGTCTGTCTTTGCGAGTACACCTCGCATGGGCACTGCGGGGTTATCCGCGAAGGGGGCAGCGAAGTCGAGAACGACGTCACCGTCGAGCTGCTGGCGAAAACCGCGATCTCCCACGCGGAGGCCGGTGCCGACGCGGTCGCCCCCAGCGACATGATGGACGGCCGGATCGGCTCGATCCGCTTCCAGCTCGACGAGGAGGGGCACCCGAACGTCCCGATCGTCGCCTACAGCGCCAAGTACGCCTCGGCCTTCTACGGGCCCTTCCGCGACGCCGCGGAGTCGACGCCGGAGTTCGGCGACCGCCGCGGCTACCAGATGGACCCCGCCAACGCGGCCGAAGCGGTGCGCGAGGCGGAACTGGACCTCGACGAGGGCGCCGACATGCTGATGGTGAAGCCGGCCCTTCCCTACCTCGACGTTGTGCGCCGGGTCAAGGACGCCACCGGCGCCCCCGTCGCCGCCTACCACGTCTCCGGCGAGTACTCGATGCTGAAGGCGGCCGCCGCCAACGGCTGGATCGACGAGCGCGCCGCCGTGGTCGAGGCGCTGACCTCGATCCGCCGCGCCGGCGCCGACGCGATCGTCACCTACTAC
>DATEOT010000082.1:0-21728 GCA_035273795.1 Solirubrobacterales bacterium | reverse complement strand
GTCGTCGTGGAGGGCGTAAACCAGGATGCCTGCCATTTAGATCAGCTTCCTCTCGTCGAGCCAGGCGACGATCTTTTCGACCGTCTCGTTGGTGTCCTCGTCCTCGATGATCTCGCCCGCTTCCTTCGCCGGCGGCGGGTTCAGTGCCAGCACGCGGGTTTTCGAACCGTCTTCGCCGACCTGGCCGGCCTCGATGCCGACGTCGCCGGTCGCCTTCGAATCGAGCGGCTTCTTTTTCGCGCCCATGATCGCTTTCAGGCTCGGGTAGCGCGGCTCGTTGATCGCGTCACCGACGCTGATCACGGCCGGCAACTCGACCTCGACGGTGTCGTAGCCGTACTCGGCCTGGCGCTCGCAGCGCAGTTTGCCGTCGGTGACGTCGATCTGGATCACCTGGGTCAGCGAGGGCATCTTCAGGTGGTCGGCGACAACCGCGCCGATCGTGTAGCACTCGCCGTCATCCGACTGCTGGCCCAGCAGAACCAGGTCGGGGCTCTCCGACTCCAGCACTTTCGCCAGTGCAAAACCGGTCGCACAGACGTCGGAGCCGGCCAGCGCATCATCGGCCAGGTGAACCGAGCGATCGGCGCCGAGGGCAACCGCCTTGTGCAGCGCGCGCACCGCTGAGCTGGGGCCCATCGTCACCGCCACGACCTCCTCGACCGGGATCGCGCCACCCTCCTTGATCTGCATGGCCGCCTCGAGGGCGTGCGTGTCGAAGGGGTTGAGATTTTTCTCGCCGCTACGGTCCAGTCGCATCGTATTCGGGTCGATGCGCTTCTGGACGGCGGCGTCCGGGACCTCCTTGACCAGGACGCAGATCTTCAAAACAAAGCCTCCTTGGGGATGATTCTCAGGTTCGCGGGCGCGATCTTAGCGTTCGCCGCGGGTTGACTGACGAGTCAATCAGGACTATACCCGGAGCGGCGGCACCTATGCACCGATCTGTGTCGAATGCACTATTCGCCGCTGGCGTGGCGAGCGCTGGCGCGCTCCTGGATGAACTCGACGATGTCGTCGGTTCCGGAGCCGGGAGTGAAAACCTCGGCGACGCCGAGCTTCTTCAGCTCCGGGATGTCGTCAGCCGGGATCGTGCCCCCGACCGTGACGAGGACGTCGTCCACCCCCTGCGCCTGGAGCAGCTCGACCACTTTCGGGACCAGGGTCATGTGCGCCCCGGAGAGGATCGAGAGGCCGACGGCGTCGGCGTCCTCCTGGATCACCGTCTCGGCGATCTGCTCAGGGGTCTGGTGCAGGCCCGTGTAGATCACCTCCATCCCGGCGTCGCGTAGGGCGCGGGCGATGATCTTCGCGCCACGGTCGTGCCCGTCGAGACCGGGCTTGGCGACGACGACGCGGATCTTGCGGGCGGTTGCTGCCTCCATTCCGGCTCGGAACCCTAGCGCGAACGCGGCCTGGCACCGGTTCGCCAGGCAAACCGGGAAGGCGGGGGCACCCGGCGCCGAGTCGCCACCCGGGAGGCACCGACGCCGGCGACGGTGGCAAAGACAGTGACGGCCAGCGCGACCAGGCGCCGGCCGAGGCGTTCGAAGCGGAGGACCTGCCATCCCTCCTCGCGGGCGATCGCCGCCAATGGGGGATCCGGGTTGACCGCGACCGGGTTACCGACCGCGCGCAGCATCGGCAGGTCCGAGAGCGAGTCGGAATAGGCGTAGGACTCGGTCAGCTCGATCTCGTGCCGGGCCGCGAATTCGCGCATCGCCGTCACCTTCCCCTCGCCGTAGACGAACGGCCCGTCGAGACGGCCGGTGAAGTTGCCTTCGGCGTCGACTTCATAGCGGGTGCCGATGCCGCCGTCCATGCCGAGAACGTGGGCCAGCTGCTCGACGACGCCATTGCCGGCGGCGCTGACGATGAAGGTCGGGCGCCCGGAGTCCTGGTGGGCGTAGATCTCCTCCAGCATCTGCGGGTAGACCCGCGGCAGGATCGCTGCCATCACTTCCGGGCCCATTCGGTCGACCGCCTTAGCCGGCACCCCCGTTATGAGCTCGCGGGCCACCTTCAGCACCTCGGCGGTGCGCTTGTCGGTGGTGCCGCGCAGGCGGTAGCGCAGGTGCTCCCACCCCCAGCTGACGAGCAGTCTGCGGCTGACGATTCCCTGTTTGGCGGCGATGCGGGCGAACTGCATCCCGCTCGACCCCGCCATCAGGGTCTTGTCCAGATCGAAGAAAGCAGCAGCCCGCGGCACGACCTCGCTCGCGGGCTGCTCGCTCACGGGATCAGGCTCCGTCGACCTCGATGACGATCGCGTCACCCTGGCCGCCGCCCGAGCAGATCGCGGCGACGCCGAGGCCGCCGCCGCGGCGGCGCAACTCGTGCACGAGAGCACCGACGATGCGGGAGCCGGAGGCGCCGATCGGGTGGCCGAGGGCGATCGCGCCGCCGTTGACGTTGACCTTCTCCTCGTCGACGCCGAGCATCCGCACTGAGTTCAGCGCCACCGAGGCGAAGGCCTCGTTGATCTCCCAGAGGTCGACTTCCTCGGGGCTCTTGCCGATCTTCTCCAGTGCGACCTTGGAGGCGTTGGCCGGAGTTTTCGCCAGGTAGGGGAAGTCGTCGGCGACGGTGCCGTAGGAGAGGATCCGCGCCAGCGGGGTCTTCCCTTCCTTTTCCGCCCACTCCTCGGAGGCGACGACGATCGCGCCGGCGCCGTCGTTGACGCCGGGGGCGTTGCCGGCGGTGTGGGTGGCGTCATCGCCGCCGATCGCCTTCAGCTTCGCCAAGGTCTCCAGAGTGGTTTCCGGGCGGATCGCCTCGTCGGTCTCGACCGTGCTCTCGCCCTTGCGGGACTTGACGGTGACGCCGACGATCTCCTCGGCGAGGCGGCCGGCGTCGGTTGCCTCGCTGGCGAGGCGGTGCGAGCGCTCGGCGAAGCGGTCCATGTCGACCCGGCTGATCTCGAGCTCGTTGCCGACCTCGCTGGCCTCGTTGATCATCTGTTTTTTGGTGAAGGGGTTGGTGAGACCGTCGTGGGTCATCGCGTCGAGGGCCTTGACGTCCCCCATGCGGAAACCTGAACGGGCGCCGGGCAGCAGGTACGGCGCGTTGCTCATCGACTCCATGCCGCCGGTGACGGCGACGCTGGTGTCGCCGGCGCGGATCGCCTGGTCGGCGAGGCCGATCGTGCGCATGCCTGAGGCGCAGACCTTGTTCACGGTCTCGGAGGGGACCTCCTTGGGGACTCCGCCCTTGATCTGGGCCTGACGCGAGGGGATCTGCCCCTGGCCGGCCTGCAGGACCTGGCCGAAGACGACCTGCTCGACCTGCTCGGGATCGACGCCCGAGCGCTCGAGCGCGGCCTCGATCACGGTGCCGCCGAGGTCGGTGGCGTCGAGGGAAGAAAGTCCGCCGCCCATCTTTCCGAAGGGGGTGCGCGCGGTTCCGAGGATGACTGAGCTGGGCATCTACTGCCTTTCCTTTCCTAAGTTCTCATGGCCTGGCGAGGGCTCGCCGGGTCCAGCGGATGAAGATACCGACAGGTGGCCGTAGACTCGCGGCCGATGAAGGTCGAGGTGAAACAGGTCGGGCTGGCCGAGAGCGGTGCCGAGCTGGTGGCGATCGGGCATTTCGAGGACGCGGAGCTCCCCGCTCCGGTCGCCGCTGCGAGCGGAGCCGACGTGGCCAAGGCGGGCTTCAGGAAGCTCTCGCTTCTGCGCCCCGCGGACTTCCCGCCCGTCGTGGTCGTAGGTCTCGGAGGACGGGGCGAGATCGACGGGGAGCGACTGCGCGTCGCCGCCGCCCTCGTCGCGAAGGAGGCGGCGCGACTGGAGGCCACCTCGCTCGCCTGGGGACTGCCCGAGGGCGACGACTTGGCCGCCGAGGCCGAGGCGCTGGTCACCGGCACGATCCTCGCCTCCCATCGCTTCGACCGCTTCAAGTCCGGCAGCCAGGACGAAGATCCGCCGCGCCTGGAAGCCCTGACGCTGCTCGGGCCGGCGGAGGCCGAGCAGCCCGCCGAGGTGGCTCGCATCGCCGCCGAAGCGCAAAACCGCGCCCGCGACCTGCAGGCCACCCCCGCCAACGTCGCCACTCCCACCTTCCTCGCCGAACGCGCGGTGGAGATCGCCGCCGGCTTCGATGCCGTCACCGCCGAAGTGCTGGGGCGGGCCGAGCTCGAGGAGAAGAAGATGGGCGGGCTGCTCGCGGTCAGCCAGGGCGGGCCGCAGGAGCCGAAGCTGATCGTCCTGCGCTACGCCGGCGGCTCCGGGCAGACGCTCGGCTTCGTCGGCAAGGGCGTCACCTTCGACACCGGCGGCATCTCGCTCAAGCCAGGCGCCGGCATGCCCGACATGAAGATGGACATGTCGGGCGGAGCGGCCGTGCTGGAGGCAGTTGCGGCGATCGCCGAGCTGGAGCTTCCCATCGACCTGATCGCCGTCGTCCCCTCGACCGAGAACATGCCCTCGGGAACCGCCGTAAAGCCCGGCGACGTCATCACCCAGTACGACGGCACCACGGTCGAGGTCAACAACACCGACGCCGAGGGCCGCCTGATCCTCGCCGACGCCCTCGCCTACGTGATCGAGCTCGGCGCCGAGCGGGTCGTCGACGTCGCCACCCTCACCGGCGCGGTAGTGATAGCCCTCGGCTCCACCTACGCGGCGGTGATCGCCAACGACGACCGCCTCGCTGACGAGGTCAGCGAGGCCGGCGAGCGGAGCGGCGAGCTGACCTGGCGCCTGCCGCTGCATCCCGAGTACAAGGAGCTGATGAAGGGGAAAGTCGCCGATCTCTCCAACCTCGCCTCCAAGCGCAAGGCGGGGACGATCACCGCCGGCTCCTTCCTCGAGGAGTTCGTCGGCGAGACGCCCTGGGCGCACGTCGACATCGCCGGCACCGCCTGGGACGTCGGCCGCCCCTACGTCGGCAGCGGCGCCAGCGGCTTCGGAGTACGGCTCCTCGTCGAGCTCGCGCGCGATCACGCCTAGCCCGCTTCCCCCAGAACCATGCAGGTGGAGATGCCGTGGGCGAGCAGCTTGCCGCTGTCGGCAGCGGTCAGCGTCGCCTCCGCAGTGGCCTGCTTGCGACCCCGGTAGAGGACCGTCGCCTCACAGAGGACGCGACCGGTGTCACGGGTGATCGGGCGCACGAACTTCGCCTCGAGACCGAGCGAGGTGTAGGCGACGCCGGCGGGAAGGGTCGTGTGGACCGCGCAGCCGAGCGCCGAGTCGAGCAGGGTCGAGGCGTAGCCGCCGTGGACGACGCCGATCGGGTTGTAGTGCTCCTCGCCGGGTTCCCCCTCGAAGACCACCCTCCCCTCCTCCAGCTCGACCGGGCGCAGCCGCATCGTCACCGCGATCGGCGGCGGCGGCAGCTTGCCGGTGACGACCGCGGTCATGTACTCCATCCCGGTCATCGTCGCGCCGGCCGACGCCGTCGCCACCGGGTCCTGCCAGACCAGGGTGCGGCTGCGGGAGCTCTCCGGGCGCTCGGCGGCGAAGGCTTCGGCCACCTCGGCGGCGGTCCCCTCCGGCGCCGTTACCACTCCGTTCTCGCTCACCTGACCTCGAGCCTCCGCAGGTCCGCCGTCCGGCGCGGCTGCCGCGCCGCCGCCGGGTAGTGCAGGTCGGCGCTGATCTCTGCCTCGCTGATCGCGATCCGCGGGCCCTTGGACCGCCGCTGGTGCTTGTTTCTCGATATCAGCCTCATGGTTGCCTCCGATCGGCTGGTGGCTTAGTTGCATGAAGCAACTGATGTGAATCGACCCTAGCCCACTGAGTTGCTTGATGCAACCAACTGTGCCAAGATCACAGAGTGTTGCGCCGCGACTACCCAGGACTCGACTGCTCGGTCGCAAAGGCGCTCGAGGTAATCGGCGAGCGCTGGTCGCTGCTGATCGTGCGTGCGGTGATGCACGGCAACCGGCGCTTCGGGGAGATACAGGAGTCGCTGGGAATCGCCCGCAACGTCCTCTCCGCCCGGCTCGAGCGACTGGTCGAGGAGGACATCCTCGAACGGCGTGCCTACCAGGAAGGCCCGCCTCGCTTCGAGTATTTCCTGACCGAGAAGGGCCTCGATCTCTGGCCCGCTCTAATCGCCCTACTCCACTGGGGCGACCGCTACTCCCCCAGCCCTGACGGACCGCGGCGGCTGATCGTCCACAAGGAGTGCGGCGGGGGCGTCAGCGAACGGGGGACCTGCGAAAGCTGCGGCAAGGTCCTCCACGCTCGCGACGCCAGGGAATTGCCGGGATCGGAGTCGGAGTCCACTCCCTTCGCCGCCGAGGCCATCTGAGCGCTAGCGTTGACCTGAGCGAAACCGGTCAGGCGAAGAGGAGGAGTGGGATGGCGACGGCGGCTGAGCTTCAGGTCAAGGACAGGATCTTCATCGGCGGCGAGTGGGTCGAGCCCGCCGGCGCCGAGCCGATCGAGGTGGTGAATCCGACCACCGAGGAGGTGATCGGGACGATCCCCGGCTGCTCCGCCGAGGACGCCGATCGCGCCGTCGCCGCCGCCCGAGAGGCCTTCGAGGGCTGGTCGCAGACCTCCCGCGAGGAGCGCGCCCGCTTCATCGCCGCGATCGCCGAGGGCCTGAACGAACGAGCGGACGAGATCGCCGCGACGATCACCCAGGAGCTGGGGATGCCGCTGAAGCTGAGCCGGATCGTCCAGGTCGGGCTGCCGGCCTCGCAGATGGCGGCGACTCCGCAGCTGATGGAGGAAGTCGCCTGGGAGGAGGAGGTCGGCAACTCGCGCGTGATCCGCGAGCCGGTCGGCGTGCTCGGCGCGATCACGCCCTGGAACTACCCCCTCAACCAGATCGTCTGCAAGGTCGCCCCCGCCCTCGCCGCCGGCTGCCCCGTCGTCCTCAAGCCGAGCGAGGTGACGCCGCTGAACGCCTTCATGCTGGCCGAGGTGGTCGAGGCAGCCGGCCTGCCGGCCGGGGTTTTCAACCTCGTCACCGGCGTCGGCCCGGTGGTCGGTGAGGCGATCGCCGCTCACCCCGGCGTGGACATGGTCTCCTTCACCGGCTCGACCCGCGCCGGGCGCCGGGTCAGCGAGCTCGCCGCGGCGACGGTGAAGCCGGTGGCGATGGAGCTCGGTGGCAAGTCGCCGAACCTGATCCTCGACGACGCCGACCCCGCGCAGGCGGTGCCCGACGGGGTCTCCAAGTGCTTCCTGAATTCAGGACAGACCTGCAGCGCCCTGACCCGGATGCTGGTCCCACGTCAGCGCCTGGCCGAGGTCGAGGAGCTGGCCAGAGCGGCAGCCGAGACCTTCACCCCGGGCGACCCCTTCGATTCCTCGACTCGGCTCGGCCCACTCGTCTCCCACGTCCAGCGCGAGCGCGTCCGCGGATACATCGAAAAAGGAGTCGAGGAGGGGGCGCGGCTGATCACCGGCGGTGCCGAGGCGCCCGAGGGCCTCGAGCGCGGCTACTTCGTCCGCCCCACCGTCTTCTCCGAGGTCGACGCCGAGATGACGATCGGCCAAGAGGAGATCTTCGGCCCGGTGCTCGTGATCCAGCCCTACGAGGGCGAGGACGACGCGGTACGCATCGCCAACTCGACCCCTTACGGTCTCTCCGGCGGCGTCTGGTCCGCCGACGTCGACCGCGCGATCGCAGTCGCCCACCGCATCCGCACCGGCCAGGTCGAGATCAACGGCGGCCGCTTCAACCCCCACGCTCCTTTTGGCGGCTACGGCCAATCCGGACACGGACGCGAGAACGGGCGCTTCGGGATCGAGGAGCTGCTGCAGCTGAAGTCGCTGCAGATGTAGAGCCGACCGATCTCAGCGGCGAGCCAAATACCGGTTCGTCTGCACCTGGGACGCCGCAGGCGCCTGCTTGATCAAGCCTTCTCGCGCCATCCAGTCAATCAGGCGCTTGGCACGGAGCGGCTCCATGTAGCCCGATTTGGAGAGGAGGGGGAGCGTCGTTTCGATGCCGACCTCCATCTCCCCGAGGCTCAGTTCACGATTCGTTTCTTCACTTTGTCCGATCGCCTTCGCGGCACCCTGTGGGTCTGCGCCGGCGGCTGCGGTACCACGGCGCAGTGCCGACATGAAGTCACGAATCATCTCCGCGTGCCTTGCCGCGAAGTCGGTCCTCGCGATGAAGACCAGTTCCTCATACGCCGGGATCCCGAGGTCACTCACCCGCTTGATTATCGGCTGCAGCCCCCGGGATTGGATCTGCCTCCCCTCCACATACCAGGAGCCTCCGAAAATCGCATCGACTTGATGATTCACCAAGCTCTTTACGAGAGCGTACTTAACGGTGCTTATGCATACGTCTCCACGCGTCAGGCCGGCACGGGCCAGGATTCCCAGAAGAAGGCTTTCCTGAAAAGACAGACCGGGGATCCCGACGATCTTCCCTTTCAAGTCCCGGATGCTGCGCACCCGGGACTTTCCCAGCCAGATCAGCGTCGCCGTTGGCTGTGAAATCAAACTTCCGACGGCCTCGATCGGTGCGCCATTGGCTTTGGCCAGAACCACCTGTGGTTGATGGGAGATGCTCAGATCGGCGGTCCCCTCAACGACGTACTTGACCGGTCGCAGTGGGGTCCAGGGTTTGTAAATGTCGATGTCGAGACCCTCGTCGGCGAAATAGCCACGCGCTGCGGCCATGAACAGGCCTGCGGTTTCGGGACCCCGATAGCCAGAGATCGTCAACACGTACGGGGGGACTTCCCGTCTTTCCTCTGCTGCGGCAGAGGCGACTCCCCCACTCCCGACCACCAAGAGCCAGAAGCAGCAAAATGCTGCCGGCAGTCGAGCACTCATTAATCAGATGTTATCCACGGACAGCGGAGGCGCCGCAGGATCAAGAGCCTCCAGCTTTAGAGAGGAGCGGCAGGGTCGCCGCGATCCCGCTGCCGTCTCCTTGGCGTTCATGTTCGGGATCGCGTTGAACTCCGCTTAGACCAAGTCGCAGACCATCCGCGAGCGCTCGGAGAGGAAATCGGAGCGGGCGATCACTGCACTGACGCGAACGTCGGCGAGGTCAGTCCGGCCCAAGACTTCCTAACCGCTCGATTATCTCAGCGCGCGGGCGGCGTGGCGGTGATGCCGCCAGGCTCGCGCCCGCTCACCTCGACAGCCCGGCCGACCTTCTCGCCGATCCCGAAGTGGGCGCAGATCGTCAGCTCGTGCTCGCGGCGCAGCGGCCGGCTCGGATCGACGACGGGAGCGCTGCGGATCGCGTCGGCCTCCTGCGCGACCCAGACGCCGAAAGGAACCCCAGCGCAGTTGGAAAAGGGCAGGGCGACGACGCGGGCCCGGCGGCGGCGGCCGAGGCGGGCTACCAGCCAGGCGGGCTCGCCGCTGTCGGCGTCGACGAAGATGCCTTGAACCTGGCCGACGGAGCTGCCGCTCAGCTCGGTGACGTCGGCGCCGAGCCACTCCATCGCCTCAGCGGTCGAGGGCTTGCGTGACTCACTCATCGACGTGCTTCTCCAGCAGCTCGCTCGCGGCGGTGGCGGGGTCGAGCTCGCGCCGCACCACCCGGTCGAGCAGCTCCGCGGTGGACGGGTCCGCCGAGACGTCCTGCTCGAGCCGGCGCCGCATCCGCGAGGTGGCGATCCCCAGCACCTCGCTGCGGAGGTTGCGGGCGCGGCGCTCGGCCAGCGTGCCTTTCTCTTCGATGAAGGCGCGGTGCTCGTCGATCTTCACCGCCAACTCGTCCACCCCCTCGCCGCGGGCGGCCTCGGTACGCAGGATCGGCACCTTCCACCCCTCCGGGTCCTGGGAGAGGGCGAGGACGCCGCGCACCTCGCGCACCATCGTGTCGGTCATCGGGTGATCGGCCTTGTTGACGACGATCACGTCGGGGATCTCCATCACCCCGGCCTTCAGAGCCTGGATCGAGTCGCCGGAGCCGGGCATCAGCGCCAGCACGATCGTGTCGGCATGGTCAACGATGTCGATCTCGGCCTGGCCGACGCCGACGGTCTCGATCAGGACGTCGTCTTTGCCGGCGGCGTCCATGATCAGCGCAACCTGCAGCGCCGCCTCCGAGAGGCCGCCGAGGGCGCCGCGCGAGGCCATCGAGCGGATGAAGACGCCGGGGTCGAGGAAGTGGTCGGTGAGCCGGATCCGGTCGCCGAGCAGGGCGCCGCGGGTGAACGGGCTGGAGGGATCGATCGAGAGCACCGCGACCTCACGCTCGCGTTTGCGCAGCTCACCGGTCAGAGCGCCGATCAGGGTGCTCTTCCCCACCCCCGGCGGACCGGTGAAGCCGATGATCCGCGCCTTGCCAGTGCGCGGGTAGACCTCGCGGACGAGGTCCCAGCCGGCGGGGTCGTCGGACTCGATCAAGGTGATCGCCCGCGCCAGGGCCCGCTTTTCGCCAGCGACGAGGCGCTCGGCGAGGGGGGCGGTTTTGGCGACGTCAGCCAAGGCCGGGCCAGTCTAAGACGACGGGCTCTAGAGTTGCCCCGCCGTGCTTCGCTTCCTGGCCCGCAACGGGATGTTGAAGCCGCGCTACGCGCGGCTCTCCTGGCGCTACCTCTGGCGCCGCCTGCTCACCCCCGCCGGCTGGCGTTGGCGCTCGGATGGCCCATTCTTCCTCGGCAGGGGGCTTGAACTGAAGATCGAGCCGCGGGGGGAGATCCGCTTCGGCCGCTTCACCTGGATCGGCGACGGCACCAAGATCCGCTGCCACGAGGGTCTGGTCGAGATCGGCGAGAAGACCGTGATGGGCCAGGAGTGCACGATCTCCGCCTACCAGCGCGTGCGGATCGGCAGCGAGTGCGTGATCGCCGACCGGGCGATGTTCATCGACTTCGACCACGGAATCGTCGAGGTCGAGCGCCCGATCCGGCTGCAGGGGATCTACAAGCGCGACGTCGAGGTCGGCAACAACGTCTGGATCGGCTATGGAGCCTGCGTCCTCCGCGGCGTCAGCGTCGGCGACAACTCGGTGATCGGCACCAACTCCGTCGTCACCAAGGACGTTCCCGCCAACGCCGTCGTCGGCGGCATCCCGGCCCGGATCATCCGCATGCGCGAGGCGCCGCGGGACCTGCGCTGGGAGCGGCCGGTCGAGCCGGACCCGCACGCCTGGACGACGATGCAACCGCCGGAGCTCGCGGGTCACGACGACTAGCGAACTGCCCCGGCGGGTAGCCAGGCCCATGCCCAACGAAGAGAAACTTGACGAAAAAGAGGCGGTCAAGCGCCTCAACGCGGCACTGGAACTGCAGTACAGCTCGGCCCTGCAGTACTCGATCGTGGCCGCCAGCCTGACCGGAATCGAGGCCCAAGCGCTCGGCGAGAAGCTGACCGCGTTCGGCGATGCGGAGCTGGCCGACGTGCGCCGGCTGATCGAAAAGATCGTCTCCCTCGGCGGTAAGCCGACGACGAGCGTGGCGAAGCTGGACTACGCCAAGAGCGTCAAAGGGGCGATCAAATCGCTGGCCAAAGGCGAGGAAGCCGGGGTCGAAGCGCTGCAGGAAGCAATCGAGCCGACCGGCCGCGATGGACGTTCCGAGGCGCTCGAGCACCTGATGGAGCACCTGATCCTGCGCAAGCAGCACCAGGTCGACTTCCTCAACCGCGCGATCTCCTAAGCCGGCGGGATGTCGGTCTGAGCGAAGTCGTTGCCGGTGAAGAGCAGCGGCTGCTTCGCAATCCGCGCCGTGGCGTAGCTCATGCAGTCTCCGAGGTTGAGACCGGCTGGATGCCGACCCTTGCCATAGCGGATGAAAGCTTCCTCGGCGGCATACCAGTGAATGCTCTCGAAGGGGATCGTCAACACCTCCCGCACTTGGAGGAAGCTAGCGAGGGCGGTATGACCGGGTAAGCCGAAGCGGCCAACCAAAACAACCGTTGCCTCTACAAGAGTCGGGGCTCCGATGCAGACTTGATCCGCTTGCCTCACTCGATCAAGAAGAGCCTCAGCCCCTTCCTCGCGGAGAACTATTGCCATTAGGGCTGAGGTATCGAGAATCATCGGTCATCCTCGTCATACCCAAGGAGTTTTTCCTCTTCCTCCTTGGTCATCGGTGGCTGGTCCAGCGCCTCGCTGGGGAACAGGGGCCAGATCTCCTTTTCGAAGAACTCGTGTAGATCGCGCTTCGGCTTGCCACCCGCCCGCATCTCCAGCCGCTCTTTCTTCTCCCGCAACGCCTCGTGCACAGCCCCCTCCTTCGTCTCGCCGGTCAGCTCGGCTACTTCCGCTGCCAACTTCTTCGTCTCCCTGTTTTCGATGTTCCAGGTCATGGCGAGATCGGTTTAAAGCTACCCCGATTAACGCCGGAAGTCTTTGTCTGCAAACAATCTATCAGATCTGAAATGTATTGTCTGGCCGACAATGAACTTATGGAGGAAAACTGTCTGCATGCCTGCCGACGGGAGACTGCGATCGGAGGAGGTTGCGATCCGGTTCGGGCGCAACCTCTTCCGCTGCCGTCGCCGTGCGGCGATGTCCCAGGAAGAACTGGGCAACCTCGCCTCGCTGCACCGGACCGAGATCGGGATGCTCGAGAACGGCACCCGGTTGGCCCGCGTCGACACGCTGATGAAGCTGGCAGGGGCGCTCGCGGTCGATCCGAGCGAGCTGCTCGAGGGCATCCAGTGGTCGCCGGGCAACAGCGCCGAGGGCAGCTTTGCGATCAGCGACCGCTCGCTCCGCCCCCGCCACCGCGGGGGCGGCTGCTGACTAAGCGGCCTTGGCGCCGGCCAGTTCGGCGTAGACGGCCGCCGTCTGCTCGGCCACGTCGCCCCAGTCGAAGCGGCGCAGGTGCTCGTAGGCTTCGGCGACCAGGCGGCGGCCGAGCTCGTCGTCGGAGAGGACGCGGATCGCCACCTCCGCCAGCGCTTCAGGGTCGTGGGCGCGAAAGCGCAGGCCGGCTTCCTCGTGGGGGACGACCTCGCGCAGGCCGCCGGTGTCGGCGACGATGCAGGGACAGCCGGAGGCCATCGCCTCCAGTGCCACCAGGCCGAAGGGCTCGTAGATCGAAGGCACCACCGTCAGGTCGGCGATCCGGTAGAGCGAGTGGAGGACGTCGTCGCCGATCCAGCCGAGGAAGGTGCCGTGCTCCATCAGCCCCAGCTCCTGCGCCTGGCGCTTCAGCTCGGCCTCGTGGGTGCCGGAGCCGGCGACCAGGAAGCGCGTCCCCGGGGCCTCCTCGATTACCCGCGGCATCGCCTCGAGCGCCAGCTGGAAGCCCTTCTCGTAGACGAGGCGGCCGATCAGCAGGACCAGCTTCTCCTCCGGTGTGGCGAACTCGGCGCGCAGCCGCGCCAGATCCTCGGCCGGCTGGTCGGGCAGATCGTCGGGGTCGATCCCGTTCGGGATCACGGTGATCCGGCCCTCCTCGACGCCGAAGATGTCGGCGACCTGTTCGCGCATGTAGTGCGAGCAGGTGATGACCCGGTGCGAGCGGTTGGTGATCCAGCGCTCGACGCCGTGGATGTAGGTCTGCGGGTGCTTGTCGACCCAGCCTTGGTGGCGGCCGTACTCGGTGGCGTGGATCGTGGTGATCAAAGGCGCGTCGAAACGCTTGGCGAGGTGGTCGCAGGCGTTGGCGACGAGCCAGTCGTGGCCGTGGACGAGGTCATAGCTGAAGCGGTCGCCGAGCTCGACCCCGGCGGCCAGCATGTCGGAGTTCATCCGTTCGATCCAGGCGACGAACTCGCCGAGGTCGGTCGGCCGCTTCGGCTCGCGGATGCGGTGGATGATCACCCCTTCCCGGCGCTCCTCCGCCGGCGACTCCTCCCCGCCGCGGGTCAGCACGTGCACCTCGACGTCTCGCTCGACCAGGGCCTCGGAGAGCTTGCGCACGTGGCGGGCGAGGCCGCCCTCGATCAGCGGCGGGTACTCCCAGGAGAGAATCAGGACGCGGGTCAAGTCTGTGGCTGGTCCAGGGGTGGCTGGTTCAGGGCTCCAGGAGAGGAGCGAGGCTGAGGTCCGGGGCGAGGGAACGCATACGCGGATCGGTGGTGCGGTCGCAGTCTATGGCCTCCAACATCGCCTGTGAATGGTCGGTGGCGCGCCGGTAGGCGTAATCGCCGGCCTGCTTGCGCTGATCCAGGAACGCCCAGTCACTCGCCTGAGCGGCCAGCAGCTCCCGCGCCGCGCGCTTCAGCCCGTCCCCCCGGAGACCGCTCGAGACCGCCCGCAGCAGGCGCAACTCCAACCGCCGCGCCCCGGTGGCGAGGTCGGCGACGGGCGGGGAGTCCCACGTCTGCAGATCCTTGTTCTCTCCCCAGGTCGAAGCCCGAAGAGGCCGCTCGACCGGCTCGTGCTCGGCAAGGGCTTGGGGCACCGTGAGCAGCCTGATCCCCGCCGCCTCGGCGCCCTCCAACACCGCCCTCAGCCAGATCGGCCCCTCGGACCACCAATGGCCGAGCAGCTCGGTGTCGATCGCGAAGACGAGCAGCCCGCGGCGGCCGCGATCCTCGGCGTAGGCACGGAGCCGCTGCGCCGCGGCCGTCAGGAACTCCTCCGCCTGCCGCCGCGCCACTGCTGCGGCCGCCGCGGGATCGTAGGCGCCTCCTCCGACCTTCCAGATCCGGATCCCGCGCAGCGATTTGCCGGCGAACTGGGCGTGGGCGGGGTCGGAGGGGTAACCGTCGAGCGACCAGAGCCAGGAGATCGCCTCCCAGTCGATCGGCAGCGCCACGGGCCCCGCCTCGGTCCGAACCGGTGCCAGTGCCTCCAGGGGCTCGCGATGCGCACTCTGGTCGGCGCAGAACCAGCGCACCCCCTGCTCCGCCAGCCGCCACTCCAGCCCCGGCGCGTAGGCGCACTCGGGCAGCCAGAAGCCGCCGTCCCAGCCGAAGCGCCGGCGGTGCGAGCGGATGCCGGCTTCGAGTTGGAGGCGGACCCCCTGCCGCGTCGCCAGCAACGGCAGCACGGCGTGGGTGGCCGCCGAGGCGGCAAGCGCGACCCGTCCCTCCGCCGCCGCCCGCTGGAACGGCACCAGCGGGTCGCCACCGGCCGCGTCGAGCAGCTCGAGGGCGTGGGCGTAGCGCTGCCGCTCCCCCTCGCAGGCGGCGCGGCATTCCTCCGGTACCTGCGGCAGGTCGGCTTCGGCGGCGCCGATCCGCCACTCGACCAGGAAGCGGCGCAGCCGCTCGGCGGCGCCGGGGTCCTCGAGCTGGTCGGCGAGCACCGGGGTCACCGTCAGGGTCAGGTCCCGCGCCACCTCCAGCACCGGCAGATAAGAACGGATCACCGCGTCGAACAACCACTCCTCGCCGAACGGATAGGTCCCGAAGCCCTCGACGTAGGGCATGTGGCTGTGCAGGACGATCGCCAGGTCGCCGGCGGTCCCCTCCCGACTCATTTCTAGGCGCGGCAGACCGCGAGGAAATCGAGGGCGCGGTCGAGGTCGCCCTCGCGCAGGCGGAAGTCGGAGGCGGCGATCGCCGGCGTGAAGCGGTCGTAGAAGCGCTTGGTCAAGCCAAGGCGCTTGTGGACCGAGTCCCAGCCGAGCTTGATCGCAAGCTCGTGAGCTCGCAGCTTGCGCGCATGGAACAGACCCAGCAGCTCGACGCGCTCGAAGTGCGCTTCGCAGAGCGCCCGGAACTCATCGGCGCGGTACTCCTTCACGTGCCACGGGTTGTCGGACTTCTCGGCCCCGGGAGGCGCCAGCGTCAGCAGGTTGGGGGTCGAGACGTAGGCGACGCCGCCGGGCGCCAGCATCGACTTGAAGTGCTCGAGGATCGCCCCCGAGTCCTGGACGTGCTCGATCGTCTGCAGGAAGACGACGGCGTCGCAGGGCTCGGAGAAGCTCTCGACCAGCTCGCGCTCGAAGCGCAGGTTGGGGCGGCGGTATCGGAGGCGGGCATGCTCGTGCGCTTCGGGGTTGGCGTCGACGCCGACCACGCTCGCAGCGTTCCGGGCGAGGACGTCGGAGCCGTAGCCCTCGCCGCAGGCCATGTCGACGGCCCGCTTTCCCCGCACCCGCTCGCCGATCCATTCGTAGACGACCAGGTGACGGCGGAACCAGTAGTTCTCCTCCGGCACGTCGGGCAGCGTCCGCTCCCCGGTCAGGGGCAGCGGCGGCACTCCGGGTGGCTGGTTCAGCTGTAGGTACTCCTCAGCGATAGGGGAACGCTATTCGCCCGCCTACGCGCCGTGCATTGCGCCATTCCGCGTAGAGTTCCGCGCCATGCCAGCCTCCCCCACCGCCACCCACGAGCACATCAAGGACGTCAACACCCGCTACCACGACGCCGCCGCCGAGGAGTACGACGCCAAGTGGGGCATCGACTTCGGCGAGGTCGGGCAGCGCCAGGTGCGCCTGAAGCTGGTCAAGGCGCTCGGCGGGCTGAAGGGGCAGTCGTTTGGCGACGCCCTGGAGATCGGCTCGGGGACCGGCTACTTCTCGCTCAACCTCGTCCAGCTCGGGGTGATCGAACGGCTGACCGCGACCGACATCTCGCCGGGAATGCTGAAGCGTCTGGCGGCGACGGCGGATGCGCTGGGCCTGGAGAGCGTGACCACGGTCGAGACCGAGGCCGAGACCCTGCCCTTCGAGGACGAAAGCTTCGACCTCGTCTTCGGCCACGCCGTCCTCCACCACATCCCCGACCTCGACAAGGCCTTCGCCGAATTCCGCCGCGTCCTGCGTCCCGGCGGGATGATCGCCTTCGCCGGCGAGCCATCCCGCTACGGCGACAACCTGGCGGCACTTCCGAAGCGCGCCGGCCTCGCCCTGGCCCCGGTGTGGCGGCGGGCGATCGGCGCCGACAAACGCGCCGTCGCCGAAGGCGACCAGTCCCACGACCACTCGCTCGAGGGCGAGGTCGACGTCCACGCCTTCGCGCCCGCCGACCTGCGCCGCCTGCTCCGCGAGGCCGGCTTCGAGCAACGCCGCGTCGGCGGCGAGGAGCTGCTCTCCAACGCCTGGGGCTGGGGCCTGCGCACCGTCGAGTCGAGCGCCGAGCCCGAGTCGATCTCCTTCGGCTGGCGCCGCTTCGCCTTCAACAGCTACATCGCCCTGCAGAAGGTCGACACCCGCGTGCTCGAGCCCTACCTCCCGGCCGAGCTCTTCTACAACCTCCTCGTCTCGGCTCGTAAACCGCTTTAGCTCTGCCGGTAGGGAGGGAGGGGTGTCCCCTGACCTCCCTGGGATTTTCGCCGTTAACTCAGCAGCTCTCGCCGACGGGCACTGCGAAAATCAGGACGCCGGTCGGGAAGGGAGCACCATCCCTCCTGGCGACAGCTTGCGAATTTCACCGAGACCGCGAGAGCCGTCGCTATTCGACGCTTCTCGCGGTCTCGCGTGAGCAGTCAGCTGGATAGCTGTCATAGGAGGGTGCGGGTGTCCCTCGGAGGAATGTTCGGCGATATGCAATCTGGTTCTTGCGCGCGAAGCGCGCTCTCAAATTGCAGCTAAGCCGCGAAGCGGCGTGCTGCGCAATTCCGGAGAGGGATACCCGCACCCTCTACCGGACCGCGCTTCGCCCCTCACGCTTTCGTTCGTCGGGGGTGCGTGCCCGGAACAACTTCACCCGGTAGTCGAGCCCCTTGAGCTTGCGTTCTCCGACATAGGAGTAGGAGAATCCGTCGCCGGCCATCTCCTTGGTCGTCTCGTCGAGGACGACGCTGCCCGGTCGGGCGACGTTGGTGATGCGGCTGGCGAGGTTGACGGCCCGGCCGTAGTAGTCGCCCGACTGCGGCAGGGTCGGGCCGCTGGCGATCCCGGCCCGCAGCCAGGGGAACTGCTGGCCTTCCTGCTCGGCGGCGTGGATCAGCTCGAGCGCCGCGGCGACCATCGGCTCGGCCTCGGTCGAGACGAGCATCACCGCGTCGCCGATCGTCTTCACCAGGCGCACCGGCGGCTCGGCGACCGCGCTTGCCATCTCCTCGAGGCGGCCGGCGACCATCCCCAGCTCCTCGGCAGCGATCTCCTCCCCCAAGCGAGTGAACTCGACCAGGTCGGCGAAGCAGACCGTCAGCTCGACGGCGCCGCCGAGGTCCCCGGAAGCGAGATCGGTGGCTCCGATCACGTCGCGGCGGATCTGTTCCAGCAGGTGCGACTGCAGGGCGTAGACGACGGTCGGGCCGGCGAGCGGCAGCATGTACTCGGCGGCGGCGGCGAAGCGAAGGGCGACGTCGCGCTCGTTGTCCCCGGGCCGGGTCAGGGTGCGGATGATCAACTCGCGGTTGGCTTCGGCGATCCGGGCGGTTCCCATCCCGATCGTCCGCGCCACCTGCAGCATCCCGTCCTCGGGCAGACCGGCATCGAGGAAGGCCTTCATCCGGCGGGCGGCATCGAGGTCGGCCTCGGTTCCGCGCGGCTCGTCCGGGTCGGCGAGGGGCACCCCGAGGGCAGAGCGGAAGCGGAGCAGCATCTCGAGGTCGAGGCCCGCCGAGTCAGCGATTTCGCGGGCGGTGTAGCGGGGTCCGTCCCCGGCGAGGGACCGCTCCACCGGCAGCAGGGTGAGGCGGCCGGCGGCGACCGCCTCCTTCAGCTCCTCAAGCGAGCAGCCGTCATCGCTGAGCTGTTCGAGCAGGTCGAGCCGAGCCTGGCGGGCCTCGCCCTCGACCCCCTCCAGCAGGCCCTCAGCTTCGAAGTCGATTCCGCCGCTCGCCACTTCACTCAGCGTATGCGACCGCTCCGCCGCGGCGGGGATCGCCGCCGCCGCTGAGCTCGCCGCTGACCGGGTCCCGCGCCACGGCTTGGACACCGCCGAAGAAGAGGTTGAGGGAGGGCCAGCGAGCCACCTCCCACCCCCGCGCCTCCAGTCCCGCCAGCGCCTCCGGGTCGATCCCCTTCTCCGCCTGCACGACCCCCTGCTCGAAATGCAGCCGCGGCGCCTCGATCGCCGGCGCCACCGAATAGCCCTGCTCGACCGCCCGTACCACCGTCTGCAGGATCGCCGAGCGGATCCGGTTGGAGCCGGCGCTGCCGAGGGCGAGGACGATCTCGCCGTCCCGGAGGACCAGCGTCGGCGCCATCATCGAGGGCACCCGCCGCCCCGGCGCGATGCCGTGGAAGCCGGTCGGGTTGAGGTCCTCCTCGCCGAGCATGTTGTTGAGGATCACCCCCGTCCCCGGCACCAGGACGCCGGAGCCCGAGCCGTTCGAGCAGGTGACGCTGGCGCAGGTCCCTTCCGCGTCGAGCACGGAGATGTGGGTGGTGGAGCCGAGCAGGTCGGCGGCGGCGAGGTCGAGCCCGGCGGGGTCGAGGAAGCTCGCCTCCATCCCCTCCTCGTAGAGCGCCTCGGCGAAGGCGAGGTCGCGGCGATCGTTGGCCGCCTCCATCGCCGCCACCAGCTGCTCCGGGGCGGTGCTTGAGCCGAAGCGCTCGAGCAGCCCCAGGCAATAGGAGATGAGGATGCCGCCAGATGACGGCGGCGGGTTGGTCAGCACTTCCGTGCCCCTGAACGGGGCGACGATCGGCGGCCGCTCGACGGCTTCGTAGGCGGCGAGGTCGCCGGCCCCGAGAGTGCCGCCATGACTGACGACGAACTCGCTGATCCTGGCCGCGATCTCGCCGCGGTAGAACGGCTCCGCCCCTTCGGCCGCGAACCGCTCCAGCGCCTCGGCCAGCTCCGGGAAGCGGAAGACGTCCCCCTCCCCCAGCCGTTGACCGCCAGGCGCGTAGAGCTCGCGCGTCCCGGTCATGTGCTCGTTGATCGGGGCGAGGATCTCCATGAGGAATGCCTGCCCCCGGTTGATCGGCGCCCCCTCGCGGGCGAAGCGGATCCCCGACCTCACCAGGTCGCCGAGCGGCATCGTCCCGAACCGCTCGACCGCGTGCTCGAGTCCGGCGGCGGTCCCGGGAGCTCCACAGGAGGCGGCCCCGACGTGGAACGTCTGCGTCGTCTCCGCGTCGAAACGGATCGGGATCGGGATCAGCTCCGCCCTGCGCTCGATTCCGTCGAGCCCCGGCGCGGCGACGAAGAAGTCGATCAGAGTCGTCTCCCCGCCCCGGTGGACCATCATGTGACCGCCGGCGCCGAACCCGGTCAGCGGGCTCTCCACCGCGAAAGAGGTGAGAACCGAGGCGACGGCGGCGTCGACCGCATTGCCGCCTTCGCGCAGGACCTCGGCCCCGGCCTCGGCGGTGAGCGGATGGCCGGCTGCGACGACCCCCTTCATCGCACCCTCCCCACCCGGGATCCGGGCAACCCGCTACCCGGGGAGGAACTCAGGGACGTCGATGCCGAGCTCGCGATCGCCACCGCGGCCGCGGTGGGATTGCTCGGCCTCTTTGGTGCGGCGGATCGTCGGCTCGGCGGCTCGGCGCGGCGTGTTCGGGCGCCCGTCGAAGCGGGTGGCGACGACGGTGACCCAGATCTGCTCGGAGAGCTCCTCGTCGATGTTGGCGCCGAAGATGATGTTGGCGTCCGGGTGGGCGGCCTCGCCGACCACCTTGGCGGCCTCGGAGACCTCCACCAGCGAGAGGTCGGCGCCGCCGGTGATCGAGAGCAGGATCGAGCGCGCGCCCTCCATCGAGGTCTCCAGCAGCGGCGAGGAAATCGCTTTTTCGGCGGCGAGGACGGCGCGGTCGTCGCCATAGGCCATGCCGATCCCGAGCAGGGCCCGGCCAGCTTCGGACATGATCGTCCGCACGTCGGCGAAGTCGAGGTTGATCACCGCCGGCAGCGTCACCAGGTCGGAGATCCCCTGCACGCCCTGGCGGAGAACGTCGTCGGCGACCTTGAAGGCCTCGACCATCGAGGTCTGCTGGTCGAGCACGTCGAGGAGGCGGTCGTTGGGGACGACGATCAGGGTGTCGACCTCGGCCGCCAGCTCCTCGATTCCCTTGTCCGCCATGGTGGCGCGGCGGCTGCCCTCGAAGCTGAACGGCTTGGTGACGATGCCGACCGTGAGCGCGCCGACCTCGCGGGCAAGCCGGGCGACGACCGGGGCGGCGCCCGAGCCGGTGCCGCCGCCGGCTCCGGCGGCGACGAAGACCATGTCGGAGCCCTTCAGCAGCCGCTTGATCTTGTCCTGCTCCTCGAAGGCGGAGCGGTGGCCGACCTCGGGGTCGGCGCCGGCGCCGAGGCCGCGCGTCTGCTCGTCGCCGATATGGACGGTGACGTCGGCGACGCAGAGTTGCAGCGACTGCAGATCGGTGTTTACGGCCATGAACTCGACCCCCGGGATACGGGCGTCGACCATCCGGTTGACGGCGTTGACGCCGGCCCCGCCGACCCCGACGACCTTGATCACCGGCTGGTGGGGCTCGCCGCTGCCCGGCGGCTCGTACTCGGGCTCATCCCGCCCGTAGCGCGGGTTTTCCGGCTGGAACTGCTCCCGCCGCGGAGTCGGCTCCTCGCTGAAGACCCTTTTCAGCCTCTCGGGAGCCGGCTCGCTCGAAGTCTCGATGTCCCGCTCCGAACCCGCGGACTCCTGATCGAAGAACGTGGGCGCCTCCTCCTGCTGGAGAGGAACGTCGGCCGAAGCCGCCTCTCCCGCGGGTGGCGTCGTAGGGGGCACCGTCTCCTGCTGCGCAGGAGACGGTGGGTCCCCTGCGTCGACAGGACCCGCGGGCCGATCCGCTTCGTCCTGCGTCTTTTTCGCCTCGGCCGGATCCTGGCGCCCATACCGAGGCGCCTCCGGGGGATCCATCGGCGCGTCGTCGGCAGTAGACCTGAACAGGTCGGACAGCGGCCCCTCGCGCATGCTTGCGCGCTTGTTACGCCGAGCCATTCGCCAGAACCTCCTTCGCCAGCTCCCGGTAGTAGTTCGCGGCGCTCGAACCAGAATCGTACTTGAGCACGCTCGCCCCTTTCACCGGGGCCTCCGCGAACTTGATCGCCTTTTTGATGCGGGACTGGAAAACGAGGTCGCCG
>DATEOT010000081.1:0-4751 GCA_035273795.1 Solirubrobacterales bacterium | reverse complement strand
CGGGGTCACCCCCGCCGTCCATGCCGGCCTGGACGGCGGGGTCACCCCCGCCGTCCATGCCGGCCTGGGCGGAGCCCGTGGGGATCGAGGAGATCAAGCGTCTGGTTCAGGAGTGCCGGCGGTTGATGCCGGACGTCGGCGTTCAGATCCCGCCCAACCTGTCTGATTGGTGGCCTGAGCTGGTCGAGGCCGGGGCCACCGATCTCGGCGGGCTCTCGGCTAACGGAGACCACATTTCGCCCGAGGAGCCGTTCCCGAGTCCGCACCAGGTGCGGAAGGAGCTGGCGCCGCGGGGGTATGCGCTGACCGAGCGGCTGTGCGTCTACCCGCAGTACATGGATCCCGAGTGGATGGAGCAAGGGGTCCTCGACGTCATAAAGCTGAAGTACTGGTCGTTCATTCCTCGTAGGGGATCGGGGCGTCGATCGGAGGAGGTCATTGCTCCCGACCTGGCTCTCAAGGCGATCGCGAAAGGGCGCGAGGGACGGGAGTTGAGCGAGGACGAGTTGACTGCTCTCTTCGCCGAGACGCGCCCCGAGGTGATCGAGGAGATGCGGATCGCGGCCGACGAGCTGAGGGCCGAGCTGAACGGCGACCAGGTCACCTTCGTCGTCAACCGCAACATCAACTTCACCAACGTCTGCGTCGTCGGCTGCGCCTTCTGCGGGTTCGGGCAGGGGAAGCGATCTCCGGATGCCTACGAAGTCTCCGAGGAGGACTTCGCGGCGCGAGTCGAGGAGGCGGTCGCCTTCGGCGCCACCGAGCTCTGCATGCAGGGCGGCATCCATCCCGACCTGACTTTGGAGGAGTACGGCCGCTGGCTGCGGCTGGCGAAGGAGACGGCGCCGCAACTGCACCTGCACGCCTACTCGCCGATGGAGATCAACTGGGCCTGCGAGCGCTCAGGCAAGCAACCGCTGGAGGTATTCGAGTACCTGCTCGAGTGCGGGCTCGGCTCGACCCCCGGGACCGCCGCCGAGGTGCTCGACGACGGCGTCCGCCAGCGGATCTCCCCGAACAAGCTCCCCGCCGGCCGCTGGGTGGAGATCATCGAAGCCTCCCACCGGGCCGGCTTGCGCTCGACCTCGACGGTGATGTTCGGCCACATCGAGGAGCCGCGGGAGCTGGCCCGCCACATGCGCGTCATTCGTGCCCTGCAGGAGCGAACCGGCGGCATCACCGAGTTCGTCCCGCTCAGCTTCATCCCCTTCAACACGATGCTCGGCCGCACCCACGGGATCGAGGAGATCACGATGGGGGAGAACCTCAAGCACACCGCCGCCTTCCGGCTGGCGCTGGGGCGGACGATCCCCAACCTGCAGGCCAGCTGGGTGAAGATGGGGCTGGAGGGGGCGACCGAGGCGCTGCGCTGGGGGGTCAACGACCTCGGCGGCACGCTGATGGAGGAGAACATCTCCCGGATGGCCGGCTCCCAGCACGGGGTGCGGCTGGAGCCCGAGCAGCTGATCGCCGCCGCCCGCGCGGCGGGGCGCGAGCCGGCGCAGCGGACGACGCTGTACGAGATCGTCGAGACGTACCCGGACGTTGAGGTTGTGCCCGTTGCGGGTAGTTGAGCGGCATCCGAAAGCCAGAGAAGGGATGTCATGACTGACGAGATCCGCAACAAGGACGACGCCAAGGGCCGCGTCAAGGAGGCCGCGGGCGATCTGACCGGCGACGACGACCTCAAGCGCGAAGGCAAGGTCGACAAGGCGAGCGGCGCCGTCAAGGACGGCCTCGACAAGGCCTCGGACAAGGTCAAGGACGCACTCGGCAAAGACCGGGACTAGGCGGTTCTCAGCGGAATAGGTCCTCGGTAGGGGAGCGGCGGAGGGCGACGGCACCAGGCCCGTCCTCCGCCGTCACGTACTCCCCTAGACCTCGTACCACCACCGCCGGCACGCCGCTGTCCTTCTTGCGGACCAGGTCGGCTCCGGCGGCGACCTCGTCGGCGATGGCGATCTCCGTCGCTTTCAACTCGCGGCCGCTGGTGTCCGGGCGGCCGCGCCAGTCGTCCAGCGGCACCAGACCGGCGCATCCGATTGCTACCTCCGCCTGGCCCAACCGCCAGGCTCGGCCGAAGCTGTCGGTGATTACGACCGCGGGGGGGAGCCGGGGGTGGGGGTCGGCGGACAACAGCGGGGAGGGTCCGGCGACCCCCACCCCCGGCTCCTCAACACGGGGCTCTAGTTCGGCGCGGATTTGGCGGGCTGAGGCGTCGGGATTCTTCGGGAGGAGGCAGACCGTGCCGTCCTCTGGGAGGTTGGAGCTGTCGATGCCCGCGTTGGCACAGACGAAGCCGTGGTGGGTCTCCGTGATCAAAATGCCCCTCTCCGCCCGCAGCATCTCGCGGCTCTCTGAGAGGACCAGCTCTATGAAGGCTGCCTCCTTGCCCAGCTCTTTTCCCATTTCCTTTGCCTGCTCGGAAGGGTCGATCTCCGACAGCTTTCTCAGCTGGCCCTCGGCCTTCGAGACGATCTTCTGGGAGATCACCACGATGTCGCCGTCTTGCAGCTCTGCCCGCTCGGCGATGAGCTGCCCGACCTTCATCCCCTCCGTCACCTCGGGCAGCCCAACGATGGGCAGGACCCGAAGTTCGGTGGTCATATTCCGAGGACCTTGGCCGTTCGCCTTGCCCGCTTCGGCTGCTTCCCGAGCTCGCGGGTCAGGGCGATCACGTCGGCTGGGGTGTCGAGGTCGAGTTCGATCGAGGGGAGCTCCTCGATTCCGAAGGGGATTCCCGCTTGGCGGGCCGCCTCTACGTGGCGGTCGCGGCTGCCCTCGCCGAAGCCGGGGACGATCGCGCCGGGCGGGCTGAGGAGGAGGGCGTTGGTGCCGGTGCCGTGGCGGTCGGGGACGACGCCGACGTAGCTGCCGGGGACGCCGGTCAGCAGGCGGTCGAGCTCGCGCGGGTCGAGCAGCGGGCAGTCGCCGGCGAGGAGGACCACCCGCTCGGCGCCCTCGACCTCGGCGCTGGCGATGCCGGCCTGGGCCGCCTCGACGTGCCCGGCGTCCTCGGGGTCGGGCACGACCTCGGCGCCGGCTTCGTTTGCCAGCTCCTGGGCGAGGGGGTCGCCGGTGACGACGATCAGGCGGTCGATCGCGCGGGTCTTGCCGATCGCCTCCAGCACGTCGGCGACCATCGCTCCCGCCAGCTCGCGCCGACGGCCCTCGTCGAGGCTGGCCAGCCGCTGCTTGGCGGCGTCGAAACGCTTGACGGGAAGGATGGCGGTCGCGCTCACGCGGCGTCGAGCGTAGCGGCGTAGTCGAGGACGATGCGGGCGAGGCGGAGGCGGCCCGCGGCGCCCTCCATCAAGGTGGGGGCGCTCAAGGTCGGGATCTCGGCGGGGGGCGGGTCGGGGTCGCCCTCGTCGACCACCATCGCGTCGATCAACCCGGTGTAGAGGGAAGCGACGCCGGCGGCGGTGGTCGGGCGGCCGATCCCTTCCATGAAGCTGTCGGTTGGGCCCTTGACGACGACGCCGGCGACGTAGGGGCTGACGGCGACGACGGGGGCAGGGGAGGCCGCGATCGCCTCCCGCATTCCGGGGATCGCGAGGATGGGGCCGATGCTGATCACCGGGTTCGAGGGGCCGAGGATGATCGCCTCGGCGCCTGCGATCGCCGCCAGCGCCTCCGGCGTCGGCTCGGCCGCCGCGATTCCCTCCAGTTCGACCCCTTCCACCGGCGCCTGCCCGCCGTCGAGGATCAGGTACTCCTGCAGGGCGCGGGTGCCACCGGGGGTGATCACATTGGTGCGGACGGGCGTGTCGGACATCGGCAGCACCCGGGCCTCGACGCCGAGTCCGCGGGTGATCTGAGCCTGGGCGTCCGTCGGGCGGCCGCCCTCGTCGAGGAACTGGCGCCGGTAGAGGCAGGCGGCGAGGTCGCGGTCGGAAAGGCCGAACCACTCGGGCGCGCCGAGGCGCTTCAGTCGTTCGAAGACGGTGAAGGAATCGTCGCGGATGCCCCAGCCGCGCTCCTCGTCGATCTCGCCGCTGAGCCAGTAGGTGACGAGGTCGGGGTCGGGGGAGACGTGGACGCCGAGCGCCTCGACGTCGTCGCCGGTGTTGGCGATCACCGTCAGGTCGGCGCCGATCTCCTCCTGCATCCCCGCGGCGAGTTTGGCGCCGCCGGTGCCGCCGGCCAGCAGGGCGACGCGCACGGCGTCAGGCCCAGTGGTCGGCGTCGGGAAGGTCGGTGAGGCGGATCCCGGCGTGGACCTTGTAGCGGACGTTGACCGAGATCAGCAGCGGGGTCAGCTGCTCGACGATCCGGGCCATCTCCAGCGCCCCCGCGTTGACGGCTCGCAGGCCGGGGATCAGCTCGATCAGCCGCGCGACCCGTGCCTTGTCGGCCTTCATGTCGCCGCAGAGGAGGATGTCCTCGCCCAGCTCCGTGTCGAGGTCGGCGAGGGAGGGCGCGCCGACGGTGTGGAGGGCGGAGACGACGGTGACGCCCTCGGGGACCATCTCCTGCGCCTGCTGTGCGGCGGAGCCCTGCCAGACGCCGAGCGAGCGGGTCGCTTTGCCGCTGACCGCGGCGGCGAGGGGGACGGTGCAGTCGACCAGGATCTGGCCCGGCTGCAGCGCCTCGCGCAGGTTGTTGAGGTTCTCGGACTGGGCGCGGAAGGGGACCGTGAGGAAGACGATCTGGCCCCTGGTCGCCGCCTCGGCGTTCTCGAGGCCGGTGACGTCGGCGTCGGGAAGGTCGGTGAGGCGGATCCCGGCGTGGACCTTGTAGCGGACGTT
>DATEOT010000080.1:0-2398 GCA_035273795.1 Solirubrobacterales bacterium | reverse complement strand
TTTCTTCGCAGGACGCTTCGCCGGGCCCCCTGGGGCCTTTTTTTGCGGCTTACTACGACTACTGGACTTAGAAACCATGGCACGCAGCTTTCCACTAGAGAAAACCCGGAACATCGGGATCATGGCGCACATCGACGCCGGCAAGACGACGACGACGGAGCGCATCCTCTACTACACCGGCCGAACCCACAAAATGGGCGAGGTCCACGAGGGCGCCGCGGTCATGGACTGGATGGAGCAGGAGCAGGAACGCGGCATCACGATCACCTCGGCCGCGACCGCCTGTGACTGGAAGGACCACCGGATCAACATCATCGACACGCCGGGCCACGTCGACTTCACCGTCGAGGTCGAGCGCAGCCTCCGCGTGCTCGACGGCGCGATCGCCGTCTTCGACGCCGTCGCCGGCGTCGAGCCGCAGTCGGAGACGGTCTGGCGGCAGGCCGACAAGTACGGGGTCCCGCGCTTCGCCTACATCAACAAGATGGACCGCACCGGGGCTGACTTCTTCAACTCGGTGGAGACGATGAAGGACCGTCTCGGTGCCAACCCGCTGCCGGTTCAGCTGCCGATCGGCGCCGAGGAGAACTTCAAAGGCGTCGTCGACCTGATCAAGATGAAAGGTCTCGTCTGGACCGACGAGCTGGGCGCCGCTTACGAGGAAATCGAGATCCCCGAGGACCTGCAGGATCAGGCCGAGGAATACCGCACCCAGCTGATCGAAGCCTGCGCCGACTACGACGAAGAGCTGATGGAAGCTTTCCTCGGCGAGGAAGAGATCCCGCAGGACAGGCTGATTGACTCCTTGCGCAAGGCCACCCTCTCGACCAAGGTCACCCCGGTCCTCTGCGGCACCTCCTTCAAGAACAAGGGCGTGCAGCCGTTGCTCGACGCAATCGTCGAACTGCTTCCTTCGCCGCTCGAGGTGCCGCCGGTCACCGGCGTCGTCCCCGCCAGCAAGGGCCAGGCCGAGGACATCGAGGCCGAGCGCGAAGCCAGCGACAGCGCTCCCTTCTCCGCACTCGCCTTCAAGGTCATGTCCGACCCCTACGTCGGCAAGCTCACCTACTTCCGCGTCTACTCGGGCAAGCTCGAGAAAGGCGGCCGGGTGCTCAACGTGAAAACCGGCAAGACCGAGCGGATCGGGCGGCTGTTGATGATGCACGCCAACAGCCGCGAGGAGATCGACGAGTGCTACGCGGGTGACATCTGCGCCGGCGTCGGTCTCAAGGAAACCGGTACCGGCGACACCCTTGCCGCTCCCGACGCGCCGATCGCGCTGGAGAGCATCGAATTCCCGGAGACGGTGATCGCGGTCGCGATCGAGCCGAAAACCAAAGCCGACCAGGAGAAGATGGGCAACGCCTTGGCCCGGCTCGGCGAGGAGGACCCGACTTTCAAAATCGAATCCGACGAGGAAACCGGGCAGACCCTGATCCACGGGATGGGCGAGCTCCACCTCGAGGTGATCGTCGACCGGATGCTGCGCGAGTTCAAAGTCGAGGCCAACGTCGGCAAGCCGCAGGTCGCTTACCGCGAGACGATCCGCAAGCGGGTCGAGAAGGTCGTAGCGCGGTTCGTGCGCCAGACCGGCGGTCGCGGCCAGTTCGGCCACGTCGTCATCAACCTCGAGCCCGCTCCCGAGGAAGGCTTCGTCTTCGAGAACAAAATCAAGGGCGGCGTCATCCCCGGTGAATTCATCGGCCCCGCCGAGCAGGGAATGCGCGAGGCGCTGGAGAACGGCGTCAAAGCGGGCTACCCGATGGTGGATGTCAAAGCCGAACTCGTCGATGGGTCCTACCACGACGTTGACTCTTCGGAGATGGCCTTCAAAATCGCCGGTTCGATGGCGATCCAGGAAGGCGCCCGCAAGGCGGACCCGGTCCTGCTCGAGCCCGTGATGGCGGTCGAGGTGGTCACGCCCGAGGACTTCCTCGGTGACGTGATTGGCGACCTCTCCCGCCGCCGCGGCAAAGTCCAGGGCCAGGACCAGCGCGGCAACGCTCTTGCCGTCCAGGCTTACGTCCCCCTCGGGGAGATGTTCGGCTACGCGACGGAACTGCGGTCGATGACCCAGGGCCGAGCGACCTACACGATGCAGTTCGAGCGCTACGAGGAGGTCCCCTCGAACATTGCCGAGGAGATCGTCGAGCACCGCTCTGGAGACCCGGTTGGGGCGACCTCATGAGCCCGACCGCGCACGGACGCTGAACCTGGCTATATTTCCCAGGTTGCCCGCAGGCAGGCAAAGCCTTCCGCGGAAAGTCCGCCCACAAGACTCAAGCAGCTAGATCAGACAGAACACGACTTCGAAAGGCGAAACGGAGAGAGATGTCCAAGGAGAAATTCGAGCGCGATAAGCCGCATGTCAACGTCGGCACGATCGGTCACATCGACC
>DATEOT010000079.1:0-31979 GCA_035273795.1 Solirubrobacterales bacterium | reverse complement strand
CACCACCACCGGCTCGGTCGACCTCACCTTCTTCGACGCCTCCGACAAGACCGGCGGCACGATCACCCCGACCGCCGAAGGGGAGACCAAATCCTTCTCGGTCGACGTCCCCGGCCAGCTGGTCCCGATCACCTTCTCGGGAATCTCGGGCCAGTTGATGACGCTCAAAATCACCGAACCCTCCTTCGCCGGCTCGATGTCGACTTGGACTTCTGGCGGAACCAAAGTCACCAACAGCGAAAAATCATTCATCAAAGATGGTTCGGCCAAAGCTGAAATCACGCTCCCGGCGACCGGTACCTACACGATTCGTCTCGTGGGCTCCTCGTGGAGCACCGGCAGCCTCAAACTGAGCGCCTACTTGGGCTCGCACGTGTCCTGGGCCGCTCCGCTCGAAGGAGAGTCGATGTTGGTCCGCTCAGTCGGATCCTTCGACGACTCCACCAGCTTTTCCGATCTACCCGCAGCCGATGGGGGAGGCCAGAAGGGAAGCGCCGCCAAGGAGCCTCGCGTGAAGAAACGGGAGAAGACGGCGAAGCGGAAGCTGCGGAAGCGCGGCAGCCGTCGCGCCGGGGGCATCCAGGCCTGGCACTCCCAATCACCTCGCACCGCCTGGACGCCGAAGCAGAGCACTTGGCTGCCGCCGAAGAACAGCTACCACCGTGGCTGGATCGCCGGCGAGTCGGATAGTCCCTGGCTGGACGTTGCACCGCTCGAGGCGCGGGAAGGCACCTCTGCGCTGTCCGGTCAGGTCTTGCGGGTCAATGGCCTGCCCTTGGCCGGAGTCCACGTCGAGATCGAAGGCGCCGATATCGCCGGAGTGACCGACGAGAGCGGCCGCTTCCTCTTGCGGGGAGCACCCGCCGGGCACCACGTGCTTTCGGTGGACGGCGAAACCGCCGCGGACGGTGACCGCTATGGGAGCTTCCGTCTTGGTTTCGACGTGAAGGAGGGGGAGACGACGGTGCTCGAAGAGCCGGTCTGGATAACCCCGCTGGACAAGGAAGGGGATCACGAGATCGATTCGCCCACGCGTCGAGCCCTGCGGCTCACCAACGATCGCATTCCCGGATTCGAAGTGAGGATCCCGGCAGGAACGCGCATTACCGACGACGAGGGACGCCCGGTCAACGACCTGAACATCACCGCGATTCCCGTCGACCGCCCGGCTTTCCCGCTGCCGCCATTCCTCTCGGTACCGGTCTACTTCACGGTCCAGCCCGGAGGGGCGACGTTGAGCAAGGGCGCGCAGATCGTCTATCCAAACTGGGGCGATCTACCGCCGGGCAAGCGGGTGGAGTTCTGGAACTACGACCCAACGGACCGCGGCTGGTACGTCTACGGCGAGGGGACGGTGACTCCTGACGGCGAGCAGATCATGCCCGACGACGGTGTCCGCGTCTGGGAGTTCACCGGCGCGATGGCCTCCGGCCCGCCGCCGCCTCCGGTTCCGCCCGGCACCGCTCCCAACTCTCAGGCCTCCGGCGGCGACCCAGTCGATCTCTACAGCGGGCTTTTCACCTACCAGCGCATCGACCTCACCCTGCCTGACTCGATTCCGTTGGAGATCGAACGGACCTATCGCCCCAACGACTCGAACTCCTACAGCTTCGGCCAGGGGACGACGACGATCTTCGATCTGCGGCTGTGGTCGACCGACACGGAAAACGAAGCGGATCTCATCCTTCCCGACGGGCGGCGCATCCATTACGTCCGGAGCTATCCGGGCGGGCCTTTCGAGACCGGCAAATCACCGAGCCTCTTCTCCAACTCGACCGTCACCTGGAACGAGTGGTCGGGAACCTGGGATCTCGAGCTGACGAACGGAGGGACGTTCAAGTTCAACCCGTTCAGCTACGCGCCGCTGATGGCCATCGAAGATCGTTTCGGGAACGCACTCAGGATCAAGCGGGAATCCGGCTTGCCGGGTGATATCGCCAAGGTGACCACCCCCAATGGGCGCTGGGCGAAATTTACCTATGACGGCTCTAACCGGATCACGCAGATAACCGACAACGCCGATCGCAGCGTCAAATACACCTACACCTCCGGGCGCTTGACGAAAGTCGAAGCCCCCGACAGCCGCACCGTCCAATACGAATATGACGCCTCTGGCCGCATGAAAGCGGTAATCAACCCGCGCGGCAACAAATTCCTGCAGAACGAATACGACGCCAATGGGCGGGTGAAAAAGCAGACGACGGGGGACGGCGGAACCTTCGAATTTGCCTACGAACTCGACGAAGCCGGCAAAGTCAAAGCAACGACGATCACTGACCCGCGGGGTTACAAACGCAAAGTCGTCTTCGACTCTGAGGGATTTCTCGTCAGCGAAGCCAGGGCGTTCGGCACCGAAGCGGCGCAGACCACCACTTTCGAGCGGCAGGAAGGGACCGGCTTGCTGCTGTCGCGGACCGATCCTCTGGGACGTAAAACCGAATTCGAATACGACAGCGCTGGCAATGTCACCGAAGTGACCAAGCTGGCCGGCACCGAAGACGCCGTGACGGCAGAGGTCGAGTACGAGCCAGGAACGACCAACGTCACCAAAGTCACCGATCCGCTCGAACGATCCACCACGTTCGATTACGGGTCGAAGGGGGAATTGCTTTCCCGGTCCAACCCGCTGGGGAATGAAACCACCTACGCCTACGACGCCGCGGGTCGCTTGACCGAGATCGAGGATCCCGAGGGCGGAATCACGAAATTCGGATACGAAGACGGCGATATCGCGTCTGTGACCGATCCACTCGGCCATACGAGCCGCCGGTTCGTCGATGCACTGGGCCGGCTGCGGGTGATCGGCTCGCCTAGCGGCCTCCGCAGGCTGCTCTCCTACAACGCCTCAGACGAGATCACGTCGATCACGAGTCCATCGGGCTCCGAAACCGCGATCGGGCGCGACAAAGACGGGAACATCGTCTCGGTCGATCCCGGCGCGGGCGAGACGACGACGAGCTACGACGTCATGGATCGCCCCGTATCCCAGACCAATCCGCTCGAAGACACGGCGGAATGGAAATACGACAAAGCGGGGCTGATGACCGAGAAGGTCAGTCGGGACGGTGACGTCACCAAATACGAATACGACGAGCTCGGACGCATCTCGAGAGCGAGCTTCGGAGTCGAAGGGCTGACGGCCGAGAGCGTGGTCGAATACGCGTACGACGACGGTGATCGGCTCGTCGGAGTGGACGACAGCGCCAGCGGCGAATACACCCTCGCCTACGACGGCCTCGACCGGCTCACCTCGATCAGCGGGCCGACCGGGACCGTGGGCTATGCCTACGACGACGCCGGCAGGCGCACCTCGATGACGCTGCCCGGTCAGCCACCGGTCAACTACGAATACGACGACGCGGACCGGCTGATCGGCCTCTCGCGAGGGAGCGAGACGGTCTCCCTCGCCTACGACGGCGCCGGCAGGCTCACCGAGCTCGAACTGCCCAACGGGGTCGAGCAGGTCTACACCTACGACAAAGCGGGACGGACGACCTCGATCGCCTATGTCGACGGCGAAACCACGCTCGGCGACCTCCACTACGCCTACGACGTCGACGGTCGCACCAAGGCGATCTGGGGCAGCTTCGCGCGAATGGGTCTGCCGGAAGACCTCTCTTCGCTGAAATACAACGCCGCCAACCAGCTGATCGAACGCGAAGGTCAGGCGCTCTCCTACGACGCCGACGGCAACCTGATCGACGACGGCGCCAGCGAATACGAGTGGAACGCCCGCGACGAGCTTGCCGCCGTCGACGGAGCGGTCGACGCCTCCTTCTCCTACGACCCGTTCGGCCGCCGGATCTCGCGGACGAGCGCCGAAGCCACGACGGATTTCCTGCATGACGGCTTCAACGTGGTCCAGGAATATGAGGGCGAAGAACTGACCGCCGCGCTGCTGACCGGGCTCCACCTCGACCAGCTGTTCGCCCGTACGACCACCGCCGGCACGGACAGCTTCCTGACGGATCGCCTCGGTACCGTGATCGGTCTGGCCGACGGCACCGGGGAAGTCAACACCACCTACACCTACCAGCCGTTCGGGGTGATGACCAACGCCGGTGACCCCAGTGACAACCCCTTCCAGTTCACCGGCCGCGAAAACGACGGGACCGGCCTCCTCTACTACCGTGCGCGCTACTACGATCCCTCGGTCGGGCGCTTCATCAGCTCCGATCCGAAGGGGTTTGCCGGCGGCTTCAACCTCTACGGATACGTGGGGGGGAACCCGCTCGACCTCACCGACCCCAGCGGCGAATGCATTTATGGCGGTCCCTGCGTCCCGGATCTTTGGGGGCCGCTGAAGGAGGAGGGGGAAGAGACGTTCAACGACGCCAAGGATTGGGTGAGCGGGGCACCCGAGGTGGCAAGCGAAGTTGGGGAGTGGGGGGAAAACTTCTTCCGGGGAGCGGGCGAATGTGGATATGAACTCCTGCCGCCGTACAAGTTCGAATCCTCACCCTGTCACGACTTCTACGAAGAATCGATCGAAGAACTCGAAAACTTCGGGGAAGAATTCGAACCCGAAGACCCTGACGGCCCCAAGCCGCCCCTACTGCCTCCGTTCCCGTTCCCGAAGCCGAAGCCCCTGCCCCAGGGGGGCTAGGCTGAGATGATGGAGTTACGCCGTGGATATGTACTGGCAGGGGCCTGGCTCCTCCTCTTCGTCTGCCGAGTCGCCTTCGGGCTGTCGGACCCACTCACCTTCTGGACCCTGCGTGCCCTGACGGTGGCGCTCCTCGTCGCCGCCTGCGTGGCGGCGGTCAGGTTCGCCAGGGAGAGGATCTCGGCGCGAAGGCGGGGAGAGCGGGTGCTTACCGAGCCGACGGTGCGGGGGCTGCTGCTCGGCGCGCTGGTCGTCGGCCTCGTGCTTCGCGTGATCGGTTGGGATTCAGGCGAGGAGGGGGTTATCGCCTGGGTCGGGGGGATCCTGATGATCATTGCGATCTGCGGGCTGATCGCGCTCCAGTTCCTGCGGGAGCGGACCAGCTGGAGGAGGCGCTCTTTCTATTTCGACCCATACTGGAAATACGGACTCCTGCTGATCATCTTGGGGACCTTGACTCTCCAGGCCTTGACCGGAGCAGAGGGCGGCCTTTCCACCCTCTACGCCGCGCTGTTCTGGATCGCCCTGATCGCGCTTATCGTGCAAGCGATTGGGCGCTGGTTCTTGCGGCGACGCGGTGACGGCGCGGGCACCCCGGCGGGGGCCGGCCGCTGAGCGGAGTGGCTAAGGGCGGGGGCCTCACTCGGCGGACGCTGCTGGGCCATGCGGCGGCTCTGGGCGTTGGCGCCGGCTTGGGCTACGCGGGCGGTGAGCTGAACGGCGACAACGGCTCGAGTGAGAGCGCAGCGAGCGAAAGTGAGCGGGTCGAGTTTTACGGCCCCCATCAGGCTGGCATCGCCACCCTCGCCCAGGAATTCCTCAGCTTCGCGACCTTTGATCTCAGCACCGACTCCGCCGACGATCTGCGCTCGCTGTTGCTGGAGTGGACCGCAGCGGCTGCCGCGATCACCCAGGGCAAGCTCTACCAGCCGGACCCGCAGCGATCGCATCTGCCGCCTGACGATCCGGCGGAGTCCGCCGGGCTCGGACCGCAGCGGCTGACGCTCACCTTCGGCTTCGGCCCCAGCCTCTTCGGCGTCGGCGGCGAGGACCGCTTCGGCTTCGGTCAGCGGCGGCCGGCCAAGTTGTCGCGGCTGCCCGTTTTCTCTGGTGACGTCCTCGAGGACCAGCGTTCCGACGGCGATCTCTGCGTCCAGGCCTGCGCCGAGAACCCGCAGGTCGCCTTCCACGCGATCCACGTCCTGGCCCGGGCCGCCAACGGTGTGGCCACCCTGCGCTGGTCGCAGGACGGCTTCGGCCGCACCTCCAGCACCAGTCGGGAACAGCCGACCCCGCGCAACCTGATGGGTTTCAAGGACGGGACCAACAACATCCGGGCTGAGGATTCCGAGGCGCTGGAGGAGCACGTTTGGGTGCAGCCCGGCGATGGCGCCGACTGGATGGCCGGCGGCACCTACCTGGTCGCCCGCCGGATCAAGATGCTCTTCGACGTCTGGGACGCGACCAGCCTCGAAGGCCAAGAGGCGGCGATCGGGCGAGCCAAGGACAGCGGCGCCCCGCTGGGGCAGGGGGGCGAGTTCGACAACGTGGACCTCGGCGCGCGCACGGGAGGTCAGCCGGTGATTCCCGAGGATGCTCACGTCAGGCTCTCCAGTCCTGAGAGCAACGGCGGCAAGCGGATCCTGCGGCGGGGTTATTCCTTCTCGGAACCCTCGCCGCCAGGGTCCGGAGAAATCGACGCGGGGCTGTTCTTCATCAGTTTCCAGCGCAGTCCCGAGCAGTTTGCCGCCATCCAACGCCGTCTTTCCGGATTAGACGCGCTCAACCGTCACCTTCTCAACACCGCCAGCGCTCTTTTCGCCTGCCCGCCGGGCGTGAAACCCGGCGGTTTTGTCGGCGAAGGCCTCTTTGCTTAGCCATCAGACGCGGATCTCAACGCCACCGGGAGTAACGGGCGCTGGCAAGTCGGTCGGTTCGCTCCCAGCGTTGATCCGTCTCGCGAAGAAGGCTGGACCCAGCACTGCTTAAAAACCGCCGTGATTAGCAATACCCAATAGTGGGTAGTTACTGCCGTTGCATGGAGCCGCGTGGGGCTGCGGCTCGGGAAGTGGAGGCAGCGGTGACCGGTAAGTCAGCAGCGAGCGAGGAGGTCGAGTTCTCTCCCTCTCGCCCCGCTGAAGACGTCGTCCTTCAACAAGGACGGGCCGAGTCGAAGAAAAGTCTGTCCACTTTCTCGGTTCGCCGCTCTGTAGAGGTGATGGCCTCTCATCCTTCGATCAGAACCCGGCGGCAAGGCGACGATGGGGACCTCCTCTCGAGCCTTGTCCGGGGCGAGCGAGGGCAGACTCTGCGGGCGCAGCTCGCCGCCCGTTATCCCCAGTTCTCGGCGGACATGATCGAAGATGCGATCCAGTTCGCCTGCAGAAGGTTCCTGGACAAAGCGGAGGGCATCACCGCGCCCGGCCAGGTCTACTCCTGGATTCGCACCACCGCGCAGCGCAACCTGAACCGGG
The DNA here is from genome assembly GCA_035273795.1 of Solirubrobacterales bacterium. Classification (GTDB taxonomy): domain Bacteria; phylum Actinomycetota; class Thermoleophilia; order Solirubrobacterales; family 70-9; genus VAYN01. The sequence continues at coordinate 24,899 of DATEOT010000079.1, read as the reverse complement.
AGGCCGAGCGGCACCACCGCGAGGTCGCGGTCGACCCTGTCGATGACGGGTTGGACCGGCTCGCCGCCGAGGAGACCGGCCCCGCCGAGGAGCTGATCGGCCTGGAAGACGACGCCGACCTGGCCGTGCTCGTCGAAAAGGTCTCCTCCTCTCTCACCGATCGCCAGCGCGACGTGTTCGCCCTCTACGGCGCCGGCTACAGGCGCCCGCAGATCGCGGATCGGCTCGGCGTGCCCGAGCGCGACGTCAAGGAGCAGCTGCGTCTCATCATGGACAAGTCCCGAGCCGTCCTCGCGGGCCTCGCCGGTGGCGGGTGCGAGCGAGGGGAGCCGCTGGTCATGCGGTTCGTCTGCGGCATCTCGACCCCCGACGAGTCGACCAGGGCGCGCGAGCACATCTCTCACTGCGGGCGCTGCGAGCTCTTCAGCGAGCGGCTCCTCGCCTGGCGGGAGAAGGCTGGCGCGATGCTTCCCGTCCCCGCCGCCGAAGAAGCGAGCCCCGGGTTGGTCGAGCGCGCCCTGCACAGGTCGGCAGACAGCCTGTCCTCGCTCAAGCAGCAGATCATCGACGGCGGCGCCCAGGCAAAGCAGCAGGCCGCCGCGACCTACTACCGCGCCGTCGATCCGACCCCGCTCGCCGCTGCCCGACCCGGTGCCGCCGCCGCCGTCATCGCCAGTTTCTGCCAGCAGTTGTAGGTGTCGCCGCTGACCGTCGACGCCGGCGACGTCGTCACGGTCAAATCCGCCAACGCCAACTTCGACGGCGAATACTGCCTGCGCTGGCGGACCGCCAGCGGCGCCACCTTCGGAGGTCACCGGCGCTGGTCATCGCCCCGAATGGCTGGTAGGTGTAGGTGGTGGTGACGACTTCCCCCGGTGCCGTCGGCCAGGCCGGTCGCGGTGCCGAGGCGATCCGTCAGTGGACCGCAGCGGCTGACGCTCACCTTCGGCTTTGGCCCCAGCCTCTTCGGCGTCGGCGGCGAGGACCGCTTCGGCTTCGGTCAGCGGCGGCCGGCCAAGTTGTCACGGCTGCCCGTTTTCTCTGGTGACGTCCTCGAGGACCAGCGTTCCGACGGCGATCTCTGCGTCCAGGCCTGCGCCGAGAACCCGCAGGTCGCCTTTCACGCGATCCACGTCCTGGCCCGGGCCGCCAACGGCGTTGCGACCCTGCGCTGGTCGCAGGACGGCTTCGGCCGCACCTCGAGCACCAGCCAGGACCAGCCGACCCCGCGCAACCTGATCGGGTTCAAGGACGGGACCAACAACATCCGGGCTGAGCCTCGGAACTGCGCTCGCGGAGTGCGCTCGCGGGGGAGAGTCGGCAGAGGCTCGCGGCTTAAAGAGAGATCCACCCCAGACTTCATCGCCCTCGCCCAGGCCTTACGGAGCCGTCCGGTCTCATGCCTAATTTGAAGGGAGATACTTCCATGACTTCCGCAACTTCCGTTCCGAACAAATCAGCAAAGCCGAAAGCGAAATCAAGGTCTACCCGCGCCTCGAAGAAAGACAACGAGTATCGCTTCCAAAGCGTACGCGCCGTCCAGGCGGGGAGGTCGTACTTCGTCACCGCATGTCCTCTTCGCCTGGTTCCGGAGGTTCTGACTTTCGCCCCTGCCGACCTGCCTCCCGACCTCCGCGCCCAGCGGCTGCTCAACAAAGGCCGGATACCGCAGATGGCCAAGTACCTGTCGGCGAATCCGACCTCTTACGTTCTCTCGGCGATCACCGCATCGATCGATGCCGACCACCGCGAAGTGCGGTTTGAGGAGCGTGGCCCTCTGCACGATGGGGCTCGCATCGGTCAGTTGGTCATTCCCGCGGGGGCGAGAATTTTGGTCAATGACGGGCAACACCGCCGCGAGGCGATCGCGGCCGCGCTGCGTCTCCGACCCGAGCTCGCCGATGAGTCCATTCCGCTCGTGCTCTTTCTTGACGCTGGCCTTGTCCGAAATCAGCAGACCTTCGCGGACCTCAACCGGCATGCCATTCGGCCGGCCACTTCTCTGAACGTCTTGTACGACCACCGTGACCCGGTGGCCAAGCTGGCGAGGCGGGTCGCCTCTGAGGTCTGTCCGTTTGTCGGACTCACCGAGCTCGAGAGGTCGAGCCTCTCGAACCGGTCCTCGAAGATGTTCACGCTGAGCGCCATCCACCAGGCCACCCTCGCGCTGCTTCGACAGCAACCCGAGGTGGTGGACGACCAAGACGAGCGGCTGGTCTTGGAATTCTGGGGCATTGTCGGAGAGCTGGTCCGAGATTGGGGCTTTGTCAGCGAGCAGAACACGGCGTCGGACCTCCGCCGCGACTACGTTCATGTTCATGCGGTGGCCCTGCACGCTCTCGGGATGGCTGGCGGGGAGCTGATGACGAGTCATCCGACCGACTGGCAGCCCCGGCTTCGTCGCCTCCGGGGCCTGGACTGGAGGCGCGACAACCGCCTGTGGAGTGGGCGGGCAATCCGGAATGGAAAGATCAGCAAGGCCGGGCCAAGCTTGGTTTTAACCGCAAACGTCCTCAGGGACGCGGTCGGGCTTGAGCTAGGAGCCACTGAGAGGGCACTCGAGGAGACCCTGCCGAAGGAGGACCGTGTCGCAGCCTAAGAAAAACTCCGCCGACCTGTACGAGAAAAGCCTGGAGGAGATCCGCAGCGTCTATCTGGCAGACGAGCGCCCATGGGTCATCGGCTTCAGCGGCGGCAAGGACTCGACCGTCGCGCTACAGCTCGTCTGGTATGCGCTGCGGGGCCTGGAGCCGAGCGAACGGCGCAAGCCGGTCTACGTGATCTCCGGTGACACGCAGGTGGAGACGCCGGTGATCATCGACTACCTCACCGAGGCGCTCGACTCCATCAACGAGCATGCGAAGGCAGAGGGCCTTCCGATCTCCGCCCACAAGGTGACTCCGAGTCTTGAGGAGTCCTTCTGGGTGAACCTGATCGGCAAAGGCTATCCCGCGCCCTCGTCACGGTTTCGCTGGTGCACCGCGCGGATGAAGATCAGCCCGGCGAATCGCTTCATCCTCGACCGCGTCGCCGACCATGGGGAGGTGGTCCTGCTTCTGGGCGTCCGCAGGCAGGAGAGCGCCACCCGCGCCCAGGTCATGAACCTGCGGCGGATCGAGAACAGCCTCCTCTCCCGGCACTCGACGCTGCCGAACGCCTTCGTCTACACCCCGATCCGCGATTACTCGGTCGACGATGTCTGGAAGTACCTGCTCCAGGTCTCGAATCCCTGGGGCCGGGACAACAACGACCTGCTTGCGCTCTACCGCAACTCCTCGACGGGGGAGTGCCCGCTGGTGGTCGACACCACGACGCCGTCCTGTGGCAGCTCGCGGTTCGGGTGCTGGGTTTGCACGGTCGTCACGAAGGACAAGGCGATGGAGGCGATGGTCGACAACGGCGACGAGTGGCTCGAGCCGTTGCTTGAGCTGCGCGACTTCCTCGCCGACACCCAGCGGCCCAAGCGCAAGGCCGAGGTCCGCCAGCACATTCGCAAGAACGGCGGGGTCATGCGCAAGGAATACGGCGACAAGGACGACCCTTTCGTCCGCGGCCCCTACACCCTTGATTTCTGCCGGGAGGTCTTGACACGCCTCCTTACCGCAGAACGGCAGGTAAGGGAACTGGCGCCCGATGACCAGCTGGTGGAGTTGATCAGCCTCGATGAGCTACGGGAGATCAGACGCATCTGGCGATACGAGCGCCAGGATTGGCAGGACAGCTTGCCGGCGATCGTCAAAGAGGCGACCGGATCAGAGCTCGACCTTCCCCTCGATGATCAGGTGTTCCTCGACGGCGAGGATGAGGCCCTGCTCGCCGAGTTGGCGGCGGAGCACGAAGTCCCGCTGGGGCTCGTCAAGCAGCTGATCGACACCGAGCGGGACCTGCAGGGGCTCCGGCGTCGCTCGCAGATCATGTCGAAGATCAAGGCCGCCCTATCGCAGGAGTGGCGCGGCGAAGAGGAGATCGCGGAAGAGATCGAAGCCGCCGAGGCTGCCGCATGATCTTCAAGTCGCTGGAGCTTCAAGATTTCGGCATCTACGCCGGCAGACAGCGCCTTGATCTCGAGGCCAAGCGCAATCGCCCGGTGATCTTGGTCGGCGGGACGAACGGCGCCGGCAAGACCACCCTGCTCGAAGCCTTCACCCTGTGCCTTCACGGCAGGCGGGCCCTCGGCCCCCGGGTCTCACAGGATGCCTATGAAGCGCATATCCGCTCTCGCTTCCACGTCGCTCCGAATGAGGAGGCCACCGAGGAGTGCGCGATCACGCTGGCCTTCGACCACGTTCAAAGCGGCCGCAGCTCGGACTACGTCGTCTCCCGCCGTTGGCGGCGCACGTCCAGCGGGTCGGTCAAGGAGGCGTTGAGCCTGACGCTCGACGGTGCCGAGATAGATGACCTGAGCGACGCATCCCGCCAGGATTTCCTCGACTCTCTCCTGCCGCCGGGACTCGCCGGGTTCTTCCTCTTCGATGGCGAGCAGATCCAGGCCCTGGCTGACGATGAGAAGGGCGAATACCTCGCCGACGCGGTGAAGCGCCTGCTCGGCTTGGACCTGATCGATCAGCTGCAGGTCGACCTGAGGCGCTATGCCGGCCGATCTACGTCAAAGGAGGATGACGAGTTAGAGAGGTCCTTGGACGAGGCTGAACGGCAGGCCGTTGACGCCAAGGAGCAGGTCGCCCTGGCCAAGGAGACGCGGGCGATGCTCCAGGCAGAGCAGGATCAGCTCAATGCCCGGCTCGCTCGCGCCAGAGACCGGCTCGCCCGCGAGGGGGGAACTCTCGCCGCGGAACGAGGCAAGCTGGAAAAGGAAGCCCGCAAGGCGGAGAGCGAGGCCACCGTGGCTGCGGAGCAACTCCGGGCTCTGATCGCCGGGCTGCTTCCCTTCGCGATCGCCCAGCGGCTGGCGGACGGCGTTGCCGAGCGGCTGGAAGCTGAGCAGGTCGCAGAGGAGGACGAAGTCATCGCCCGCAGGATCAAGGCGGTTTCCTCCGAGCTCAAATCCGAGCTGCAGACGAAGTCGGGCAAGCCGGTGACCTCCACTGTGCGAACGCTGCTCGCTGTCGGGTCGGGCTCCCGGGCGCGGCGGCTCCACGAGGTAAGCGCAGCTGAGCGCGCCGTCATGCTGGAGCAACTGGGCGTCGTCCGCGACGGGGTCCGCGCGGATGCGTCCAAGCTCGGGAAGCGCCTGAGGCGCGCCCAGGAAAAGAGCGAGCAGACCGACCGCCGGCTGAAGGAGGTGCCCGAGACCGAGGCGCTCGCGCCTCTGGTAGAGGGCCTGCAAGAAGTCGAGCACCAGCGCGGGGAGCTGTCGAGCGAAAGAGAACGCCTAGATGAAGAGCTTCGCCAGGCAGAGCACGAACTGGCTGTGGCCGAGCGCAAGCTGCGTCGTGCGCAGGAGGAGTCCGAGCAGGCCAGCAAGGGGCTTGAGTCCGCAGAGGTGGCCCACCGGACGGTTCGGCTCCTGAGCGCGTATCGCGAGCAGACCGAGCTCCGCCGCTTGGAGAAGATCGAGCTTGAGGCCGCCCGTTACTTCAACCGGCTCTCCCGAAAGGGGGAGCTCCTGAGCAAGATCACCATCGACCGCGACAGCTTCCGCGTCAGGGTCATCCGCTGGGACCAGACCGAGCTGCCGAAGGAGCGCCTCTCGGCGGGTGAGAAGCAGCTGCTTGCGATCGCGATCCTGTGGGCGCTTGCCAAAGCATCACAGCGGCCGCTACCCGTTGTGGTCGACACCCCGCTGGCTCGTCTTGACAAGGAGCATCGACGGCGGCTGCTCACCGAGTACCTGCCGAATGTCAGCCATCAGGTCGTCGTCCTCTCGACCGACACCGAGGTCGACGTCGAAGCTGCGATCGAGCTCGAGCCGGTGACCGCGCGGAGGATCTTCCTTGCGCACGACCTTGGAAGCGCGGCGACTGCGGTCGAGGAGGGCTACTTCAGCTCTGCCGAGGAGGTGATCACCGGTGCTCGGTAAAAAGATCCAGCTCGACGAAGCCTCCACCCAGGTCCTCAAGACGATGAAATCCAGAACCGGGCTGACCCACCAGTATCTGTGCAGGCTCGGGTTCTGCCTTTCGCTGAACGAGCCCGGCCACCCCGACCCCGGCAGCTATGACGAGCAAGGGATCGAGTTCAACCGCTACACGCTCACCGGCGAGTGGGACCGTCTTTTCGTCGCCTACCTGCGGGAGTGGCTGGCGCAGGAAGAACCCGAGGGGGACCACGAGGAGTCAGCCTGGTTCAGGGCGCACATCAACCGCGGCCTGACGCTGTTGCAGCGGCGTGTCCGCTCGCTTGCCGACGTCACCGAGCTGGTCCCCGGATGAAGCCGATCTACCTCGACTACAACGCGACCACGCCGGTCGACCCGCGTGTAGTCGAGGCGATGCTCCCTCATCTGACCGAAGGCTTCGGGAACGCGGCAAGCATCGATCACTACTACGGCCATGAGGCCCAGCAGGCGGTGGAGCAGGCCCGCGAGCAGGTCGCAGTGCTAATCGGAGCGCAGGCCTCGGAGATCGTCTTCACGAGCGGGGCCACGGAGGCCGACAACATCGCCGTCCTCGGGGCGGCGGCGCGCAGCGGCGAGGAATGCGAGGTCGTGGTGAGCGCCATCGAGCACCCGGCGGTGCTGGAGGCGGCCAGGCAACTCAAAGACCGCGTCAAACTGATTCCGGTCTCAAGCGAAGGGATCGTTGACCCGGCTGAGGTGCGCAGCCGGCTGACGACGAAGACCGCGTTGGTGAGCGTGATGGCCGCGAACAACGAGACCGGCGCGATCCAGCCGGTCGATGAGATCGGTGCCGTCTGCGCTGAAGCCGAGGTTCCCTTTCATACCGACGCTGCTCAGGCGCTCCGCCACCTGGCACTCGACGTCGACCGGTCCGATATCTCGCTCCTGTCGATGTCGAGCCACAAGATGTACGGACCCAAGGGCGTCGGGGCCTTGTACGTGCGAAAGCGCCGGCGTCGGATGAAGCTAGCTCCGCTTCACTTCGGTGGTGGGCAGGAACGAGGCCTGCGTCCGGGGACCGCCAACGTCCCAGGCATCGTCGGCTTTGGCGTTGCCGCCGAGCTCGCACGCCGCGACCGCAGGATGGACGCGCGACGGGAGCTTTCGCTCAAGCAGCAGTTGATCGCTGGCCTGGAGAGGGCTGGCGTAGAGCTGAACGTGCCAGTCGAGGCATCGCTGCCGCAGACTCTCAGCGTCCGGTTTAGCGGCATCGGCGCTCGCGCGCTGATGCACGCAACGCGCGACCAGCTCGCTTTCTCAAGTGGTTCGGCCTGTGCGACGACGAAGGTCGAGCCGTCTCATGTCCTGCTGGCTCAGGGACTCTCCAGGGAGGCTGTGGGCGAGAGCATTCGCCTGAGCTTCGGCCGGTTTCTCAGTGACGGTGACGTGAAGCAGACCTATGAAGTGCTGCTGGATGCGGTCGATGCTCTCCACGGGGTAACTGCAGTTGCTTAACGCACTGGGGTAGGACGCGGTGCCGAGCACGCTGACGAAGCTCGGCACCGCGTCGGAGCGTCAGGAAGCCGCCGCCATCAGGTTGCGCTTCGCCACGGTCGAATGAAGCGTGGCCCAGTGGTTGCGCGACTTGCCGATCAGGTTCGGCTGGCGCGACAGGTCATCACTGGTCGACTGCGTCGCGCGCATCAACTCGGCACCGGTCTCGCGCCAAAGGTCGAGCACGTCCTCGAACGAGCCTTTCCAGGTGAACTCGCCGTTCTCGTCTTCGATGACCATCCAGCGGAAAGCCCCGAGCATAGGAAGGAGTGCTCCCCGGGTGAGCCGCGTTTCCGACTCCTCGCCAACGAACGGGAACTCGTATTTTCCCCGTTTGCGAGACTCGACAAAAGCGAGCTTCCCGCCCTTTCCACCGGCTTTGTTATGCAGTTCCCGAGCCTCGATCGAGATCGTGTCGTGAAGGACCAAGATGTCCTTCAGAATCGGCCGGAGCTTTTCGTATGAGGGCCGCTTCTCGCTGTCGAGGTATGCGTCGAGAACCTTGGCCTTCGATTGGAAGGCCCGGACGGGGTGTCCGTCGCTGTCGTTCGGCCACTCGCTGATGTTGAACACGTCGAGCATCACGACGAGGTCCCGAGCGTCGGTGTGGCCGCCTTCGTTCTCCTTGAAGGAGATCCCCTCGAAGTACGGCTGGTCGCCGAGCTCGTCTTTGATCCACTCGAACTCGTTGCGCAGCTCGGCCAGGCTCATTTCCTGCACCTGGACCGCCGTGTTGAGCCCGCCGGCTATCTCCGGTACTAGCTCCTCAGGGATACCGGTCAGGATCTCGAACTTCACGTACTGGTCGATCTGCGTGTCGCCCTCGTTTCTCTCGAGGATCAACTCCCGGTTCTCACTCACGATCTCATAGGTGTGCCCACCATCGACGATCCCGTAGTCGGGGGGGAACTCGATCTCGTACACGTCATCTTCGATCTTCTCCACCCCCTTAGCGATAGCCGTGATTCCCTTGTTCTTCAGGTGGAACGTATTGGCCGTCCCCTCCTCGTTGAGAAGGCTGCTCTGCACATCCCGATAGATGCCCTTGTCGGTCCTCTGGTTCCGAGGATTCGGGTCCTTCGGCACACCCTCGGGTACGTCCTCGACGTTGAGAATCATGATGTGGCGTTCGCCGCCCACGCGCCCATAGATCGGGTCAGGCATGCGACGTGCGTACGTCACCTCGAAACGAAACCTACGTTCACTCATGGTGAACCTCCTTATGTCCTTGCGTGCCGGCGTCCGCCAGCCGCTCTTTATCCGATGACCGCATCCGCGGTCGCGGCGAGTGTAGCACGGGCCTCCTTTGAGAATGGATCTAGAACGCAGAGCTTGAGTCGGCTGCTTGAAGCGAGCTGAAACGCTGGTTGGTCGCGTGATGAGGGCCTTGCGGGAGTGAGCGAAGGCGTTGCCGATAATCCACGCGTGGCTAACTCTGTTCCGATGCCGACCATATGGCGAACGAAGCTGCGCTCGTTAAAGCCGGGCGTCGATCATCAGGAGCAGGTCGACCACAACTTCGATGACGGGATCGTGGGCATTGGCTGGGGAATCGAGGGGTTGCCCGACGGTGCGACCTTGGACGATGTCTTGGCGGCCATCGATGCCGAGCCTGACTGGACCAAGGATGCGGTTCACACGGTTCGCCGTTTTGGCGAGGCCGCCCAGATCGGCGACTACATCTGGACGCGGGATCTCCACGGCCGCTTCCGGCTCGGGCGCATCACCGGCCCCTACCGCTACGAGAACACCGAACTCGCCAAGCGCACCGACACCCACCAGGTGCGTGATTGCGAGTGGGCGGATCAGCCGCTCAGCGATCTTGAGGTGCCGGGGGCGGTGATCCGCGGCTTCGTCGGCACCTCGACGAGCTTCAGCCGCATGTGGGACGAGGGCGCCCGCACCTATACGGCATGGCTTTGGGAGAAGCTCCAGGGGCGCGACCCCGCTCCGCTCAGCTTCACCCACCTGGAGGTCCTCCGGCAGCTCGAGCCCTACGACCTCGAGGATCTCGTCTACACCTGGATGCAGGTCGCCGAGGACTACCTCGCGCTGCCGAAGGCGAGACGTACCGATACCCCTGCCTATGAGTGGACGATGCTGAACCGCAAGACCTTCATGCCGGCGATCGTCCAGGTGAAGTCGGGTGACCAAGCCGTCGACCTGGAGGCGCTCGCGGCCGCCGCGCCCGATGCCGAGACCGTCCTGTTCGCCTGCTCGGCGAGCGGCCAGTTCAAGGGAAATCCGCCCAGAGAGGTCCGCTGTGTCTACCCCGACGCGCTCGTCGCCTTCGTTCGCGAACACGAGCGCCTGCTGCCACCGCGGGTTCGCACTTGGTTTGAACTCGCGGCGGGCTAGGCAACCCGAAATCACGGGACCGCGAGGTACATTGACTGTTGCGGGGCTCTTGTCTTCACGCGCGAGCAGTTGTGTCAGGATCGCCGCATGGCAGATGAATCGGTCGCGGACCGACTCCGCGGATTCGGCGTGAAGGGCATCCTCGTGCAGATGGCCGAACGTGGGCAGATTCTTGAGCTGAAGTGCGAGATGCCGCAGTGCTATCACCCCAACGGACGCGACAAGTTCGAAGCGCTCGCGACGGAGCGCAGGTTGTGGGCGCCCTCGCGCGACCACTACCCGATCCTCCGTTCGGCCGGTGGAGAGCTACGTGCCGACAACGTTCGGCTGTCCCATATCGAGTGCAATCAGCGTGACCACACGCGGCGGAAGCAGATCGGGGCATTGCTTCTTGCAGGCGAATCGCTGGAAGACATCGCCGACACGCTGAACCGCAAGAAGACCCCGGCGTTTCACGGAACGAAACGATGGACGGCGGCCATGGTGCGCGAGGCATACGTGTCCTAGTCCGGGTTCCGCTTCGCGCGGCATCCAGCTGTCTTCGGTGCGCTCAGGCTTCGAGCAAGTCGGTCCGCTGGGGCAACGAGTGGGGCAACATGCCCCACAGATTCCAGCCGATCCCGGCCGATCTCGATTTCGCGGAAACCGCTCTAGAAAGCGCTCTGCCTAGTTCAGCCGATCTCAAGGCCAAGGCTCATAACCCGAAGGTCGCGGGTTCGAATCCCGCCGCCCCCCGTCATAGCGTGAAAGCCCGCTCACAGAGCGAGCTTTCACGCATTCGTGAGACCCTCTGAGGGCGAGAATGGCCCCCGGCAAGGCCTGGGCAACATGGGGTCTGAGGGAGGTCGTTTACAGCCCTTGGGAAGGGCTTCGTTCCACCTAGTTCGCAGCGATGCGCTCGCGCCCCTCGCCAGCAGCGGTTTGTTCTCTCCCTGGCGGACTGGGCCACGGTCTGGGATGGTCCGTGACTGCCAACCGAACGGAGGAACGAGATGAGTGTCACCAGTCAGTGCAGGAGGATAAGGGGAGGACGGGCCGCGAGCGTCGGGGTAGCCGTCATGCTGCTCGCTTGGACGTGGGGGACCGGGGTGAGCCGCGCCGACTCGACCGGCGTCTACTTCGACGCCTCGGCAAACGTGGGCGCTGGCCCCAGCCCGTTCAACCCGACGTTCACCGGGTTCGAGAACGTCGGAGTCGGAATCGAACCGATGAAGATGTTGACCAGCGGGGCGTACAACATCGGGATCGGCACCCGGCCCCTGCCAAAAGTGACGAGCGGCAGGTACAACATCGGGATCGGGACCTTCTCGCTCGACAGACTCGCCACCGGCTACTACAACACCGCGCTCGGCGCCAGCGCGGCGACCAGCACCACCACTGGATATTCCAATACGGCACTGGGCGACGCGGCCCTGGCCGGGAACACCACCGGCGGCTCAAATGTGGCCGTGGGCCACGCGGCGCTGCTTAGCAGCACCTCCCAGTCGGGGCAGGTCGCGGTCGGAACGGACGCACTGCAAGGCAACAAGTTCGGGCAGGGAAACGTCGCGGTCGGCGTGGAAGCACTGAAGTCTGGCGAACGAGGGTCGAACAACGTCGCCCTGGGCTCCAAGGCGCTGCGGGTCAGCGACGGCGGTGACGGGAACGTGGCGACCGGATATGCCGCGCTGAGCAACAACACGATCGGCGACGGCAACGTCGCGTCCGGCCAGAGCGCACTCGGGGCGAACACCACGGGTAGCAACAACGTCGCCACCGGGGCCCAGGCCCTCGGAGTGAATACGAGCGGTGTGGAAAACGTCGCGAGCGGCACCTTGGCGCTGGGCAACAACACCCGGGGGAGCAACAACGTCGCCAACGGCTTCAAAGCACTGGTGGCCAACAAAGCCGGCGTCAGAAACGTGGCCATCGGCAACAATGCTTTGTTCAGGAACACCGGCAGCGGCAATGTCGCGCTCGGGGCTGGCGCCGGCAGCAGCCTCACCGGCGGCTCCAACAACGTCGACATCGCTCACGTTGGCGTCGCGGGCGAGTCGGGCCAAATCCGGATCGGCACCGCGGGGCAACAGACCGCCGTGTTCCTGGCGGGGGTGACCGGTACCGCGATCCCTGGGCCGACCAAACCGGTGCTGGTGAACTCGAGCGGCCAGCTGGGGACTTCGACCAGCGCTGGCGGGGCGTCGACGGCCACGGCCGCATGGCAGCCCCTGACCGCCGAGCCGACCGCGCTTTCGCAGCTGCAGGATCGGCTCCATCGCCAAGCCGTCGCGCTGGATCGCCAGCAACGCGAAATCGACCAGCTCCGGCGTCTGGTCCTCGAAGACCGCTGAGGTCCGAGGGAGCGACGTCTGCCGCGTACCCAGTCAGCGCACGAAAGCCAGGCGAGCCCCGGGCGGAGCGATGCGCTCCGCCCGGGCTGACGGAGCTGCTCCCCAGCTATCGCAAGTCGCCCGGAGCCCGCGCATCCGAGCTGGGAGTCGTAAGTCCTCTCGGGCCCTCCTGCTAACGTACAACCATATGGTTGTAGATCAGCAGGACGAGCAACGGACCGACCTGCTGTTCAAGGCGCTCGGCGACGGCACCCGACGCGACATCCTCGGCCGGGTGGGCGAGGCCGAGCTCTCGGTATCGGCGCTCGCCCGGCTCTATCCCGTCAGCTTCGCCGCGATCCAGAAGCACGTGGCGCTGCTCGAGCGGGCCGGCCTGGTCAGCAAAGAGCGGCGCGGGCGCGAGCAGATCGTCCATGCCGAGACCGAAGCCCTGCGCCGCGCCCACCAGGCACTCGACCGGCTCGAGTCGCTCTGGCGCGGCCGGGTCGAGCGCATCGACGAGATCCTCGCCCAACCCACCACCAAGGAGAGATGAACGCACCATGCCCGTGACCGACGTACAGAAGGACCTCGACGCCTTCACGATGACGATGACCGCCGAGCTCGACGCCCCCCTCGAGCGCGTCTGGCAGCTCTGGGCCGACCCGCGCCAGCTCGAGCGCTGGTGGGGCCCGCCGAGCCACCCGGCGACCTTCACCGAGCACGACCTCACCCCCGGCGGCCGCGCCGCCTATTACATGACCGCTCCCGACGGCGAGCGCCATCGCGGCTGGTGGCGGATCAAGGAGGTCGACCCGATGAGCCGCCTGCTGATCGAAGACGGCTTCGGGGAAGAAGGCGAGCAGAACGACGAGATGCCCGGCCCCGGCCACATGATCGTCACCTTCGAGGAGTCGGACGGCCGCACGACGATGGCGATCGAGTCCCACCACGCCAGCCGCGAGGAGCTCGAACGGATGATCGAGATGGGCGCCGAACAGGGCATGGTGGAAGCCCTCGGCCAAGTCGACGCGATTTTGGCCGAGTAGGCGAAGCGAGGTTCCGCTCGGGTCAACGGCGCCTAGGCTGACGCGCATGTGCCGCTTCCAGACCCCGCCTGTAGGACATCCGCCCAGTTGTCGCCCGGCTCGCGTAGGCTCCCTCGACAGGGTGTCCAACGATGGGAGAGATCGATGGTGCGGTCGTTGCTGCTGAGTCTGGTCGTGTTTCTACTCTGCGTCGGCACTGCCGCCGCTGAAGAAGAACCGGAAGTCGGGGCGGACACGACGCCGCCGGTATTCGCCAATGGCCTCCTCAGTCCCAGCACCCTCCCCTACGAAGGCGGCAACTCCCAGATCAGCGTCGACATCATCGACGAAACCGAACTCCATTCGACCTACGCACAGGTCTTCGGATCCGACGGCAGCTACCAGTCGATCTACCTCTACCAGGGGAACGGGAGCACCTACTACGGGACCCTGGAAGCGGCGGCGAACTACTCCGACGGCATCGTCAGCTATCTGGTCGAAGTCCAAGCCTCCGACGCCTTCCACAACTACAACGCCGGCTATCTCGGCGAAGTCCGGGTGGAACCGGCGCCGCAGTTCGACGAAGCGCCGTGGATCAGCTCGACTTCGCTGAACCCGACGTTCCTCCCCGCCTCCGGCGGCACCGTGACGATCGAAGCCGAGGCCGGCGACGACAGCGGGCTGACCGCCGTCTACGCGACGGTGACGCCGGTGAGCGGCGGTGGCAGCGTTGAAGTGGGGTTGAACGCGGTCAGCTCCAACCGCTTCGAAGGGACCTATGAAGTTCCAGCCAACGCCGGGTCACTCGCCGCCGAATACCTGGTCGAAGTGGTCGTCCAAGACGATGTCGGGCAGCAGGGTCGCGCCAGCGCCGGGACGATCGCCGTCGAGCCCCCGGAGGTCACTCCCCCGACCTCTCCATGCAAGGGCAAGCCCCACAGGTCCGGCTCCCTGCCGGCAGGACCGAAGGGCTGCGGCACCACCGGGAAATCGACTCGCTGAGGGATTCGCCCCCCACGGTCATCGGGCCAAAGTTGTCCCCATCCGAGCCGCTTCGAGGTGGGAACCTGGGGGTGTGATCGCCGCCCGACTTCTGTGCCGGCTCCTTCTCCTCGCCGGCCTCGCCCTGCTCCTCTCCGCTCCCGCCGGCGCCGCCGGGCCGGTGCTCGACCCCGGCTTCGGAACCGGCGGCCGGGCGATCGGGTCGGCCCCGGCCAACGCGGCTTTCACCGGCTTCGCGGCCGTGCGCTCGCCCGACGGCAGGATCTACGTCGCCCAGGGGCCGGGGCTGTCTGCGTTCCTCCCTGACGGGATCCCGGACCGGAGCTTCGGGGCCGGCGGTTCCGTCGTCTTCCCGGAGGTGCGATGGCCCGTCTACTTCACCGTCGCCGATTTGGCGGTAGACGGCCAAGGTCGAGTTCTCGTCGCCGGCACGTGGATCACCAACGATCCCGATCCGGAGGAGCCCTCGCAGGTGGCGGCGGTCATCCGCTACCTCCCCGACGGGCGCCTCGACCCCTGGTTCGCCGAGGGCGGGGTGCTGCGCACCACCTTCGGCCTTCCCGGGCCCCGCGACGAAAGCGGCCTCTCGCCGGCCTCGGCGGACCATGTCGCCGTCCGCCTCGCCGGGCTCGGCATCGACGGCGGCGGCCGCATCCTCCTTGCCGGCAGCTACGCCGAGCGGACCGTCAAGTGCCCCGACGGCGGCTCCTACGAGATGCCCCTCGCGTTCCTCGCCCGGTTCGGTCCCGACGGACAGCCCGACGGGAGCTTCGGTCAAGGCGGGCTCGCGCTGCAGCCGGGGCTGGGCCTACCCACCGACCTGCAGGTCGACGCCGCCGGCGCCAGCACCTTCACGGCGACGCCTCCGCGCTGCGGGCTGCCGCGGGAGGGCGCGCTCGCGCGGGTCGACGCGACCGGTTCCCCCGACGTCAGCTTCGGCTCCGGCGGCCGCCGAGGGCTGGCCGAACCGCCGGCCCGCCTCACGACGGACCCGAATGGCCGGCTCCTCGTCCTCTCCTCGCCTCGGCGCTTCAATGGTCCCGGCAGGGTCCACAGCGTCACCGTCATCCGCCGCTTCAACGGCAAGGGCGCCCTCGACCGCAGCTTTGCCCGCCACGGCGCGGCCGGGATTCGCCTGCCCGGCCGCAGCAGCCTGTTCGGCTCGATCGCCGTCGATCCTCGCGGCCGCGTCCTCCTAGCGGGCGCCCTCAACCTGCGGCGGACCAAGCCGCAAACCGATTCGATTCGCCGCTTCGTCCTAGCCAGGCTCCGCTCCGACGGGTTGCGGGACTTGAGCTTCGGCTCCCGCGGCACCCTGACCACCCCGTTCGGCCGCCGCTCGCGGGCGAACGCGAGGGCGATCCTGCTCGAGCCGAACGGTGGCATCGTCCTCGCCGGCTCCCTCGGCGCCTCCTACCTCGTCAACGAAACGGGCTTCGCCCTCGCCCGCTACCGACCCTGAGCGCTCCGGTCGAGAAGGCCGTCGGCTCGACCCGATTCACTGTGCCCTCGTGATCATCTATTCCATGACCCTCTCGGCTGACGGCTACGTCGCCGGGCCCGACGGGAGCTTCGACTGGGCGGTGCCCAGCGAGGAGCTGCACCGGTTCCACAACGAGCGGGTCGCCGCGGTCGACGCCCAGCTGCTTGGCCGGCGCCTCTACGAGACGATGCTCGTGTGGGACACCGAGGAGTTCTCCGACCCCGTGATGGCGGAGTTCGCCGAGATCTGGCGGCCGCTCGAGAAGATCGTGTTCTCGACCATGCTGACGAGCGTCGAGGGCAGCAACCGCCTGGCCGCGGGAACGCTCGAGGAGGAGATCGCCGCGCTCGGGGACCGGCGGATCGCGGTCGGCGGCGCCGGCCTGGCGGCGGAATGCATGCGGCGCGGGCTGGTCGACGAGTTCGAGCTGTTCGTCGCCCCGGTCGTGATCGGTGGCGGCACGCCGTACTTCCCGCCGGACGTGCACCTCGACCTCGAGCTGGTCGAGACCCGCACCTTCGGCGCCACCGTGTACCTGCACTACCGCCGGCGGCGGGGCTGAGATGTTTCCCGGGACTTTCGGGTAGTTCCCAGTGATGAGCCCTGGTCCCATGGCCGATCCGGCGCCCGACCGTCTCTACTGGCGGGAGGCGGTCGCGCGCTACGAGCGACCCTCCGTCCGTCACAGCCTGCTCGACCTGGCCACCTCGGTCGTGCCCTACCTCGCTCTGACCGTGGCCATGTACGCCAGCCTCCAGGTCTCGGTCTGGATCAGCCTTGCCCTCGCGGTTCCGGCGGCGGGCTTCCTGCTTCGCACCTTCATCGTCTTCCACGACTGCGCCCATGGCTCCTTCCTGCCGAACCGGCGAGCGAACCTCTGGGTGGGCCGCTTCGCCGGGCTGCTCGTCTTCCAGCCCTTCGCGAACTGGCGCCACAACCACGCCGTCCACCACGGCAGCTCCGGCGACCTCGACCGCCGCGGCACCGGCGACGTCCCGACCCTGACGGTCGACGAGTACCTCGCCCGCCCCTGGAAGTCGCGGCTGGGCTACCGGCTCTTCCGCAGCCCGGCCGTGATGTTCGGGATCGGGCCGATCTGGTCGCTGATGATCGGGCCGCGCCTGTGGTCGAGCGGGATGCGCCCGCGCCAGCGCCGCAGCGTGATCGTGACGAACATCGTCCTGGCGATCGTCATTGCGGCGCTCATCTCGATCGTCGGCCTGGAGGGGTGGCTGCTGGTGCAGATGCCGACCGCGATCCTCGCGGGCACCCTCGGGGTCTTCATGTTCTACGTCCAGCACCAGTTCGAGGACGTCTACTGGGAGACGTCGGATCGGTGGAGCTACGCGGACGCCGCCCTGCAGGGAAGCTCATACCTGAAGCTGCCGAAGCTCCTCCAGTTCTTCACCGGCAACATCGGCCTCCATCACGTCCACCATCTCAGCGCAAAAATTCCCAACTACAACCTCCAGCGCGCCCACGACGAGAGCCCGATCTTCCAAGACGTGCCGGTGCTCAGCGTCGGCGACGGCCTGCGGGCGGTTCGCCTCAAGGTGATCGACCGCCAAAGCGGCCGCCTGCTCACCTGGCGCGAGGTCAAAGCCCTCGGCTAGGCGCACGGCAACTACCGGCGAGCGCTCGTCGTGCCGGGTTCGAACGCAGCTATCTCCACCGCTATAGCCTTACTGAGCATGTTGTCCCCGCTTCGAAGTCAAGCGCCGTGATCCTTGTCCTTGGGCGAAGGCTGTGAAGCGGGCTGGCCGGTCCATTGCTTTGCTGGTCGGCCTTCTCGCCTTGGCGATGCCCGCCGGCGCGGTGGCTCACGTCAGGCTGCAACCCGAAGAGGTGGAGGCAGGCGCCTACACGGTTCTCCGCGTGAACGTTCCCAACGAGAGCCGCGACCTGGCGACGACGAAGGTGGTCGTCGAGTTTCCGCCCGGCTTCACCTACGCTCTGTACCGGCCGGTCGCGGGCTGGTCGGGGGACGTGAAGATGACGAAGCGGGCCAAGTCGTCCCTCACCGGCCAGGTGACCCCCGCCCGGGTTGCCCGTGTGACCTGGACCGCCCAGCGACGCGGAGCGGAGATCGAGCCGGAGCAGTTCGAAGAGTTTCCGGTCGCGGTGCAGATTCCCGAAACCGCAGGAGATACGTTGACGTTCGAGGCTAGCCAGACCTATGAGAACGGGGACGTGGTGCGCTGGGTCGGTGGCCCGAACTCCCAGGCGCCCGCGCCGCAGGTCCTCGTCACGGCTGCCGGCGAGGGGGCCGCGGTGGGGGAAGATGCAACCGCCGAAGAGGATTCCGGGGATGGGAGCGACGGCCTCGTGATCGTGGCGCTGATCGTCGGCATCCTCGCCTTGCTCGCCGGCGTTGCGGCGCTGGTTCGTTCACTGCGGGCGACTCGAAAGACTTTGAAGGCAAACGAAGGGAAAGAGATGGCGACCCAGTCCGGGATCATCAGCGGCACCGACTTCATCACCGTGTCCACGCAGGACTACGAGCGCGCGGCGGAGTTCTACGGCGAGACGCTGGGCCTCGAGTTCTCCAAGCGTTGGGGGGACATGCCCGCCGGCGAGTTCGAGACGGGGAACCTGACGATCGCCGTGATGCAGTCCGACGCCTTCGGCATCGAGTTCCGCGCCAACAACCACCCGATCGAGTTCCGCGTCGAGGACTTCGAGGCGGCGAAGGCGGAGCTGGAATCGCGGGGCATCGAGTTCCGGGGGGAGACCCTCGACTCGGGCGTCTGCTTCCAGGCCTTCTTCTCCGATCCGGACGGCAACGCGCTCGCCATCCACCATCGCTACGCGAGCTAGTCAGTCCACCAGTCGCGCTGGCCGGTGACGTCGTCGCGCGGTTCCTCGCCTAGGTTGGGGGCGCCGATGACGAAGATCTCAAGGCCGTCCGGGCCGGCCTCGTAGCCGCGCCACACACCGGGCGGGACGCGGACCGCGTCCCATTCCCCGACCTCGATGATCTCGTCGTCGAGCTTCATCCGCCCGCTGCCGCGCAGGACCACGTAGAGCTCCTCCTGCTTGTCGTGCGTGTGGCCGTAGGGGAAGCGGTAGTTGGGCGGGATGCGCTGGTAGCCCAGGCCCGACTGCTCCAGCCCGAGGGCCTTGGTCGCCAGGCGAAACTCCAGGTCCGGCGCGCCGTCGAAGTTGGACCCGAGATCGTCCAAGTCCTTTTTGAGGTTCTTGCGGGTGAACGGCACGAGGGGATCCTATGGAAGCCTGACTGGTCGAGCCAGCGGGCAAAGGCGCCTCGGAGATCTTCCGCATCGACCACCCTCTCGAGGGCGGTCGATGCGGAGACCCACCGAACTGTTACTTGCACGCCTCGTTCATCGCGGCGTATGAATCGAGCGGGATGCCGACGCTGAAGCGGGGCTCCCCGTCCTCGTCCAGGCCGGTCGCGACCGTCTGGACTGGATCGAGGGTTCCGACGTACACGTTCGACGTAACCGGGAGGGTGACGTCGACGCTTCCATCTGCCCGGCTGTCGACCGCGATCTCGGTCACACCGTCCGGCGCGACTCCGAGCACTCGGTAGCCGTCGCAACCGATCGGCTCAGCGCTGAAGGACTGACCGGCGGCGACTCGGGCACCATCGTCGCAGCCGCCAACACCGCCGGCGAGGAACGCACAGATGTCCCCGCCGATGGCCGCAACCGTGACCTCGGTCCCATCGGGTCGGTTGACCACTCCCACCTCCGACACGTCTACCGCAGCCGCGGCCCCCTCGCTGATGAGGGCGGGTCGGGCAGTCATATAGTCGAGCTGCATCCGGGTCTCCGCCGGAACCGCGTTCAGCGCATCAGCGGTCGCGGGCTGAAGAACCTCTACCTTCGATGCGGGGGCTTCGACAGGCGCGGAGGTCGCGTCGGGCGACTGGGTGGCGAGAATCAGGGCCGCTCCGGTCACGGCCAAAGCCAGGGTGATGGCTCCTATTAGATTAGTTCTGTTACGGGTTAGCTGAATCATTTGACCTCCTTAGTGTGCGCCGTCGCCAGTGATGTACCGAGCGCCACCGGCTCCGTGACGCGTAAAGAGATACCCGGGCCGCATGTACCCGGGCGTGTAGCCCTGGGGCACGCCTGAGCCGCAGAAGAGCTGCATCGTGTACCCGTCACTGCCCCTCATCATGTGAACGCACTTCTGGGTGACGGTGCCACCGTGACCGTCCGATACCGCCGCGTAGTTCCAGCTTCGCAAGGTGACCGCAGCGTTGAACCAGTGCGGGGTGGCGGGGGCCAGGCTGGGGTCATACCAGATGCAGTACCACCCACCTCCTGACTGTTCGGTACAGAAATCGTTGTGTGCACTTGCCGTATCGGGCTGTCGACCGGCTATTAGCAGCATCGCGAGCAGCAGGACCGCACCTGAAGCGATCAGCCACCTCTTGAATGCCGCGTGGGACTGAGGCTTGACCTGAGCCATTGCACTCCTTTCTCAAACGCAATTGTCGCGCCGTTCGGAAAGGTGACTCTAGTGGATGCTCAGTTCACTTTTGAGTGAAAAAAGATTTTTAAGTTAAGTGGTATTTTCATATAACGCGTAAGCCATCCCATGTGCCGGCAGCCATACGGCTGGACGTAGGTCGCCCCCGTCGTCAGCGGCGGTAGACGAGGTGGGTGACGTGAGGGGTCGCGCGGCTGCTGACCGGCGTCAGCTCCACGCCCGGCGTCTCCTCGAATAGCCGCACGTCGCCGCCCGCGACGAACGGCGCCACGTGCAGCCGCAGCTCGTCGACGAGGCCGGCCGCCAGGTACTGGTTGAGGGTGCCGGGACCGCCGGCGATCGAGACGGTCTTCTCGCCGGCGGCGTCGCGGGCCCGCTCCAACGCCGCCTCGATCCCCTCGGTGACGAAGTGGAAGACGGTGCCGCCTTCCATCTCGATGCTGGGGCGCGGGCGGTGGCAGAGGACGAAGGTCGGCGCGTGGTAGGGAGGGTTGGAACCCCACCAGCCCTTCCAGTCGAGGTCCCACTCGCCCTCTTCGGAGGCGAACATCTTGCGCCCCATGATGTAGGCGCCGGCCACGGTGACCGCCGCCTTCTCCTCGGGATTTTCGGCGGCGTGGTCGAACTGCCAGGCGTGCAGGCGGTCCGCGTCGAGGTCGCCGAAGGGCCGCTCCCGGCTCTGGCCGCGGCCGCTCCCGTAGCCGTCGAGCGTGATCGTCATGTCGGCGGTGACCATCGGCATCAGATCAATCCCTCCTCGCGTAGCCACGTCTCGGTCCGTTCCATTCCCTCGGCGAGACTAACGCGCGGCTCGTAGCCGAGGTCGCGGCGGGCCTTTTCGATCGAGTAGGTGCCGCGGCGGGTCATGTAGCGGATGGTGTCGGGGTTGACCTCGGTCGTCCCCTCGCGAAACCGGTAGGCGAGCTGGTTCAGGCTGCCGAGGGCCAGGGCGACCGGCGTGGGGAGGCACACCGGCCCCCGCTTACCGAGCATGCGGAAGTAGTGGCCGAAGAACTCCCGGGTGGTGAGGCCGACGCCGTCGGAGAGCACGTAGACCTGGCCGGCGGCGCGCGGCTCGTCGATCGCCAGCAGCACGCCGTCGACCAGGTTCTCGACGAAGACCGGGCTGAAGACGCTCCTGCCCATAGCCGGCAGCGCGAAGCGGTTGGCCCGGATCTCGGCCAGCGGCAGCACCGTCCAGGGCCTGCTGCCGGGGCCGTAGACGTCGCCGGGGCGGATCACCGTCACCGGCACCTCGCCCGCCGCGTGAGCCTGCAGCGCCACCTGCTCGGAGGCGACCTTGGTGTCGACGTAGGGGTTGCCGTTGGTCCGCACCGGGTGCTTCTCGCCGACCCCGTCGGGAAAGTCGACGTCGGAGAAGGCGCGCACCGAGGAGAAGTGGACGAAGCGGCCAGCCCCGGCCCGGGCGGCGCCCTCCAGCGCCAGCCTGGTGCCGAGCACGTTCAGCCGCCAGGACTCCTCGAGCCCGACGGCGTTGGAGACGAGGGCGGCGGTGTGGAGGACGACGTCGCAGCCGGCCGTCGCCTCCTGCCACTCGCCGGGGGTGCGAACGTCGCCGGCGGTGACGCCCGTCGCCTCGTCGGCGGCGAGGTCGACGCCGCGCACCTCGTCGCCGCGGCCACGCAGGCGCGCTGCCAGAGCGCGACCGATGAACCCGGAGGCGCCGGTGATGAAGACGCGGCTCGGCACCGGTCAAGCCTAGGGCGGCGAGCCGTCGCGAGCAGTTGCCAGCGCTCAGCGTGAACGGACCCTGAAGCGGAACACGACCGGCGTGCGGTCGCGGTTGCCGGCCGTATCGATCGCGAACACGCGGAAGGCGTGGCGGCCGGGGGAGACGAGGTAGGCGCGCGGCGAGCGGCAGGGGCGGAAGGGCTGCCGGTCGAGGCGGCAGCGGAAGCGGGCTCCTGGCTCGGAGGCGCTGAAGGCGAAGGCGGCGCGGCGGCGCGGGCCGGCGGTGAAAAGGAGCGCGGCGGGACGTCGGCCGAGCCGGGTGGCCGGCGGCGTGCGGTCGCGAGCCGGTGGGTCCGGGCGCACGACCGGGGGTAGGGGATCCGCGGGAGGCAGCGGCGGCGGCGGCAGTTCCGGTTCCGGTTCGGGTTCCGGGTCGGGCGGCGTGTCGGGCGGGCGGAAGCTGTTCGGGGCGCGCTGTTCGACCGACTCGCAGTCGACGGGCGGGCCGTCGACGTGCGGCGCGAAGTCGATCAGCGCCGTGTCGAAGCCCTCCCCGCAGTCGACGGTCGGGTCGGAGTCGCCGGAGTTGACGAGCAGGTGGTCGTTGCCGGCACCCGCGAGGTAGTTGTCCGGCCCGGCCCGGCCGAGCAGCTGGTTGGGACCCGGGTCGCCGAAGAGGTTGTCGCCGAGGTTGGTGCCCTCGACGTCCTCGATTTCCTGCAGCGTGGTCAGCTGAGCAGAGCTCGCGCAGCTCGGTTCGCCCAGCGGCCCGATCAAGCCGGCTCTCTCCTGCCCCATGTCGATCGCGACTCCCGGTTCGAAGTTCGCCCAGTTGGCGTTGTCGCGGTCGGGGCCGCCGTCGACGAGGTCGCCGTCGCAGACGGCGTTGGAGATGAACAGGTCCTCGCCGGGGCCGGCGTCGAGCTGGTCGCCGCCGCCGTTGTTCGGAAGCGCGTCGTCGCGGCCGCCCGCGGCCACGGTGTCGTTGCCGGCCCCGTCGACGAGCGTGTCTTCGGTCTCGCCGCCGGTCAGCTGGTCGCCATCCTGGTTTCCCAGCAGCACGATCGAGACGGTCTCCGGGAAGCCGGGGGCGAGGAGGACGTCCGCGCCCTCGTGACCGGCGAGGAGGACCGAGTCGGGGGCTTCCGCCACCGGGCAGGTGACGGTGGTTCCCGCCGGCGCCGCGCAGCCTCCCGCGGTGCCGGGCTCGAACTGCCCCTCGCTGCCGGCGGCCAGCGAGAAAGTGACCGCCCCCGGCGCGTAGCTCGCCGTGACCTGGTCGTCTTCGTCGCTGCCCGTCAGGTAGAGCGCGGGGCCGGCGCTCGAGCCCGGCGCCATCAGGCCGACGGCGATCGCGCCGGGGTCGCGCGGGTCGATCTCCTCGGCGCCGAGCTCGCAGTCATCGGCGGCGACGTCGACGCAGCCGTCCCCCTCTGAGCCGCCGTGGGCGGTGTCGCCCCCGCCGTTGCCGTCGATCAGGTCGGCGCCGCCTCCGCCGTGGAAGGTCTCGGGGTCCGTGGTGCCGACGATGTAGTCGGCGAAGGGGGTGCCGATCACCGCCTCGAAGGCGCTGAAGTCGGTTGCCGGCGCGAACGGCTGGTCGACGCCGCCGCCCGAGGGGGCGAGGCCGTTGTTGGCGAAGCCCTCGCCGAGGTCGACGTAGACGCCGCGCCCCTCGGCATCCGCCGGGAAACCGGCGTCGGTGAAGAAGGAGCCGCTGTTGGGAAAGCCCGGCGTCGCGCCGGTCGCGAAGCTGAGGGTGTCGGTGCCGCCGCCGGAGTCGCCGAGGGCGTCGACCGTCGCGTCGCCGCGGGCCAGGTCATCGTCCCCTTCCCCGTCGAGGGAGTCCGCGCCGAAGCCGCCGAAGAGCCGGTCGTTGCCCGGGCCGCCGCGCAGCCGGTCGTCGCCGACGCCGCCGAACAGCCGATCGGAGCCTTCGCCGCCGAAGAGGCTCTCGTTGCCGCGCTGGCCGTAGAGCAGGTCGTCGCCCCCTTCGCCGCGGGCGGTGGTGACCCCACGCGGCAGGCGGATCACGTCAGCGCACGGCGTGCCGATGGTCGTCGTTCCGACGGTTTCGGGCCCTTCGGCGCAGCTGGGGGCGGCGCTCCCTATACCGGGGAGCGCAAAGAAGGCGGCACAAGCAAGCGCCGCCGAAAGGAGTAGCCGGCAGTACATGCTTACGCCAGCTACCCACCCTGATCGGCCGCTACTCCGGCCACTCTTCGACGGTGCCCGCTGATGGCGAGCGGGTCGGGCTCCGCCCCCGGCCCGCCAGGCCTCAGTTGTTCGGAGGGATCAAGGATCGAAGCTGAGAGATCCGCCGCCGACCCGCGAGATTTCATTAGTCCCGGTGTACGAGCCGTTGGTTCCCGAGGGGCCGCAGAGGAATCCCGTGGAGGTGTAGGTGACCCCGCTGAGGTTGATTGTCTGGACGAGCTTGCCGCTGTTGTTGTCCCAGGTCACCGAGCCGAGCGCCGATTGCGGTTCGATGACGATGCTGCAGGCGGCGCCTGAGGCGGGGATCGCGATTTTGTTCGTGATGTCAACCGTACCGTTCGCGTGAAACACGAATGTGAAGCCCGTCGAACCCGGCGTCACGAAGCCGAAGATGGTGCACAGGTTGTAAAACATCGTCATATGCAGGGAAGTCAGTGCGGTTTTTTCGATTTTGCCCTGCGCCGTGGTGGTGGTGCATTTGTATTGTTTGTTGGGAATGGAGCTGTGCCCGGTGAACGTCCACGCCTGGATGCTCAGGGCTTTGGCGCTCAGTTCGCCGGTGGCGCTGGCTGTGAATTCAGCCGCCGAGGCGTTGGCGGCGCCGAGTGCGAAGACAACGACTATGAGAGTTCCTACTTTTTTCAAGCTGCGCATTCTGCTAGTCCCCTTGTTAGTGATGGTCTGATCCAGACAGACTAATTATTCAAGAAGTTTCTAGTGATCCGCATCCCGTGGCCCGCGATCCCCGCAACGGACTTCTCAAGCCGGCTCGGCGGCGGGCACCCCGGCCGGGGCCGGGCGAGCCTCACCCGGCTCCGTCTTGGCCCGCGCCCTCT
>DATEOT010000078.1:0-35295 GCA_035273795.1 Solirubrobacterales bacterium | reverse complement strand
GAAGGCGAGCAGGATCGCCGCCGGCGCGTTGATCGTCATCGAGGTGGTGACGCCGCCGAGCGGGATCCCCTCGAACAGCCGCTCCATGTCGGCGAGGGTGTCGACGGCGACGCCCTCGCGGCCGACCTCGCCGAGGCTGCGCGGGTGGTCGGAGTCGTAGCCCATCAGCGTCGGCATGTCGAAGGCCGTCGAGAGGCCGGTCTGCCCGTGGTCGAGCAGGTAGTGGAAGCGCTCGTTGGTCTCCTCGACGGTGCCGAAGCCGGCGAACTGGCGCATCGTCCAGAGTCGCCCCCGGTACATCGAGGGGTACGGGCCGCGGGTGAAGGGATAGGAGCCGGGCTCGCCGACCTTCTCCCCACCGTCAACGTCGGCGTCGGCCTCGGTGTAGAGCGGTTTGATCTCGTGGCCGGAGATCGTCGAGAACTCGGCCTCGCGTTCGAGGCGCTTGTCGTCAGAGATTTGGCTCACTGGCCAGTAAGTCTGACAGCGGCCCTAGCCAGCCGCCACAGCGCGCAGCTTCGGCGCCCAGATCTCCTCCAGGAAGCCGCTCAGCTCGTCGTTCAGCCGGTCCGGGTTGAGGCGCCACTCGAGGATCGAGTTGGCTTCGACCAGGCGCGCGTTCGGCAGCTCTTCGAGCAGCATCCCGGAGTCGCTGAAGGGGTGCAGCGGATCGCGGTGGTGGCCGACGATCAGGGTCGGGTGCTCGATCTTCACCCGGTCCTCGCGGTGCGGAGCCGTCTCGCCGAGCAGCAGCCCCTCGAAGACGGCCTGGGAGGGCCCGGGCCGCTGCCGCACCCAATCGAGGGCGATGTCGGCGAGGTAGTGGGTGCGGGGGATCGCTCGCGCGGCCAGCGAGAGACCCTCGAAGAAGGGCCGGCCGAACTTGAGGCCGAGCAGCACCGGCGCGAAGAGGGCGGCGACGGCGGAGAGGGCGTTGTCCAGCACCGGCATCTCGATGAAGAGGCCCCGCGCCCGGTCGGGGTGGCGCACCGCGACCTCCAGGGCAATGTTGGAGCCGAGCGAGGTGCCGCCGACCACGGCGTCCTCGACTTTCAGGTGATCGAGCAGCGCCACCACCTGGCGCGCGAACAGCGGCATTGAATAGAGCCGCAGGTCCTCCGGCCGGTCGGAGCGCCCGTGCCCGAGCACGTCGAGGGTGATGACCCGGTTCCCCCGCTCCGCCAGCTCCGGCCCCAGCCGGTCGAACATGTGGCGATTCATCAGCAGCCCGTGGACGAGGACCAGCAGTCGCTTGCCTTCCCCGTAGGAGTCGTAGGAGATCCGGTGCCCCTCGTAGCGGAACTCGCCCATGGGGGAATCGTATGCCCTGGCTGGGCGGCTAGCTAGTCGCGGAGGAGGCCGGCGCGGCGGAATACCTCTCGCCTGCGCTCGCTTTCCTTCTCCGCTTCGCGCAGGGTCTGCTTGATCCGCGCGCTGGCCTTGTCGGCTTCCTCGATCATGCTCTCGAACACTTCAAGCAATTTGTCGTAGTTCTCTTTCGGGATTTTCACGTAGCTCATAAGTCTCCCTTATCTACCAGTTGCTGTGAGTACGCAACTTGGCTTTTCAGGTTGTCAATGACCTGTTCTTCAGCTGCCAATTTCTTTTTCAGGCTTTTGTTTTCTGCGAGGAGAACGGGCAGCTCTTCCGAGACCTCTACAGGCCCCACTCGCGTCAGCCATCTCCTCTGAACGATCAGCGCCATAACCGAAAGGGCCACGAAGAGAGCCGCGAAGATGAGAGCGATTCTGATCGCGGCGACCACCGCCCTGCTGGCGAGGACGGTGTCGATGAAGTCGGGGTGCGTCGGAGCCGGTGCCGGTGAGAGCACGGCATCCGCCATTGCCAGGGAGACAACGAGGATCAGAGCAGTACAAGCGAACCGCGACACCCCAGATAAGCAAGAGGCCGGTCACCTCTCTCCCCCTACGGCGGCGTGATCAGCGCCACCGGGACGGAAAGTCCGGCGCTTCGCCGCAAAGTCGCGATCTGGCGTCCTGGCTGGACGGCGTCGCGGACCTCGCTGACGCGGTCGCCGAGGAACTCGGCGGTTTGCTCCAGGTCGGGGGCGGTGAGGGCCAGGCCCCAGAAGAACGCCGGTCGGTCTCCCCCGTGGCGCTCGGTCGCCTCGGGCGGCTCCTGGACGACCTCGAGGATCGTCGCGCCTAGGCGGAAGAAGGCCTGGCGCGGGGCGCCGGCCGGGGTGGGCTCCTCGCGGATGCGGCGCAGGTCGAGACCCGCCGCCACCAGCGCCGCGACCGTGCGGTCGAGGTCGGAGGAGATCGCGACGACGTGGTCGAGCGAGGCGATGCCGTTGGGGTGGGTGGGTGAGTCGGCGGGCGGAGGCCGATCCGAGAGATCGGTCGGCAGCCCGTCGAGCTCGACCGAGTCGACGCCGCGGAGCGACCACCGAATCAGCCCTCTCCCCTCCTCCTTGGCGAAGCGAATGCGGACGTCACTGAGGACGCAGGTCGCGCCCTCCACCTGGAACCCGCACGCCTCCCACGACTCCGGCGGGTCCGCCACCACCAGCTCGTCGAGGGTCACCGCCATCGGGGAACCGTAGCCGTAGGCTCACCCCGTGGAGGACGAACGGCTGCAGCGCTTCGTCGAGGCCCAGGACGGCGGCGCCACCTACGAGCGAGCGCTGGCGGAGCTGCGCGCCGGGCGCAAGACCAGCCACTGGATGTGGTTCGTCTTCCCGCAGATCGCCGGCCTGGGCCGCAGCGAGATGTCACGCCGGTACGCGATCGCTTCGACCTCCGAAGCGCACGACTACCTCGCCCACCCCGTCCTCGGCCCGCGCCTGGTCGCCTGCGCGGAAGCGATCCTCGGCCATGACGAGCTCTCCGCGGAGGAGATCCTCGGCGGGATCGACGCGGTAAAGCTGCGCTCCTCGATGACCCTCTTCGCCGCCGCCGCGCCAGAGCAACCGGTCTTCCGGCGGGTCCTGGACCGCTACTTCGACGGCAAGCCGGACGAGGAGACCAGCCGCCGGCTCTGATCCAGGGCCGGGATCACCTTCTCGGCGAAGGTCCGGACCAGCTCGGGGTCGAACTGGGTGCCGGCACAGCGCCGCAGCTCCTCCAGAGCCTCCTCCTTCGTGACCGCCGGCCGGTAGGGGCGGCCTTCGACCATCGCGTTGTAGGCGTCGCAGATGAGGATGACGCGGGAGCCGAGGGGGATCTCGCGGCCGGCGAGCCCGTAGGGGTAGCCGTCGCCGTCCCAGCGCTCGTGGGTCGAGCGCACGAGCTTCGCCACCTGGCCGAAGGCGGGGGCGGCCTCGAGCACGCGCTCGCCGATCAGGGTGTGCTTGCGCATCAGCGCCCACTCCTCGGCCGAGAGGCTGCCGCGCTTGTGGAGGATCTCGTCGGGAATCGCGATCTTGCCGATGTCGTGCAGCTCGGCGGCGCGGACGAGGACGTCGAGCTCCTCGGCGTCGAGCGAGAGCGAACGGCCGAAGGCCGCGGCGAGGCTCGCCACCCCCTCGAGGTGGCGCTCGAGCGACGGCTCGCGCTCGTGCAGGACCCGCAGCAGGACGCCGCGGGTCTGACTGCGGGCCGAGCCGGCGCGCAGGCCCTTGTTCGCGTACATGCGGCGGTCGGAGAGGCGCAGCGCGTCGGAGGCCGTCGCCACCTCGACCGGGATCAGGACCTTGCCCCAGGAGGCGCCGATCTCGAAGCCTTTGCCGCGGTCGGACAACGCCTCTTCGGCCGCCTCGCAGATCTCGTCCGCCGGCAGCTCCCGAGTCGAGGCGAGGACGCAGAACTCGTCGCCCCCGAGCCGGTAGCCGCGCCCGTGCGGCTGGACCGCCGCATCCAGTTGCTGGCCGAGACGGCGCAGCAGGTCGTCGCCGGCGGCATGGCCGAAGCTGTCGTTGTAGGCCTTGAAGCCGTCGAGGTCGAACAGCCCGAGGACCATCGCTTCCGGCGGGGTCGCCGCCATCACCCGCTCCAGGTCCGCCATCAACCGGCGCCGGTTGGCGAGGCCGGTGAGAGCGTCGGTGACCGTTTCCTCGTGGCTGGCGGCCAGCATCCGCCTGTTCTGGTCGAAGGTGATGACGAGGCGGGCGAGCACCGCGGCGAGGCAGGCGACACCCAGCGCAACCGCCGGCGTGCCGATCGGGATGAAGCTGCCGGCGGCGAGGAGGGCGATCCCGGTCACCGCCATCGCGATCGGCGCGACGATCCGGCTGCGCTCTGCCCGGTCGGCGGCGGCGCCGGCTTCGGCCCGGGGCAGCCAGGAGGCGACGGCCAGCAGCAGGAAGGCGAGCGGCCAGCCGACGCTGGCGAAGTTGAGAGCCGCGGTCGACTGACCGAGGACCGAGAGATAGACCACGTCGGAGACGCCGAAGAGGAGGAGGGCGAAGGCGAACAGCAGCCAGGTCCCCTGGGCCCGCCATCCCGAGACGGCGAAGGCGCCGCTGAGGAGTCCGAGCAGGACCAGGTCGGCGGCGGGGTAGGCGAGGCTGACCGCCACCCCCAGGGGCTCGCCGCCGAGCGCTTCCAGCACCGGCGGGAAGATCAGCGCCGCGGCGACCCCGGCCACCGCCAGGGCCCCGATCAGCCCGTCGACCCAGGCCAACGGCTCCAGCTGCGGAAGCCGTGCCCGCAGCAGCAGGACCAGCGCCAGAAAGCTGGCGGGGTAGAAGGCGAGGAAGAGCGCGTCTGAGGGCGAGGGGAACGGGGCCGGGCTGGCGTAGTAGAGGACCGCGGAGTAGTAGGTCTGGCCGAGGGCCCAGAGCAACAGCCCGAGCCCCAGCGCCAGCCACGCCCCCCGCTCGGCCTTTGCCGTCGCCGCCCTCCAGAGGACGACGAGGGCCGCGCCGAGGACGACGGCGTCGTAGACCCAGCGGCCGACCACGTCCTGCAGGGACGCGCTGCCGAGGGTCCAGAGCGTGACGGCGGCATAGAAGACGAGCAGGGCCGAGAGCAGCCCCAGCGAGGCATAGGCGACCTTCCGCGACCGCTCACATCCTTTAGACGATTTGTCCACCGACGTCTACATCGGCTCGCCTTTACGTTGGCTTGAGCCGATGAGGGCGGCGATGCCCTTCCTCTTCTTCGCCGCGATCGCCCTGATCGGCGCCGCGATCCACGTCCACCGCGACAGCCAGCCGCACAGCGCCGGCCGCACGATCGAGATCTTCCTCGTCTGGTGGATGGTGGTCGGGTTCGGGATCTCCTGCATCCTCGGGGCGATGCTGCACCTCTTCGACGGCCCCGACATGGCGCGGGAAATCGGCTACACCAACGGCGACGGCGGCTTCCAGACCGAGGTCGGCTTCGGCGACCTCGCGATCGGGGTGCTCGGCGTCCTCTGCGCCCGCTTCCGCGACGGCTTCCTCCTCGCCGCGGTGATCGCCCTCTCGATCTCCTACCTCGGCGACGCCTACGGGCACATCCACCAGGCCGCGGTCCACGACAACCACGATCCCGACAACACCGGCCTCCTGCTCTGGGCCGACTTCATCACCCCGCTGGTGGCGATCGGGCTCTACGTCGCTAGCCGGAGCCCGGCCGGGCAAACTCGTCCTTGCGCTTGATCAGCAGCCACTGCGGCTTCTCCCCACGGCGCGTCCGCTGCAGGGCGAAGCCGCCCTCGAGCTTCTCGCCGTGGAGGACGAAGACGGCGTGGCCGCGCTCCAGCGCCTCCGGCCAGGGCACTCGGCCGCCCTGCTCGTAGGTGCCGCGGTCCCAGATCGCCACCCGGCCACCGTCGACCTCTCCCTCGAAGTCGTTGTACTCGATCGTGTGGTCGGCGACCTCGATCGCCAGCCGCTTCACCGCCGGGTCCATCGAGGGGCCCCTGGGCACTGCCCAGGAGCGCATCGCCCCGTCGACCTCGAGCCGGAGGTCGAAGTGGTGCGCGGTCGCCCAGTGCTCCTGGACGACGAAGGCGCCGGCGCTGACGCCGCGAATCGCGAACTGCTCGTGGCCCTCGACCTTGGCCGCCTCGACCTCGGTCCCCTCGACCCGAGCCTCCGGCGGTCCCTCGGCGAGGAAGTCGAGGAGCTCCTCGACCGCCGGCTCCGGCCCCTCCGCGTGGACCGCGACGGTGCCGTCTTCGGCATTCCGTACCCAGCCGAGGATGCCCAGCTCCCGGGCCTTTCGGACCGTCGTGTCGCGGAAGAAGACGCCCTGCACCTTCCCCCGCACTGCCACTCGGACTGCCTTCGATCGATCGCTCACAGCTCAGATTGTTAACCGCCGCCGCGGTTGCGTTTAGGCGCGGCAACAGGAAGGTACTTGCTTGTACATCAAGTCATTGATCCATTAGCGAGGGGTCATCGCCTTGCCCGAACGAATCCTGATCACCGGCGGCGCCGGCTTCATCGGCTCCCATCTCGCCCGCCACCTCCTCCGCGACGGGCACGAGATCCGTGCCCTCGACCGCCTCGACCCGCAGATCCACCCCGAGCGCGTGCGACCCGCCTACCTCGAGCGCGAAGTCGAGCTGGTCGTAGGCGACGTCCGCGACCCCGCCGCGGTCTCCGACGCGCTCGACGGCGTTGACGCGGTCGTCCACTTCGCCGCCCGGGTCGGAGTCGGCCAGAGCATGTACGAGATCGCCGACTACTGCTCGGTCAACACCGTCGGCACCGGGGTGCTGTTGGAGGCGATGCTGGAGCGCGACGTCCGCCGCCTCGTCGTCGCCTCGAGCATGAGCATCTACGGCGAGGGGCTGGCGCGGACCCGCGACGGCGAGATCGCGCCGGCGGTCGAACGCGACCGCGCCCAGCTCGAGCGGGGCGATTGGGAGCCGCGGGCTCCCGACGGCCGCGAGCTGAGCTTCGAGCCGACGCCGGAGTCGAAGACGCCGAGCCTCTCCTCGATCTACGCGCTCAACAAGTACGACCAGGAGCGGATGTGCCTGCTCTTCGGCTCCTCCTACGGCGTCCCGACGACGGCGCTGCGCTTCTTCAACGTCTACGGTCCGGATCAGGCGCTTTCCAACCCGTACACCGGCGTGCTGGCGATCTTCGGCGGTCGCCTGCTCAACGGCCGCCCGCCGCTGATCTTCGAGGACGGCGAGCAGCGCCGGGACTTCGTCAGCGTCCACGACGTCGCCCGCGCCTGCGCCCTCGCCCTGGACCGGGACGAGGCCGCCGGCCGGGCGATCAACGTCGGCAGCGGCGAGAGCGTCACCGTGCGCGAGATCGCCGCCCGCCTGGCGCGGGTGACCGGGCGCGAGGATCTCGAGGCGGAGGTCACCGGCAAGTACCGGGTCGGCGACATCCGCCACTGCTTCGCCGACATCTCGTCGGCGCGCGAAGTGCTCGGATACGAGCCGCGGATCGCCCTCGACGACGGGATCGCCGAGCTGGCCGAGTGGCTGGACGGGCAGACCGCGGAGGACAGGTTGGATTCCGCGCACGGAGAGCTGGTCGCGCGGGGGCTCAGCCTGTAGGCGGTGGGCGCCCCAGGTGCGGTTTCGGACCTTGGCGCCAGGGGGACACCTCTATTACATGTCCAACACCAGTCGATCCCGGTTGAAGGTCCAGCCGAACACGAGCTGATGCCGCGCGCGGCGGTCATCCGCGAGAGCGGCTCGGTCGAGCTGGTCGACGTTCCCCTGCCGGTGCCCGGCGAGGGCGAGGTGCGGCTGCGGCTGGAGGGCTCGGGCGTCTGCGGGTCCGACCTCCCAGTCTGGTCGGGACGCCCCTGGTTCGACTACCCGCAGCCGCCCGGGGCTCCCGGGCACGAGGGCTGGGGCGTCGTCGACGCGGTCGGCCCCGGCGTCAGCGGCCTCGGCGAAGGCGACCGGGTCGCGGGGCTCACCTACCGCGCCTACGCCGACTACGACGTCGCCCGCGCCGCCGACCTCGTGCGGCTGCCCGACGGCACGGGGCCCTTTCCGGGCGAGGCGCTCGGCTGCGCCGTCAACGTGGTCCGGCGCAGCGGCATCCGCGCGGACGACACCGTGGCGGTGGTCGGCGCCGGCTTTCTCGGCTGCGTGATCGTGCAACTCGCCGCGGCCGCCGGCGCGCGGGTGCTGGCGATCTCGCGGCGGCGCTCGGCGCTGGAGACCGCGGCGACGATGGGTGCCGCGGCGACGATCGCGCTCGGGGAGCCGGTGGCCGAGCGGGTCGGCGAGCTGACCGAAGGCGAGCTCTGCGACGTGGTGATCGAGGCCGCCGGCGTCCAGGCGACCCTCGACGTCGCCGGACCCCTGACCCGCACCCGGGGCCGGCTCGTCGTCGCCGGCTTCCACCAGGACGGTCCCCGCCAGGTGGACATGCAGCTCTGGAACTGGCGCGGCCTCGACGTCGTCAACGCCCACGAGCGCGACCCCGCGGTCTACGTCGCTGGGATCCGCGAGGCCGCCGCCGCGGTCGCCGAGGGTCGCCTCGACCCCTCGCCCCTCTACACCCACCGCTTCGGCCTCGACCAGGTCGACGAAGCTCTCGACACCGCGGTCGAGCGTCCCGACGGCTTCGTCAAGGCGCTGGTGGTGGCATGACCGTCACCACCCTCCCCCGCCTCGGCTTCCTCGGCGTCGGCTGGATCGGCCGCCACCGGATGGAGGCGCTCGCGCGGGACGGGCGGGCGCAGGTGGCTGCGGTCGCCGACCTCCAGCGGCAGGCGCTGGAGGCGGCCGCGGAGGCGGCGCCGGAGGCGGCGTTGGCGGAATCGCTCGACGGGCTGCTGGAGCACGAGCTCGACGGGATCGTGATCGCCACCCCCAGCGCCTTGCACGCCGCCCAAGCCGTGGCAGCGCTGGAGCGAGGTCTGGCGGTCTTCTGCCAGAAGCCGCTCGCCCGCGACGCCGAGGAGACGAGGCGGGTCCTGCGGGCCGCCCGCGAGGCGGATCGGCTGCTCGCCGTCGACCTCTCCTACCGCCACGTCGAGGCGCTGCGGGCGGCACGGGCGATCGTCGACCGTGGGGAGATCGGCCTGGTCCACTCGCTCGACCTCGCCTTTCACAACGCCTACGGCCCGGACAAGACCTGGTTCACGGATCCCGAGCTCTCCGGCGGCGGCTGCCTGATCGACCTCGGCACCCACCTCGTCGACCTCGCCCTCTGGCTGACCGGCGCCACCGATTACGAGGTCGAGACGGCGCGCACGCTTTCGCTGCAGGGCCACGCGGTCGAGGACCAGGCCAGCGCCGAGCTGACCCTCGGAGACGACGAGGTGCGTGCCCGCCTCGCCTGCTCCTGGTTTCAGCCGGCGGGTGGCGAGTGCGCCTTCGAATGCACCGCCTGGGGAACCGACGGCGCCGTTTCCGTCCGCAACGTCGGCGGCTCCTTCTACGACTTCCGCGCCGAGCTCTGGCACGGCACCTCGATCGAGCCGCTGGTCGAGCCGCCCGACGCCTGGGGCGGGCGCGCGATCGAGGCCTGGGCGCGGCAGCTGACGGAAGACGGCGGCTACGACCCCGCCGCCGACGAGCTGGAGCTGGTCGCCGCGGTGCTCGACGCCGTCTACGCTGAGGCCGGCCGATGAAAGTCCTGCTCAGCACGGACACCGTCGGCGGCGTCCTCACCTACACGGCCGAGCTCGCGGCGGCGCTGGAGGCGCAGGGGATCGAGGCCGTCGTCGCGACGATGGGGCCGCCGCTGCGGCCCGAGCAGCGGGCGACGATGCCGGCGCGGGTCCATGAGAGCGACCATCGGCTGGAGTGGATGGAGAACCCGTGGCAGGACGTCGCCGCCGCCGGCGAGTGGCTCCTCTCGCTCGAGAAGGAGGAGCGCCCCGACGTCGTCCACCTCTGCTCCTACGCCCACGGGTCGCTGCCGTTCCGGGCGCCGACGGTCCTCGTCGCCCACTCCTGCGTCCTCTCCTGGTGGCGGGCGGTGCACGGAGAGGAGGCGCCGGCCGAGTGGGACCGCTACCGCGAGCAGATGGGCGCCGGCCTGCTCGCCGCCGACGCCGTGGTCGCCCCGACGCGAGCGATGCTGCACGAGCTCGAACGCGACCACGAGCTGCGCCCAGCCACCGCGATCGTCATCCACAACGGCTCCTCGGTTCCGATGGCCCCGGCCGAGACCGAGAAGCGGGAGCTGGTGATGGGTTCGGGGCGCTTCTGGGACCCGGCGAAGAACCTGGCGGCCCTCGACGCCGCCGCCGAGGACCTGGCCTGGCCGGTGACGGTCGCCGGCGATCTCGGCCCCGAGGGCGAGACGCGGCACGCCGAAAGCGTGGGCGTGCTCGACCCCGTCGCCCTGGCCGAGCTCCGCCACAGCGCCTCGATCTACGCGGCGCCCGCCCGCTACGAGCCGTTCGGGCTCGGCAT
Source organism: Solirubrobacterales bacterium (assembly GCA_035273795.1). Lineage (GTDB taxonomy): Bacteria > Actinomycetota > Thermoleophilia > Solirubrobacterales > 70-9 > VAYN01. The sequence goes on along the minus strand of DATEOT010000078.1, from coordinate 25,056 downwards.
CCTGGAGGCCGCCAGGGACCGCTGCGCGCTGGTGCTGGGATACGTCCCCTCGCTGCGCGAGCTCTGGAGGGACGCGGCGATCTTCATCCAGCCCGACGACGAGCGCGCCCTGCACGAGGCGCTGGAAGCGTTGATCGAGGACCGGCCGCTGCGCTCCGACCTGGCCCGCCGCGCCCAGCGCCGCGCCGCCGAGCTCTCGATTCAGCGGACCGCCCACGCCTACCGGCGGCTCTACGAACAGCTGGTCGCGACCCGGGAGGTGGCCTACGCGTGAAGGTCGTCGTCTTCTCGCACTCGCTCGTCTCCGACTGGAACCACGGCAACGCCCACTTCCTGCGCGGCGTCGTCTCCGAGCTGCGGGGGCGGGGGCATCGCGTCGAGGTCTTCGAACCGGCCGACGGCTGGAGCCGGGCCAACCTCGAGCGCGAGCACGGGGCGGGTCCGCTGCGCGACTTCGAGACGGCCTTCCCCGATCTCTCCAGCCGCGAGTACGACCTCAGGACCCTCGACCTCGGGGCCGCGCTCGAGGACGCCGAGCTCGTCCTCGTCCACGAGTGGAACGACCCGGCCCTGGTCAAGCGGATCGGGGACCACCGCGCCCGCCACGGCGGCTACCGCCTGCTCTTCCACGACACCCACCACCGGGCGGCGACGGCGCCGGAGGAGATGGCGCGGTTCGATCTCTCCGAGTACGACGGAGTCCTCGCCTACGGCGAGGTGATCCGCCGGATCTACCTCGAGTGCGGCTGGGCGCGACGGGCCTGGACCTGGCACGAGGCCGCCGACACCCGCGTCTTCCAGCCGCTCCCCGGGATCGAGCCCGAGAGGGACCTGGTCTGGATCGGCAACTGGGGCGACGACGAGCGCAGCGCGGAGCTGCACGAGTTCCTGCTGCGGCCGGCGCGGAAGCTGGGGCTGAGAGGGTCGATCCACGGCGTCCGTTACCCGCGGCCGGCGCAGATACGAATCCGCCTCGCCGGCCTCCGCTATCGCGGCTGGGTCGCCAACCACCGCGCGCCGGAGCTCTTCGCCCGCCACCGGCTCACGGTCCACGTCCCCCGCCGTCCCTACGTGCAGGCGCTACCGGGGATCCCGACCATCCGCCCGTTCGAGGCGATGGCCTGCGGAATCCCGCTGATCTGCTCCCCCTGGGAGGACGCCGAGGGCCTCTTCCGCCCCGGGCAGGACTACCTCCTCGTCCGCGACGGCAAGGAGATGCGGGAGGCGATGCGGGCCGTCCTCGCCGACCCCGAGCTCGCCGCGTGGCTGCGGGCGAACGGCCTGGAGACGGTCCGCGGCCGCCACACCTGCGCCCACCGCGTCGACGAGCTACTGGCGATCGAGGCCGAGCTGCGCGGCGCCCCTCCTCCTGGACAAACTCAGCGCTCGCTGAATTTTGGACCCCATAGGGGCGCGAATTCAGCGGACGCTGAAAATCAGCCCACGGCGACGAGATGAGGATCGCCTTCTTCGGCTCCAGTCTCGTCTCCGCCTACTGGAACGGCGCCTGCACCTATTACCGCGGGATCGTGCGAGCGTTGGACGCCCGCGGCCACCGCGTCACCTTCTACGAACCCGACGCCTTCGACCGCCAGGCCCACCGGGACATCGACGACCCCGAGTGGGCCGAGGTGGTCGTCTACGAGCCGCGCGACGAGCGGGCGGTGTGCGCGGTCGTCGCCGGCGCGGCCGAGGCGGACGTGGTCGTCAAGGCGAGCGGGGTCGGCGTCCACGACGCGCTCCTCGAGGAAGCGGTCGCCGAGCTCGAGGGGCCGGAGGTGCGGATCTTCTGGGACGTCGACGCGCCCGCGACCCTGGCCTCGATGGAAGCCGATGCCGAGAACCCGCTGCGCGAGCTGGTCGGCCGCTACGACATGGTCCTCACCTACGGCGGCGGGCAGCCGGTGGTCGACCGCTACGCCGCCCTCGGCGCCCGCGCCTGCGTCCCGGTCTACAACGCGCTGGACCCCGTCACCCACCACCCGGAGCCGCCGCGCCCCGAGCTCGCCTGCGACCTCGCCTTCCTCGGCAACCGCCTGCCCGACCGCGAGGCCCGGGTCGAGGAGTTCTTCTTCCGTGCCGTCGAGGCGCTGCCGCAGCGCTCGTTCCTGCTCGGCGGCAGCGGCTGGGAGGACCGGGTAGCGGGGCTCGCCAACCTCCGCCGTCTCGGCCACGTTTCCCCCGGCGACCACAACGCGCTCAACCGCAGCGCCCTCGCCGTCCTCAACGTAAGCCGCGAGAGCATGGCGGCGAACGGCTGGTCGCCGGCGACCCGCGTCTTCGAGGCGGCCGGGGCCGGGGCCTGCCTCGTCACCGACGCCTGGGACGGCATCGAGGAGTTCCTGGCGCCGGGCGAGGAGGTGCTGGTCGCCCGCGACGGCGCCGAGGTCGCCGAGCTGGTCGAGGGGCTCGATCCGGAACGAGCGCGGCAGATAGGCGAAGCGGCCCTCGAGCGGGTGCTGGCCGAGCACACCTACGACCGCCGCGCCGAGCAGGTCGAGGCGATCCTCAGGGGGGCGCCGGCAAGATGAAGATCGTCTTCTGCGGCCTCTCGATCACCTCCTCCTGGGGGAACGGGCACGCGACCAACTACCGGGCGCTGGTCCGCGAGCTCGGCAGGCGCGGCCACGAGGTGCTCTTTTGCGAGCGCGACGTTCCCTGGTACGCGGAGCATCGCGACCTGCCCGAGCCGCCCGGAGGGCGCACCTCCCTGTACAGCTCGCTCGACGAGCTGGCGGAGCGGCACCGCGAGGACGTCGCCGCGGCGGACCTCGTCGTCGTCGGCTCCTACGTCCCGGAGGGGGTCGCCGTCGCCGAGTGGGCTTTGGAGAACGCCGGCGGCGTCACCGCCTTCTACGACATCGACACCCCGGTCACGCTCGAGAAGCTGCGCCGCGGCGAGAGCGAGTACCTCTCCCGCGAGCTGGTCGGCCGCTTCGACCTCTACCTCTCCTTCACCGGCGGGCCGACGCTGGAGGTCCTGGAGGACGAGTTCGGCGCCCGCCGTGCGATCGCCTTCTACTGCCTGGTCGACCCCCGGACCTACCGGCCGATGGAGGCCAGGCGGGACTGGGACCTCGGCTATCTCGGCACCTACAGCGACGACCGCCAGCCGGCCCTGGAACGGATGCTGATCGAGCCGGCGCGGCAGGCGAAGGAGGAGGCTTTCGTCGTCGCCGGACCGCAGTACCCCGAGGAGATCGGGTGGCCGCCGAACGTGGAGCGGATCGAGCACGTCCCCCCGACCCGGCATCCCTCCTTCTACGCCGGCCAGCGCTTCTCCCTCAACGTCACCCGCGCCGAGATGCGCGCCGCCGGCTGGTCGCCGAGCGTGCGGCTGTTCGAGGCGGCGGCCTGCGGCGTGCCGGTGATCTCCGACTGGTGGCAGGGGCTCGACGAGATCTTCATCCCCGACAAGGAGATCCTGATCGCCGACTCGACGGAGGACGTCCTCGACTACCTCAACCAGGTCCGTGAGAGCTCGCGCCGGGAGATGGCCGCGGCGGCCCGGGGGCGCGTCCTCGCCGAGCACACCGCCGAGCGCCGTTGCGAACGGCTCGAGGAGGAGATCGCGGGGGTGACGGCCCGGTGACGCTCGAGGTCCCCGGCGCGATCGTCGAGCTCGGCCCCTGGTTCCACAACCTGCACCTTCCCGATGGCAGGCAGACGGCCCCCGAGCACCCGCTCGGCGACTTCCCCGCTTTCAAGTGGCGGCAGATCGAAGGCAGCCTGCCGCGGGACCTGTCCGGGGCCCGCGCGCTGGACGTCGGCTGCAACGCCGGCTTCTACGCCTTCCAGCTCGCCTCCCGCGGCGCCGAGGTGCTGGCCCTCGACCTCGACGAGCACTACCTGCAGCAGGGACGCTGGGCCGCCAGGCACCTCGATCCGGAGGGCCGGGTCGAGTTTCGCCAGGGCTCGGTCTACGACCTCGTAGACGTCGAAGGGACCTTCGAGGTCGTCCTCTTCATGGGCGTCCTCTACCACCTGCGCCACCCGCTCCTGGCGCTCGACGCCGTCGCCGAGCGGGTCGGCGGAACGCTCGTCCTGCAGACGCTGACGATGCCCGGTGAGGAGTCGCCGGGCACGCCGGCCGACGTCGAGATCGGCGAGCGCGAGCGGCTGCTGGAGCCGGGCTGGCCGCGGGCGGCGTTCATCGAGCACCGCCTCGCCGGTGACCCGACCAACTGGTGGGCGGCCGATCCCGCCTGCGTCGAGGCAATGATCCGCTCGGCCGGACTGCGGGTCGACGAGCGCCCCGGCCACGAGATCTGGATCTGCGAGCGCGACGAGGCGCACGACTACGCGCGCGAGCTGCGAACGATGGAGCTGCGCGCGGCTACTCGGCCAGCCAGCGGAAGTAGACGCCGTAGCGAAGGCGGCCGGAGTGGTTGACGCCGCCCGAATGAGGTAGGTCGGGGCTCATCATGATCGCGTCGCCCGGATCCGCCTCGACCGGCGCCGGCCCGTCCGCCGCCTGCACGAGCAGGCCGCCGTTGTCGCCGCGCCAGGGGCTGAGGGGGACGCCGACGATCCGCAGGTAGGTCCGCCCTTCCGCCCAGGCCGGCTCCTGGTCGAGGTGGAAGCTGATCTCCGGCTCGGGACCGGTGTGCGGGAACTGGAGGAGGATCTGCGGGTCGCAGATCCGGCCCGTCCGCCACTCCTCCGGCAGCGACTCTGCCAGGGCGAAGATCTCCTCCCGCTCTCTCAGATGGGGGAACCAATGCGCCCCCCAGAGCCACTCGCTCAGCTCCTCGGCGGAGGCGCCTCGCTGCAGGAGGTCGAGGTGCAGCAGCCGCAGGGCATCGTCGATCTTCTCCTGCGGAACGACGCCGCGCGCGACCTCGTAGGACCCCTGTACGGGCGGGGATGACACGCCTGCATCCTCTCAGGAGAAGCGGTTAAAGGTCCTCTAGCAATGATTGGGAACCGGTGAGATACTCGTCGGGTGAGGGCGCACGGGAGCATCGAAGGGGGAAGTGGCCTCGGGCATGACGGCCACGCGTGCTGGGGCTTCGAGGATCGTCAGGAGTTCCTCGCCGCCACGCTCGAATTCCTCGCCGACGGGCTCCGCACCGGCCAGCGACTCGCTTACATAGGCAGCGAACCGGTGGCCGAGCAGCGCGAGCGCCTCGACCCCCTCGGCAACGTCGGCGCGCTGATCGACAGGGGCTCCCTGCTCCTCTTCGAGCTGAGCGACCTCTACCGAATCGGGGAGCCGGTCGACCCCGAAGCGCAAGTGACCGCCTACCTGGCGGCGACGGAGGCGGCCATCGCCGACGGATACAGCGGCTTGCGGGTGGCGGCCCAGGTGACGGACCTCGTCGCCGAGCCGGAGACCTGGGACGCCCACGTCCGCTGGGAGAGCGCCGCCGATCGCATCCTGTCGAGGCGATCGCTCTCCGCCCTCTGTGGATACGACAGGACGGCCCTGCCGCCCCAGCTTCTCGCCGACCTGGCGGCGGTCCACCCCGCCGCCAACGGCTGCGCCGGGCCGGCTCCCTTCCATCTCTTCGGCGAAAGCGGCGGCCTCGCCCTGACCGGCGAAGTGGACCTGTTCTCGAGCGAGACCTTCGACCGGGCCCTGGGCTTCGCCTGCGACGGCAACCAGCCGGTCTCACTCGACCTCAGCGAGCTCGAGTTCATCGACCATCGAGGGGTCGAAATCCTCGCTGCCCACGTCCGCCACCTCGCCGGCGCGGCAGGGTGCACGGTCCGGGACCAGCCACCCGTGGTCAACCGCCTCTGCGAGATCCTCGACCTGCAGCTGTGACGACGCACACAGCGCAGGCGCGTGGTTTCTGCCACGAGGCGTTCTTCCACGCAGGCGACGACGAGTTCCTCGCCGGAGCGGTCCCCTTTCTCGAAGCCGGGATCTCCAAGGGGGAAGCTGTGATCGCGGCGCTGCCGGAGCACCGTCGCGAGCTGCTGCGCGGGGCGCTCGGTCCGCTCGCCGGCGAGGTCGCGCTTTATCCGATGGAGGAGATCGGCCGCAACCCGGCGCGCCTGATCTCGGCTTGGCGATGCTTCCTGCGGAGCAGTGCCGATGCGCCCGGTGTCCGGGGCATCGGCGAACCGGCCCACCCCGGGCGCAGCAGCGCCGAGTTGGAAGAGTGCGAGCGCCACGAGCACCTGGTCAACCTGATGTTCAGGGAGGAGCGGACCCTGACCGTGATGTGCCCGTACGACACCAGCGCGCTCGACGACGAGGTGCTGGCCGGCGCGAAGCGCAGCCACTCTCACCCCGGGGGCCCGGGGCGAGAATCGGCTCCCGAGCACTTCACGCTGGACGGCTCGCTGCCTCAGCCCGATCGCCCCACCCTCTCGCTCGGCTTCGGCAGAGCCGACCTGCGGACCGTGCGCCAGGCGGTCGCCAGCCTCGCCCGATCGGTGGGGTTGAGCAGCCGCCGCAACGAAGACTTCGTCCTCGCCGCCTGCGAGGCGGCGACCAACAGCATCCAGCACGGCGGCGGCGAGGGCAGCCTGGCGATCTGGCGCGACGGCGAGAAGCTGGTTTGCGACATCCGCGACGCCGGCCGCATCACCGACCCGCTGGTCGGCCGGGAGCGCCCGCCGGTCGACCAGGTGGGCGGACGCGGGCTTTGGATCGCCAACGAGCTCTGCGACCTGGTCCAGATCAGGTCGGGCGAGCAGGGGACCCACGTCCGCCTGCGGATGGAGATCGAGGGATAGCAGCCGTTTGAGAGAGGATGGGGCGGTGGCCGAGCCGGTCGAAACGCTCTCGGGAGACCCGACGCTCGTCCTGCCCGAGTTCGAGGCGCCGCCCGAGGACCCGCTGCCGCTGCTCGAGCGCTGGCTGCAGATGGCGGACGAACGCGGGGTTAGAGAGCCGCGGGCGCTGGCCCTCGCCACCGCCGACGCGGAGGGAAGGCCGTCGAGCCGGATCCTCCTCCTCAAGCAGATCGCTCCCGCCCTGGTCTTCGCCGGCAGCTACGAGAGCCGCAAGGGCCGCGACCTCGCGGTCAACCCGCGGGCGGCGGGGACGCTTTACTGGCGCGAGACCCTGCAGCAGATCGTCATCGAGGGCCCGGTGGCGAAACTGAGCGAGGCGGAGTCGGACGCGATCTTCGGAGAGCGCCCGCAAGCGGGCCAGGCGACCACCGTCGCCTCCGAACAGGGCAGGCCGCTGGCGGACCCGGCGGAGCTGCGGGAGGCGGCGGGCGCGCTCGCCCACCGCTCGGAGCCGCTGCACCGCCCGCGGCGCTGGGGCGGCTACCGGCTCGACCCCGACCTGATCGAGTTCTGGCACGGCAGCCCCGACCGCCTCCACCGCCGTCTCCTCTACGTCAAAGAGGACGGCAGCTGGACCCACCGGCGGCTGCAGCCCTGAGCTGAAAACTCAGCGCTCGCTGAATTTAGGTCCCTATAGGGGCGCAAACTCAGCGTTCGCTGAATTTCCCCGGCGCTACAGGTAGCCCATCGGGTCGGTGGCGACGCCGTTGACCCGGACCTCGAAGTGGAGGTGGGCGCCGTAGCTGTGGCCGGTGTTGCCGACGTAGCCGATCAGGTCGCCCTGGCTGACGCTCGCGCCGCTCGAGGTGGCGAAGCTCGACTGGTGGGCGTAGCAAGTGGAGAGCCCGCCGCCGTGGTCGAGGCAGGTGTAGTTGCCGTAACCGCCGCTTTCGTACTCGGACTGCATCAGGATCACGGTGCCCGAGGCCGCGGCGCGGATCGGGGTGCCTTCGGCGGCGGCGATGTCGATCCCCTCGTGCATCCGGCCCCAGCGGTAGCCGAAGCCCGAGGTGAAGGTTCCTTCGACCGGCCAGATCAGCCCGGCGGCGCTGGGAGTCGGCAGCGGCCCGGCCGGCAGCGGCAGGCCGCCGGTTGCTTCGGCGATTTCCTGCTGGATCTGCGAACGCAGGTCCTCGGCGATCTCCTCGTGCTCGTGGCGCTCGCCTTCTACGCCGCTGAGGGCGCTCCGCCGTTTGGCCCGCGCCGAGAGCAGCGAGCCCTCGCGCGCCTCCAGGGTCGAGCGGGTGATTTCCAGCCGCTGCTCCTTGGCCGCGATCTGGTCGCGCGCCTTTTCGATCGTCAGCTTCGCCGTCTTGCGCACCCGCACCAGCTTCTTCGCTTCGTCGCGCAGGGACCGCACGCGTTCGGCCAGTTTCTCGTCGCTTTCGTTGATCGCGTCGAGGTATTCGGTCTGGGCGACCATGTCGCCGAAGTCCTGGGCGCTGAGGACGACCGCGGTGATGTCGGTCGAGCCGTAGGTGTAGATCGCGACCAGACGCTCGCGCAGGTTGACCAGCGCCCGCTTCAGCCGCGCCTTCAGGGTCTTCAGCCGCTCCAGCGCCTCTTTCAGTTCGGCTTCGGCCCCCTGCAGCTCGGTTTCTTTGGCGGCGAGCTCTTCTTCGGCGGCCGCCTCCTGGTTGCGCAGCGCCGACACCTGACCTTCGAGGGCGGAGATTTCCTCCCCCATCGCTTCGATCGCCGAGGTCAGGACGCCTTCGCGCTCCTCGACGTGCTCGATCTTCTCTTCGACCTTTTCCAGCTTCTCGGACTTCGTCTCGGCCGATGCCGAGGTGGCCGCGAGAGCGACGCAGGCGAGCAGGGCAAGCGCCGCCGCCAGGAGCGACGAAAGCCAGTGCAGGCGCGATTTCGAGGTCGGATTCGCCATACCTGTAAGAGGAAAGCCGGCATACGCGCCGGCCCTGACGTAAACCGTAGGCGGGCCGATCGACTCGCGCCGCCCGCCGAGGCCGATTGCAAGGGCAGTTGCGGCGCGGGGTCAGCCGACGGGAGGGGGCCCCGCGGTGCCACTGAGCCCGGGGTGAACGCCCTTCCCGATCGCCTGCTGGTCGACCATCTTCTGCAGCAGGTCGACCAGGCGCCTGCGGTCGGCCGCCGCCAGGCCCCGGGTCAGCTCTTCCTCGTGCTTCCGCGCGATCTCGCGGCCGCGGGCGAGGGTCTGCCTGCCCTTGCCGGTCAGGTAGAGGGCCCGGACCCGGCGGTCGGCGGGGTCCGGGCGGCGCTCGACCAGGCCGCGCTGCTCGAGCTCGTCGACCAGGGCCACCATGCGACTGGCGGGCACCTCGATCGCGGCGCCGATCGCCTGCTGCGACTTCCCCTCGGCGGCATCGACCAGGTTGAGGACCCGAAACAGCGGCGGGTTGAGGTCGACTTCCGCGATCCGCTCCGCGAACCGCTTCGAGGCATGGATTCCCACTTGGGAGAGGAGGAAGGCCAAGGTGGAGGGAGCACGGTCCCCGTCGATCCGGTCTGCGGTCATAGCGAGGGGAAGAGTACCCGTTGGTTTGTGATAAGAATCGTTTCCTCGCTGAACCTTTCCAGTCGTTAACGATCTTTACCCCCGGAGGGACCCATGACCCGCCGCCTCGCCCGCCTCGCCGACATCTCCTACCGCTACCGCGGTCGCATGGTCCTCGCCTGGATCGTCGCCACCGTCGTCCTGATCGGTCTCGGATCCACCTTCGCCGGGGAGTACGAAGCCGACTACAACACCCCGGGCTCCGAGTCGAAGGCGGCGAGCGAGCTGACCGAAAGCGCGTTCGACGGTTACTCGGGGCAGGAAGTCTACGTCGTCTGGAAGGACCCGAACGGCGCCCAGAGCGCCGCCGCGAAACAGGGAATCGAGGCCTTTTTCGCCAAGGCCGAAGCGGTCCCCCACGTCGAGAGGCGCCAGCCGATCCGGGTCTCCGAGGACGGCACGATCGCGACGACGACGCTGCCGCTGACGATCCCCGGCTGGGAGGTGCCGAAGGAGGACGGCGAAGAGCTGGTCGCGGCGGCCGAAGACAACAGCAGCGAGAGCCTCCAGATCGAGCTCGGCGGCGACCCGATCCTCCGCGCCCAGGAAAGCTCCAACGAAGAGGGGATCGCCTTCCTGGCAGCGGCGATCGTGCTGGTGATCGCCTTCGGCTCGCTGATCGCCGCCGGCCTGCCGCTGATCATCGCCCTGGTCGGGCTGGGGATATCCGGCGGCGGCCTGATCGTCCTGCTCGCGAACGTGATCGACGTCCCCGACTGGACCCTCGCCGTCTCCGGCCTGATCGGAATCGGCGTCGGGATCGACTACGCGCTGCTGGTCCTGACCCGCTTCCGAACCGCGCTGAAGTCCGGCAAGGACCGCCACGACGCGGTCGTCGAGGCGGTCACCACCGCCGGGCGCAGCGTGATCATCGCCGGCGGCACCGTCGTCATCGCCGTGCTGGGGCTCTTCCTCACCGGCCTCCCCTACATGTACGGGGTCGCGATCTCGGCCTCGCTGGCGGTCCTGGTCGTGATGCTCGCCTCGATCACCCTGCTGCCGGCGCTGCTCTCCTACCTCGGGCCCAGGGTCGACAAGCTGCGGATCCCGATCCTCGGTCGCCGCCTCGACAAGGTCGAAGGCGAGGGCGGCGAATCCCCGGCAGCCCGCTGGAGCCATGCGGTGCAGCGACGCCCGTGGACGGCGGCGATCGTCGCCACCGCGATCCTGCTCGCGCTCGCCGCGCCGGCGCTCGGCATGCGCCTCGGCTTCCCCGACGCCGGCAACGACCCGCCGGACACGATGACCCGGCAGTCCTACGACCTGATCAGCGAGGGCTTCGGCCCGGGCGCGAACGGGCCGCTGGTGATCGCCGCCGAGCTCCCCAGCGCCAGTGACAAGGGGACGATCGACGCCCTGGCCGCGGATCTGCGCCAAGAGGAGGGAATCGCCTTCGTGCCGCCCGTGCGCTTCAACGCCGACGGCACCGCGGCGATCGTCACCGTGATCCCGACCACCTCCCCCCAGGACGAGGCGACCACGGAGCTGGTCGAGCACCTGCGCGGAACCGTGATCCCGAACGCGCTCGGCAACTCGGACGTCGAAGCCCTCGTCGGCGGCGTCAACGCCGCGCTCGAGGACCAGAGCACCTACATCACCGACCGCATACCGCTGTTCATCATCGGCGTCGTCGGGCTCTCCTTCCTGCTGCTGCTGGTCGCCTTCCACTCGCCGTTCATCTCCTTCAAGGCCGGGGTGATGAACCTGCTCTCGGTCAGCGCCGCCTACGGGGTGATGACCCTGGTCGCCCAGGGAGGAGCGGTCGGCGAATTGATCGGGATCGACCACGAAGTGCCGATCGCCCCGTTCATGCCGGTGATGATGTTTGCGATCCTCTTCGGGCTCTCGATGGACTACGAGGTCTTCCTGATCTCGCGGATCCGCGAGGAGTACCTGAAGGACGGCGACACCCGCCGCGCGGTCGCCGACGGCCTCGCCAAGACCGCCCGGGTGATCACCGCGGCGGCGGCGATCATGGTCGTCGTCTTCCTCGCCTTCGTCGCCTCGCCCGAAGTCTTCCTCAAGCTCTTCGGGATCGGGCTGGCCGCGGCGATCTTCCTCGACGCGACCCTGGTGCGAATGGTCCTGGTGCCCGCGGTGATGCAGCTGCTCGGGCCGCGCAACTGGTGGATCCCGGACTGGCTCGAGCGCATCCTTCCCCGCATCGACGTCGAGCGGGAAGCGCCCGAGGTGGCGACGGAGGGGCGTTCCTAGGATTACGCGGACTGCCTGGCGGCCATCTCGGCCGCCGGGTCCGCGTAGGCGAAGTTGCTGAGCCCGATCCAGTCGGGCAGGCTCCGCACCAGGTGCTCGGGGCCGGTCACGCGGACCTGCTTCGAGCGCATCGCCGCCCCCAGCTCCCGTTTGCCGACCCAGACCTCGGCCAGGGCCCGGGTCTCGGCGTCGACCTGGAGGTCGATCCCGAAGCCCGGGTCCGAGAAGCAGAGGTCGGCGTTCGCCTTCTCGGCGACCAGCCACCAGGCGCGCTTTCCCTCTTCGGCGTCGCGGAAGCGGAAGAAGACGACCAGCTGCTCCTGGGGCAGGGAATCGAGGTGCACGCTGCGCCGCAGATCCCACATCAGGAGCGCGGGGTCGGCCTCCTGGGCGCTGATCTCCCGCTTCAGATGGTCCCGGCTCCAGGTCCCGAGCGAGACGACCAGCGGCCCCAGCGCCTCGCCGGCGGGCGTGAGGCGGTACGAGTACCCCCGCTCCCCTTTCAGCGGCTCCCTGGTGAGCAGCTCGGAGCGCTCCAGCTCCCGCAGGCGCTTGCTGAGCAGCGAGGAGGACATGCGGGGTACTCCGCGCTGCAGCTCGTTGAAGCGGGTGCTTCCCATCAGCAGCTCGCGCAGGACCAGCAGGGTCCAGCGCTCGGTCAAGACCTCGGCCGCCTGGGCGATCGGGCAGAACTGTCCGTAGCTCTCCGGCATCCCTGCGACTAGTTTAAGTGCCTAACTGCAGATCTAGAAGTTGATCGAGTCCCGGCGCAGGCGTAGAAAGGACCAGAACTTCAACCAAAAGGAGATCCCGCAGTGAATTCCAGCACCGAGACCCCCAGCCCCAGCCCAGAGCTGAGGCAGAAACACCGCAAGATGTGGGCGTCAGGCGACTACCCCTCGATGGTCGAGACCTTCCTGACGCCGCTCGGCCCGCGCCTGGTCGAGGCGGCCGGGATCGGTTCCGGCCAGCGCGTCCTCGACGTCGCCGCCGGCACCGGCAACGCCTCCATCCCGGCGGCCCAGGCGGGGGCCGACGTCGTCGCCAGCGACCTCACCCCCGAGCTGTTCGACGCCGGCCGCGCCCGCGCCGAGGCGGAGGGCGTCGAGCTGGAGTGGGCCGAGGCCGACGCGCACGACCTGCCCTTCGAGGACGGCAGCTTCGACGTCGTGATCTCCTCGATCGGAGTGATGTTCGCGCCGTTCCACCAGACCGCCGCCGACGAGCTCGTCCGCGTCTGCAAGCCCGGCGGCACGATCGGCCTCCTGAGCTGGACCCCGGAGGGGATGATCGGCGCTCTCTTCCGGGCGATGGGCCAGTTCATGCCGCCGCCCCCGGAGGGAGCGCAGCCGCCGCCGCTGTGGGGTGGCGAGGAGCACCTGCGCGGGCTGCTCGGCGACCGGGTCGAGCTGGAGAAGGTCGAGAAAGGCGTGCTCGAGGTGACCGCCTTCGAGCGGCCCGACGACTATGGCGAGCACTTCAAGGACCGCTACGGACCGACGATCGCCGCCCGCGCCAACGCCGAGAAAGAGGGCCGGGCCGAGGAGTTCGACCAAGTGCTGAGCGAGTTCTGCGCCGAGTGGAACCGCGGCAGCGACGAGGACGCCAGGTTCGAGATGGAGTACCTGATCGCGGTGGGGCGGAAGCAGTCATGAGCGGCCGGCGCAGCAGCTACGACGCGGTCGTGGTCGGCGCTCGCTGCGCCGGCTCGCCGCTGGCGACGCGGTTGGCGGAGCAGGGTTGGAGCGTCCTGCTCGTCGACCGCGAGCCGCCGCCGGCGAACGTTCTCTCCACCCACTGCCTCTTCCCCAACACGCTGGCGCGGCTGGTCGAGCTGGGGGCGATGGAGCGGATCGAAGCCGAGCACCGGGTGAACCTGATCGGGTACGGGATCCGGACCCTCGGGCGCGAGGTGAGCGGTGAGTTCAGCCCGATCGGCGGCTTCGACCGCGCCGCGACGATCACCCGGCCGGTGCTGGACAAGGCGCTGCTCGAGGTCGCGGTCGCGGCCGGTGCCGAGACCCGCTTCGGCGAGAAGGTGACCGGGCTGATCGGCGCCGGGACCCCGGATCAACCGGTGCGCGGTGTGATGCTGGAGGGTGGCGAGGAGATCGAGGCGCGCTGGGTGCTCGGCGCCGACGGCCGCGCCTCGACCGTCGCGAAACTGCTCGGCCTGGAGAAGGAACGGCCGCTGGCCGGCGAGATGGCCTTCATGTTCGGCTACTGGCGCGGCCTGCCGCCGAGCGATCGCTTCTTCATCGACGTCGTCGAGAGCGGCTCGCTGGCCTGGTCGCCCTGCGAGGACGACCTCTCGCTGCTGATACTCGGCATCGACCCGAAGCTGACCCGCGGCGACGCGACGAAGCGGCAGCTGACCTTCCTCGAAGGCGTGCGGAAGTTCGACGACTGGTTCGACAGCGAGTGGCTGGCGAGTGCCGAGCAGGTCGGTGGCATCCACCTAGCCCCGGAGACGATGCTGCGCGGCTTCTTCCGCCGGGCGAACGGCCCGGGCTGGGCGCTGGTCGGCGACGCCGGCCACTTCAAGAACCCCTCGACCGCCCAGGGCATCTCCGACGCGATCGAGCAGGCCCTCCACGTCGCCGGCGAACTGACCGAATCCGACGAGAGCCTCGACGGCTACGAAGCCTGGCGCGACGAAAGGGCCCGCGAGCACTACGAGTGGTCCTTCGACTTCGCCCGCTTCCCGAACCCGGCGGCGGCCGGCCCGATCTTCGACGGCCTGGTCGCCGACCCCGAAGCGGGCCAGAACCTCCGCGACGCCCTCAGCCGCCAGCTGCGGCCACGCGAAGACGTCTTCACGCAAGAGCGACTGGAACGGTGGTTCTCGGCGGCCACCGCCGTGGGCTAGAGATCGGTGAACCAGGGTTCGAAGGGGATTCCCATGAGGCTCACCGGGGTGATCGGCGTCGGCGGAATGCCGGCGGGTGGGCACGAGTAGATGTAGAACGGAATCGTGTCGGTTCCCGGATAGAGGGGGGCGCTAAGCGAGGCTAGGCTTGAAAATGCCCCAAACATCGATTCATATTCTTCCGGGATTTTCGCTCCAATAACGCTCGCAACATCAACACTCGGCGTCGGCACTCCGGTCTGGCCGAACCAGTTATTCACTGAAACGAGCCACGACAGGTAGGGCGGAACACAGGGCAGCGCTCCCAATGCTGGGTTGTTTTCTGCCGTTTGCGCGACCTCCAGCGCCGCGACGTTGTTGATGAAGTCGCTATTCCTAACGGTGATGGTGTCGAGGTACTCGATGTCAATAGCAACTTTCGCGTAATGGAATGCTAGGTAGCTGAGTTCGACGTTGTTGACGCTGGGGAAAACGAGGCCGGTCCAACCCCCCGGCACCGGCACGGTCGCCGAGCCGTCGCCGTTGGTGTCGCCGTCGACCGAGTCGTCGGTCAGCGAGGTGAAGGTGATCGGTTCGGTGGCGGTGCCGTCGGCGACGAGGGAGCCGTTGACGTTCATGCCGCGCCCGTCGCCCTTGATCGTGGTCCCCGGATCGAGGGTGAGGGTGTCGCCGGCTTCAACGGTGATCGCCGACCAGGTGGAGACGAAGGGGTAGCCCCGGTCCTGCCAGGTGGTCGACTGGTCGACGGTGCCGCTGACCCAGATCCCGTTTTTCTGGTTGCCCGAGAGGAAGTTCTCGTCGATGTCGGGGGGCAGCGTCGGGGCCTGGAAGTCGATCGCCGGAGAGCCGAGGTTGTCGGTGACTTCGTTGCCTGAGAAGTCGACGTGCCCGAGCGTGGCGGTGCTGAAGGGCGAAACGCGGATGCCGCCGGATTTGTTGCCGTCGACGAGGTTGTCGTGGATGTTCAGCTGGTTGCCGTTGCCGGTGAAGGTGAAGCTGATGCCGCTGTTGCCGTTGTCGGCAACGAGGTTGCGGGCGATCTCGGGTGCGCCGCCGCTGGAGAAGGAAATCCCTCTTTCGCTGTTGTGGTGGATGAAAGAGTCCTCGATAACAGGAGAAACCGCGGCGGTGGCAGCCACCGCGGTTTTGGCGTACCGAATCTCTACATGGCTCAACCGGGATGCCCCAGACCCCGCTTGGAGTTTGATTCCGGTCCACTGACCAGCGGCGGTATCCATTGCAGAGGTGAAGACAACGGGTTGTTCCGCCGTCCCGTTGGTTTTCAAGGTGCCGTTGACGGTGATGGTTCCGCTTTTCACCAAGACTCCGGGTTCAGCTACGACGGTCGCCCCCGAAGCAATCGTGGTTGAGCCGGTGTAGGGGCTACCGGAGGCGGTGAGCGTCAAGTTTTCGCTGATCGTCGTCGGCAGCACAGACGCGCCGGCGATCCCAGGAGTGAAGGTGAGAACAGCGAGCGCCATCGCGCTGACAGACATGACGGTGCGAACGGCGACTCGTTTCCTTCTCGGCATAGACAAAGCTCCTCCCCTGCGCGCGGACTGGCGAATGCTCTGACAAACATAAGGCGAAATAATTCTTTTTCTTTGTGCCTAGCCAAATGACTTAAGCAATCCTCAGCGACGCGGGCTGAACCCGCGCAGCCGCAGCGAGTTGGTGACGACGAAGACGCTGGAGAAGGCCATCGTCGCGCCGGCGATCAGGGGGTTGAGGAAGCCGGCGGCGGCCAGGGGCAGGGCGGCGACGTTGTAGGCGAAGGCCCAGAAGAGGTTGCTCTTGATCGTCGCCAGGGTGCGGCGGGAGAGGCGGATCGCGTCCCCGACGGCGCGGGGGTCGCCGGAGACGAGGGTGATGTCGGAGGCCTCGATCGCGACGTCGGTGCCGGTGCCGATCGCGAGGCCGAGGTCGGCCTGGGCCAGCGCCGGGGCGTCGTTGACGCCGTCGCCGACCATCGCCACCGTCCGTCCCTCGCCTTGCAGCCGCTCGACCACCGCCGCCTTCTCGGCCGGCAGCACCTCGGCGATCACCTCTTCGATCCCGACCTCGGCGGCCACGGCCTTCGCGGTCGCCTCGTTGTCGCCGGTCAGCAGCACCGGCTCCAGGCCGAGCTCCCGCATCTGGGCGATCGCCTCGCGGCTCGAGGGCTTGACCGTGTCGGCAACGACGATGAGTCCGCGCACCTCGCCGTCCCAGGCGACCGTGATCGCGGTTTGCCCCAGCGCTTCCGCCTCACCCCGCGCCTCCAGGACAAACTCAGCGTTCGCTGAATTTGCGCCCCTATGGGGGCAGTTTTTCAGCGAACGCTGAATTTGTCCTAGCGACGGATCTGAGGCGCGGCCGACGGTGACCAACCGGTCTTGCACTGCCCCCCGGACCCCGATGCCCGGCTCGCTCGCGAACTCCTCCACCGCGGGCAGCAGCACGAACTCCCGCTTGGCCCGCGCGGCGATCGCCGCCGCGATCGGGTGCTCGGAGGCGTCCTCGACCGCGCCGGCGAGGCGCAGGACCTCGGCCTCCTCCACGCCCGGAGCGGCGTGGACGGCGACGACCGTCATCTCGCCGCTGGTCACCGTGCCGGTCTTGTCGAGCACGACGGTGTCGATCCGCCGCGTCGACTCGAGCACTTCCGGGCCCTTGATCAGCAGCCCCAGCTGCGCCCCCCGCCCGGTTCCGACCAGCAGCGCGGTGGGAGTGGCCAGTCCCAGGGCGCAGGGGCAGGCGATGATCAGGACCGCGACCGCGGCGGTGAAGGCGAAGCTGGCGCCGGCCCCGTTGCCAAGCCAGAAGCCGAGGGTGGCGACGGCAAGGGCGATCACCACCGGCACGAAGATGCCGCTGATCCGGTCGGCCAGCCGCTGCACCGGCGCCTTGCCCGACTGCGCCGCGGTGACGAGGCGGGCGATCTGCGCCAGTGCCGTGTCCTCCCCGACCCGGGTCGCGCGGACGACGAGGCGGCCGCCGACGTTTACCGTGGCGCCGACCACCTCCTCCCCCGGTCCGACCTCGACCGGCACCGACTCGCCGGTGACCAGCGACTGGTCGACGGCGGAGGAGCCGCTCTCGACGACCCCGTCGGTGGCCACCTTCTCCCCCGGCCGGACGACGAAGCGCTCGCCGACCGCGAGCTCGGAGACCGGCACGCGCCGCTCCTCGCCATTGGCGTCCAGTACCGCGACGTCCTTGGCGCCGAGGTCGAGCAGCGCCTCCAGCGCCGCCCCGGCCCGCCGCTTCGCCCGCGCCTCGAAGTAGCGGCCGGCGAGGATGAAGGTGGTGACGACGGCGGCCACCTCGAGGTAGATCTCGTCGGCGCCGGCGCCGCGCTCGGTCACCAGCTCGAAGGGCATCGTCATCCCCGGCATCCCGGCGTCGCCGATGAACAGCGCGTAGAGCGACCAGCCGAGGGCGGCGAGGGTGCCGAGCGAGATCAGCGTGTCCATCGTCGCGGCGCCGTGGCGCAGGTTCTGCCAGGCGGCCCTGTGGAAGGGCCAGCCGCCCCAGAGCACCACCGGCGTCGCCAGCTGCAACATCAGCCACTGCCAGTTCTCGAACTGCAGCGGCTCGATCATCGAGATCAGCAGCACCGGCAGCGAGAGGGCGACGGAGAAGATCAGGCGGCGGCGCAACGGCTCGGTGGGGTCGGCCGCGGGGGCCTCGTCCGCCTCGTCCCGCGCCGCCGGCAGCGAGGCCGAGTAACCGACGCCCTCCACCGCCTCGACCAGCCGCTCCGGCTCGACCCGCGCCGGATCGAAGCTGACGCTGGCCCGTTCGGTGGCGAAGTTGACCGTCGCCTCCACGCCCTCCAGCTGGTTGAGGCTCTTCTCGACCCGGCCGGCGCAGGAAGAGCAGGTCATCCCCTCGATCGGCAGCTCCAGCCGCTCCTCGTTTGCGGGTGCGACCTGGCTCATCGCGGCACCTCGACCGTGAACTCGACGGTGCGGACGGCGCCCTCGTGCTTGAACTGGAGGTAGAGGCGGTAACGCCCGGCGGTCGGGAAGGTGGCCGCGAAGACGATCTCCTCGGGGTCCACCTCGTCGCCCTCCTCGGGGTGCACGTGGAGGAAAGCGAGGTCGCCTTCGCGCAGCGCCACCAGGTGCCCCTTGGCGCCGAGGTAGGGGGAAAGGCCGTCGACGGCGTCGCCGTTCCTGCCGACACTGAACTCGAGCGAGGTCGGCTCGCCCGCGACGGGATCGCCTGCCCGCAGACGCACCTCGTAGCCGTCCGCCTCGTCGAGGGAGAGCGCCGGTGGGAACGGCCGCGCCTCGAACTCGCCGCCGGAGACGAAGAGGTCGCCCGCGAGGGTCTGCTGCCCGCCCTCGACGGAGAAGTCGGCGAAGGCGCGGTAGACGCCCGCCCGGTCGAGCTCGAGCGGGACCGTCCAGATCCCGGCAGCGTCCATCTCGGGATGGAGGTGGCGGAACTCGGTGCCGTCCCGGCGGACGACGATCAGGTGCATCCGCCGCTCGTGCAGCTCGTCGAAGTCGGTGACCGGCCGGCCCTCCGCATCCTCGATCTGGAAGCTCAGCTCCTCCGCCTCGCCCCGCGCCAGCTGCGTGGACGCGATCCGCAGGGAGTAGCCGTCCGCGGCGATTCCCAGGCCAGCGGGTTCATGCCCCGCCTCCTGACCTCCATGCGCGGCCTCGCGGCCTCCATGCGCGGCCTCGGCGGTGTGCGCGCCCATCTTCTCCTCCTTTCCGGCCTCGGTCTCGGCCGGCTCGAACAGCGAGCCCACCGCGGCGGCGACGACGAAGACCGCCGCCAGGCCGGCGACGAAGAGAGCGAGGCGCTTATAGGGGCGGGGGGTATTCATGGGTCGACTGTAGCACATACCCAAGGGGGGTATGCAATGATTTGAGGCACACCCGCGAGAGAGGAAGCGAGATGGCGGAGAACCCAAACCCCGGCTACATCGAGAACAAGGAGAAGGTCAAGAACCGGCTGCGCCGGATCAACGGCCAGATCGGCGGCATAGAACGGATGGTCGACGAGGAGCGCTACTGCATCGACATCCTCACCCAGATCTCCGCCGCCCAGGCGGCGATCGACAAGGTCGCCCTCGCCCTCCTCGACGAACACACCCGCCACTGCGTCGTCGGCGCCACCGACGCCAAAGCGCGTGAGGAGAAGACCGAGGAGATGATGGAGGCGGTAGGGCGGCTGCTCAGGAGCCGCTGATCCGCCAGGCGAACGCGTACGGCTGGGGAAAGCGGGTGATGCGATGGGCCCGCACGACGATCTGCGCCTCCCCCGGGGGTATGTCGGTCCAGACGATCTGCTCGACGTTGTTGACGCGATCGAATTCGTCCGACGCGCCCAGGTTGCCGTGCCGCTCCTGTCCGTCCGCGGATCTCACGATCAGGTCGAGGTCGTTCTGCAGGGCCTCCCCCGGCGGGTCGGTCCAGACCAGGGTGACCTTGAAGGTCGTCCCTCCCGCCCCCGTCGGAGCCGCCCCCTGCTCGTGGGGCCTGTCCTCGGGAATCTCCACCCCGATCGACTCTTCCTGTCCCTGCTCGAGCGGGCCTCCTTCTCCGAAGCCGCCGTTGGGGTCCGCACCGGCGACGATCACCGAGCCGGCGAGGTCGACGCGGCCGAAACCGGAGTTGCTGTTGGGCGACGGCCCCGCCTCGGTCGGCGAGTACTGACCCGGCAGCTCCACGGCCCCGTTGATCAGCAGCGCCTTGATCAGCGCCGCGCTCGGAGCGGCCGTCCCGTTCTTGCGCAGCGTCTCCCGCAATACCGCGACGCAACCCGCGACCAACGGAGTCGCCATGCTCGTCCCGCTGCAGAAGAAGAAGAGCGGGTCGGCGGAGGAGCCGAAGTCGGTGAGGGGGTTTTTCACCGCTCGCGAGAGAGTGGAGAGGATCGAGGTCCCCGGGGCGACGACGTCCGGCTTGAACCGTCCCTCTTGGGTCGGCCCGCGGCTGCTGAAGGCCACCATCCCGTCGGGATCGTTGGTCGACTGGTCGGAGAAGATCGGGTCGGTGGGGAAGCTGTTCGGCCACAGATCCCCGTAGGTGGGGGTGAAGTCGGGTCGCAGGCTCTCGCTGGCGCCGACGGTGATGCAGTTCTTAGCCGCCGACTGCGAGCCGAGCGACTCGGCGGCGACGCGGCCGGAGTGGTCGCTGTCCGCGCCGTCGTTGCCGGCCGCGAAGCAGATGACCAGGTCCTGGTGGCTCCAGACCACGTCGTCGATCTCTTTCGCGCTCTGGTCGTACGGGCGACCCGGTTCGATCGCCCCCCAGGAGTTGGAATGGACCCGCGCTTGGTCGTCTTCGTAGGGAGGCAGGAACAGGTCGTGCAGGTCGGCGGGGAGCCCCCCGAGCCCCCCGGCGCCGTCGAGCGTCGACTGCAGGACCAGGGTCGCCTCCGGAGCGGTGCCCTGGATCGCCCCGCCCATCGAGGCCGAGCTGCCGTCGCCGAGCACCGAGCCGGCGACGTGGGTGCCGTGGCCATCCGGATCGTCCGCCTTGTTCGGCCGGCCGAGGGAGTAGAGGGCGGCCACCCTGCCGGCGAAGGCCGGGTGGACGTTTCCCGTCGAGCCTGTGTCGAAGCCGGTGTCGGCGACGCAGACCACCTCTCCCCTTCCCTGGTAGGTCGTCCCGTCGATGCTGACGTCCGCGTTGACGATCGGGCGCGCGACGTTGTTGAAGAGCTTTCGCTTGGGGACCGCCTCGACGTGGTGGACGGCGTCCACCTCGGTCAGGGCCTGCAACTGCGCCTCGTTGACGGACAGCCGGATCTTGCCTCGACCGGTGGCGACCGCGTCAGGGGAGACGTCCGCCGCCGCCGCGATCTGATCTTCCATTCGCCCGGGATCGGCATCGTCGTGAATCACGACGTCGACCTCTCGCTCCTCCTCGGCGGGCAGACCGGTATCCGGCGCGGCGGTCAGTGCTTTCACGCCCTCGACCCCGTCGGAGCGAAGCGAGGGAGCCAGCTTGAACCCCTGCATGTAGACGTTGGCCCAGGTGACGAACGGCAGCTCGCGGATCGGCGAGAGGTCGGTCGGTGCGTACCGGCAGAGGTACGTGTTCTCAGGCACGTACTCCTGGATCTCCACCTGCAGATCGGCGAGCTCCTGCTTCTGCGCCTCCTTCAGCGGACTCTCCGCCTGGACGAGCACGTAGTTCGACTCGGCGGCGTCGCCGGCCTCGAGCCCCGCCGCACGCAGGCCTTGCGCCTGTCGCAGAGGGTCGATCGTTACGCCATTGAGGGTGATGCGGGCCATGGGAGCCTCCTGCTTCGACGTGTCCTGTCCGGGCGGGCTTCTCCTCCCTACCTACCGTTCACCCGTCGAAGAGCGCCCTCGTTTCGATCTTAGACTTGCGGATTGAGATAGTCGAGAAAAAATAGTGCGGTTCTTTTACAGAGCCGCCGCAGTGTGCTTTTCGGCTGACCGAACTACGGCTGCAGGACCTCGGTGAGCGCGTGATGGCTGTCGACGACGACGTCGGCCTCAGGCCCGGCTTCGAAGTCCCCCTCCGGGTTCATGCCCCTGTAGCGGACGGTCTTCATCCCCAGCGCCGCGGCGCCGGCGACGTCGGTGCGGCGCAGGTCGCCGACGTGCAGCGCCTCCGCCGGCTGTGCCTCGAGGGGCCGTAGCGCCGCTTCGAAGATCTGTGGGGCGGGCTTGTAATGGCCGACCTCGTCCGAGAACCCCCAGCCACCGAAGTAGTCGAGCAGCCCCTCCGCGGCGAGCAGCTCGCGCAGCAGCTCGCCGCCGCTGAAGCCGACGTCGCAGACGATTCCCATCTCGATCCCTCTCTCCGCGAGGGCTTCGAGGGTGGGTTGGATTCCCGGCGCGAACTCGAGCTCCACCTCCCGCCCCGCCCCGAGGAACGCCTCGGCGACCATCTTTCTGGCAGCGCCCTCGACCCCCAGGAAGCGGACCAAGGCCTCGGCCGCCTCGCGCGGGTCCAGGTGCTTGCCGGCCGTCCACGACCGCTCCCAGCTCAGCCCCGCCTCCTCCAGGGCGGCGACCAGCAATCCGGCCTCGACCTCCACCCCGTGCCCCTCGCAGGCAGCGCGGATCCCGCGCTTCCGCGCCTCGTTCATCGCCCCCGGCGGCACCGTCGCGATCGTGTTCCAGAAATCGAAGGTGACTGCCTTGACCACGAGCGCAACCTAGCGCGACCGGCTCAGACGCTCAGCCGGTGCCCTGGCGCGCTTCCGCGGAGGCCTCCCAGAAGTCGTCGACCTTGGTCGAGTCGGAATCCTCGATCTTGCGCGAGAGCGCCCAGAGCTCGACCGGCTCATCGCCGAGGTTGCGGTGCGAGCGAACCGTGCTGGGAGCGACGCGGACGGCGGAGCCGGCAGGCACCTCGCGAACCTCGTCCCCGAAGCGCATGGTCAGGGTCCCGCGGGTGACGAGGTAGATCTCCTCCTGCTCCTCGTGCCGGTGGCCGGTCCCCTGCTCGAAATCCGAATGCGGGGGCACCCGGATCAGCGTCACCGCCACCTGCTCGGCGCCCAGCGCCTCGGTCAGGGCCCGGAACTCGCCCGGGACGTCACCTTCCGCGTAGGCGTCTTCGACCTCGTCGCCGCTGACGATCGAGTAGTCGCTCATCGGCTCCTTCTTACCCAGCTCAGGAAGGAGCAACCCCGGCAGCGGATCCGGGGGGTTGCGCAGAGCCTTCCTCCGCCTCGAGGCTCTCCACCTGGGCCACGATCTGGGATAACGGAAGCTCGAAGCCCACCGCCAGGCGCCTCAGGGTCGACCAGGTGGGGTTGCGGCGCCCGGACTCGATGCGCGAGATCTCGGCCGCGTTCATCTTGATCTTGTCTCCAAGCTCTTCCTGGCTCAGCCCCAACCTGACCCGGTGACCCCGCAGGACGGAGGCGAGGGAGCGATAAGGCGGCTTTGGAGTTACCCTCAACGTCACTGTCCGCAGAGCTAAACCGGTACGGACCGAAAACTCCATGAGGTTCACCTCAAGTCGAGAAAAACCCCTGCACTTAGCGATGCCGGACCAAACGCCCGGCATCGCCGTCAGAGGTGAAAATCAACCCGTTACCGCTTTCACCGCGGGGTAGTAACCACTCGCGTGACCGCTCACCTTCGGGTGGTAGCTTTCGCCGACCGGGTTGGAGAGGCCGTTGATCCACTCCGTCGAGGAGCCGCCGCCGCCGTCGCAGACCGCGTGACCGACGAAAGCCGGGATCACGTCGCGGAAGACGAAGTTCGCCCCCGCCCGCGTCGCCGCGGCGCTGATCACGTTGCGCAGCTGGTCCGCCGTCTGGTTCAGCCGGGTCATCTCGCTGCCGCTGAACCAGGTCAGCGCGTTGCAGTCCGTGCCGTTGAACAGACGCGGATAGCCGAGCACGACCACTTTTGCGCTCGGGGCGCGCGACTTGATCGCGTTGTTGACCAGGTCGAGCCGGCCCGGCAGCGTGTTGGCGATGTAGGACTGGGCGGTGTTGATCGCGCCGTCGCAGTTCGACGCCCACGACGGCTGGGCGCAGGTGGTGATCACGCTCGAGAAGCCCGCGTCGTTGCCGCCGATCGTGTAGGTGACCCAGTTGGTGTCAGCGGTGACGCTGTTGACCTGGGTGTTGAGGACGTCGCCCGTCCTCGCCCCCGAGCAGGTCGCGTTGACGAAGGCCCAGTCGGGATGGGCGTTGCGCACCAGGTGCGGGTACGCGTACACGGACCGCTGGCAGTTCGATTCGTAGAAGGTCCGCGTCCCCGTGCCCGACGAGTACGAGTCCCCCAGGGCGACGTACTTGACCGCCTGAGCGGATGCTGCGAATACAGCACAGAGCGCCGCGACGCAAAGCAGGGCGGCGATTCGAGTCCAATTCATGTTGCTCTCCCACCCCCGCCCTAATGATCAATGTGTATTGACCATAAGGGGAAGAAGGAGAGATGCCAAGCCGCTTGGATTCATTCCTTTGAGGTCGCAAATCGCGACCTCAGACAATTAGCCGGCGGTGGCGTCCAAGTCCTCGATATCGGCCAAGTCCCGGGTTCGCCCAGCCGCCTTCTTCATTGCCCTTAAATCCTCGCGGGAGCAGACCCAGACCTTCGACCCGAGGATCTCGGCTTCGGTGGCTCGCGATCGCAGTTCTTCGAAGCTCGGCACGCCGTCGAGGCCCTGCACGACGTCGAGTCTCCCGAGGTCGGTCTCTATGGCCACCTGCTCACCGCCGGCGAGCGCCGCGGCAATCGAAAAGGGAGCGCCGAGAAAGGCTTCGTCCTGTTGCACGTGCCCACCAGCGGTCACCGCAACCTCGGCAACCAGCTTGACGTTCTCGGAATCGGTGGCAATGACCACGTGGACGTCCTTGGTGCCCCGCACGACTCCCCACGCGTTCAAGGCAAGGCCGCCCACAACTACGAATTTGGCATCCGCCGCTGCCAAGCGACGCAGCAGCTCGTCGAAAGCCGGCTCGCTCAATTTTTCTGGGTTGCCCCGGTGAACCGCATCAGCTTGTGGCTCAGGGCGATGCCCTCGGCCAAATTCACGCTGATCGGCCGCTGTGCGTCCTCGCGCAGCCGCCGCACCCGCACGGCATCGGCGTTTGCGGCGGCGGAGGACTCCTGCTTTTCAGGCTCCTTCACGAGAAGGGATGCTAGCGCCGGTGCTAGCGCTCGCACCCCCGGCTCGAGTCGAGCCCGGCGCCGCCGAGGCAGCGGTCGAAGCCGCGGCCGCCGCGGAGGCGGTCGGCGCCA
>DATEOT010000077.1:0-26823 GCA_035273795.1 Solirubrobacterales bacterium | reverse complement strand
CCCCAGTTGGTCTCGAAGATGATGCCGTCGAACATGTGCGCCTCCGGCGCCGCCAGCACCCTGACCACGCGGCCGAGCTTCTCTCCGTCGCTGGAGAAAACCGGGATCCCGCGCTTCGCCACCAGGTAGGAGACGGGGTGGCCGAGATCCTCCATCCCGGCGAGCCTAGCGAAGGCGCCTCTCCTACACTGGCCGCGGGAGAGCAACTCGCAACGGGAGGGAACATGGGTCTGAATCTCGCTTCGATCGTCACCGAGAGCGCCAGCAGGGAGCCGGCGGCGGTCGCCGTCCGCCTCGGCCCGCTAGAGCTGACCTACGCCGACCTCGACGACCGCAGTGCACGGCTGGCGACGCTGCTGCGGGAGAAGGGCCTGCAGCAGGGCGACCGGGTCGGGGTGATGCTGCCGAACATCCTCGAGTTCCCGGTCGTCTACTACGGCGTCCTCCGCGCCGGCGGCGTGGTGGTGCCGATGAACGTGCTGCTGAAGCGGCGCGAGATCGCCTTCTACCTCGAAGACTCCGGCGCGAAGCTGCTGCTCGCCTGGAATGGCTTCGGCGAGGAGGCGCGCGAGGGAGCTGCCGCGGCCGGCACCGAGCTGATCGAGGTCGAGCCCGAATCCTTCGCCGAGCTGCTGGGTGATCGCGAGCCGACCACCGAGCTCGTCGACACCGAGGAGGGGGACACGGCGGTGATCCTCTACACCTCGGGCACCACCGGCAAACCCAAGGGCGCCGAGCTGACCCACTTCAACCTCTCCCGCAACGCCGAGATCGCCTCCGAGACCACCTGCGAGGTCAAGGAGGGCGACATCGTCCTCGGCTCGCTGCCGCTGTTCCACTCCTTCGGCCAGACGGTCAGCATGAACGCCTCGCTGCGGGTTGGCGCCACCCTCACCCTGCTACCCAAATTCGAGCCCGGCGAGGCGCTGGAGATCCTCCAGCGCGACAGCGTCACCCACTTCTACGGGGTGCCGACCATGTACGGGGCTCTGCTGCACCACCCCGAGCGCGAGAACCGCGACACCTCCTCGCTGCGGATCTGCGTCACCGGCGGCGCCGCGATGCCGGTCGAGGTGCTGCGCGGGTTCGAGGAGGCCTTCGGCTGCGAAGTGCTGGAGGGATACGGTCTTTCGGAGACCTCGCCGGTCGCCAGCAGCAACCATCCCGGCCGCCCTCGCAAGCCCGGCTCGATCGGCACGCCACTGAAAGAGGTGGAGATGAAGGTCGTCGACGAGAACGACAACGAGGTTCCGCAGGGCGAGGTCGGAGAGATCGTGATCCGCGGCCACAACGTGATGAAGGGCTACTGGCAGCGGCCGGACGCGACCGAGGAGGCGATGCGCGGCGGCTGGTTCCACAGCGGCGACATGGCCAAAGTCGACGAGGACGGCTACTTCTTCATCGTCGACCGCAAGAAGGACATGATCATCCGCGGCGGCTACAACGTCTACCCGCGCGAGGTCGAGGAGGTGCTCTACGAGCACCCGAAGATCCGCGAAGCGGCCGTGCTCGGCGTCCCCCACCCCGAGTGGGGCGAGGAGATCGGCGCCGCCGTCGTCTGCCACGAGGGCGAGGAGCTGCAGCCCGATGAGGTCAGCGGGTACGTGAAGGAGCGAATCGCCGCCTACAAGTACCCGCGGATCGTCTGGTTCATGGAGGACCTCCCCAAGGGCCCGACGGGGAAGATCCTCAAGCGGGAGATCGAGGCGCCGTCACCCGCCGAACCTGGCGCCGGCGGCTAAAACCTGCTTTACTCAGGCGCTCCCGAGTACTCCACCAGTCTGCTCGGGTCATCTACAGCAGCGCGCTTAGGGAGGCGCCCTGCGCTCAACAAGGGAGAAAAATAGATGGTCAGCAGACGCCTGACGGCGGTCGTCGCCGCGATCGCCCTATGCATTGTCGGTGCGGCATTTGCGCCCGCCGCGCTCGCGAAAGAGCCGATCCTGTTCGTCCACGGCTGGTCGGAAAGCTCGTCGGCCTGGAACACGATGATCGCCAACTTCGAAAAAGACGGTTACGCGAAATCGGAATTGAGCGCCTACAGCTACAACACCTCGAACTCGAACAAAACGACGGCTGAAAACGAAGTCAAATCTCGGGTCGAAGCCCTGAAGAAAGCGACCGGCGCCACCAAGGTGGACATCGTCGCCCACTCGATGGGCAGCCTCAACAGCCGCTGGTACATCAAGTTCGTCGCCGGCGGCGAAGCCAACGTCGACGACTGGGTCTCGCTCGGCGGGCCGAACCACGGCACCGAATTCGCCAACTGGTGCTTCAGCACCGCCTGCGTGGAGATGCGGGTCGGGTCGAAATTCCTCGGCGAACTGAACGCCGGCGACGAGACGCCCGGCGCCGTCAACTACGGCACCTGGTGGTCGCCGTGCGACGAAATCATCAACCCGGATTCGAGCGTCGCCCTCAGCGGCGCGACCAACACGAAAACGGCGTGCATCTCGCATGCCGCGCTGAGGACCGACTCGACGGTCTACAGCCAAGTGCGCGAATTCGTCAAATAGTCCGGTCAGCGGGACCCTGGCCACGACCCGGGGTCCCGCTTCACCAAAGAAGTCCGCGAATTCATCAGATAGCGGGGCGAATCTGAAGTTCTCGGCGCGATCCTGGCTAGCTGGCCAGGATCGCGCTAGTCTCCTCGGTGCCCGATCGCGACACCAAAAGGAGATGAGATGAGCGTCGCTTCCCAGCGCCTGATGGACAACATCACCTACGAGGACCTCTACCACCGCTGGGAGCAGGGGAACTGGAGCGCCCAGGACATCGACTTCGCCCAGGACCGCGCGGGCTGGGAGGCGCTGAGCGACATCCAGCGGCGCTCGGCGATGTGGATCTACTCGATGTTCTATTACGGCGAGGACCGGGTGGCCGACACCCTCGCCCCCTACGTCACCGCCGCCCCGACCGAGGAGATGTCCTACTTCCTCGCCACCCAGCAGGTCGACGAGGTCAGGCATTCGATCTTCTTCCACCGCTTCTTCAAGGACGTGATCGGCGTCGGCGGCGACTCGATCGAACAGACGCTCTCCTCCACCCTGCCGCAGCTCAACTGGGGTTACCGCGGCGTCTTCGACCGCCTCGACCGGATGGCCGAGGAACTACGCAAGGACCGCTCGGTGCCGAAGTTCGCGCAGGCGATCACCCTCTACCACCTGATCGTCGAGGGCAGCCTCGCCCAGCCCGGCCAGCACTTCATCGAGGACTTCTTCGCCTCCAAAGAGACGATGCCCGGCTTCAGCGAGGGGATGGAGAACGTCTCCCGCGACGAGCAGCGCCACATCGGGTTCGGTGTCAAAGTCCTCTCCGAGCTGCTCAACGAGCCGACCCCCGGCTGGCAGGAGAACCGCGCCGCGGTGGTCGAGCTGCTGCGGGAAACGCTCCCCTACGGGCCGGCGGTCTTCTCGCCGCCGAACATGGACCGCTCCTACACCGAGTGCTACGGCTTCACGCTCGAGGACATCTACGCCTTCGGGATGAAACTGATCCGCCAGCGCTGGCGCACGATCGGCTTCCCGACCGAGGAGATGCCGCCCGGCGTCTTCCCCTTCCCGCCCGACGAGCCCGAGGACGTGGTCGCGAAGCGGCAGGTGGAGATGATGATGGCCGGCGTGATCGGCTCCCCGGAAGGCCCGCCGCCGAGCAAGGACCCGGAGATCCAGCGCCTCTACTTCGACCTGATCAGCCGCGTCGCCGACCCGAAGGCCGCCAACGGCTCGCCGTTCGTCCTGCAGTGGCGGTTCACCGACGCCGACCCGTGGCACCTGGTCCTCGACAACGGCTCCACCCGCGCCGAGCCGGGCGAGGCGCCGAGCCCGAACGTCGTCATCGAGTCGAGCTGGGGCGACTGGATCGCCTCCGGCAAACCGGACGCCAACCAGCTGAAGATGATGCTCCAGCGAAAGATCCGCCCGCGCGGCAAGGTGCGCGACATCGCGCGCCTGCGCAAGGTCTTCAACGGCTAGCTAGACGGAGCCTCAGGAGATCGGCGGGCGGCGGTCCGCCCAGGGCCGCTCTGCCTCGATCTGGGCGGCGAGCGAGAGCAGCGTCGCCTCCTCGCCGGGGCGGCCGACGACCTGGATCGAGAGCGGCATCCCCTCGGCGGAGAAGCCGGCCGGCACCGCCATCGCCGGGTTGCCGAGGTGGTTCCAGGGGACGCAGTAGGGATAGAAGCGGCTCATCCCCAGCACCGTCTGCAGAGCGCCCTTCCCCTCCCAGCGCCGGACCGGCAGCGCGGTGCCGCCCATCACCGGCATCACCAGCACGTCGACGGAATCGAAGATCGCGTTGACGCGGGCCGCGTCGGCCGCCCGACCCTCGCCGCGGGCACGCTCGTAGAGGCTGCGGGGCAAGATCGAGCCGAGCCGGCCGAAGCCGCGAGTGCGGCTTTCGAGCCGCTCGGGGTGCGGCACTTCCCTGACGGTCTCGGCGACGCCGCCGAGGAAGCGGGCCGTGATGTTGTTGCCGATGCCGCCCCAGTTCGGATCGCGCTGGGACACCTCGTGCCCGAGGCCGCCGAGCAGCTCGGCCGCGTCGGAGACCGCGGCCTTGGCCTCTTCGGAGACGCGCGGCGGCGCCGCCGCGCGCGGCGGAAGCGTTGACCAGGCGACCTTCAGCTTGCCGGGAGGCGTGCGCACCGCCTCGACGAAGGGCTTGTCGGGCGGCGGCGGCGCCTCGGGCTCACGCGAGCCGCCGGAGACGACGTCGAGCCAGAGGGCGGTGTCGAGGACCGAGCGGCTGACGCAGCCTTCGACCGCGAGGCCGCGCCAGCCTTCGGTCTGCGGTGCCAGCGAGACGCGGCCACGAGAGGGCTTGAGCCCGAAGAGGCCGCAGGAGGCGGCGGGGATGCGGATCGAGCCGGCGCCGTCGCCGGCGGAGGCGATCGGGACGAGGCCGGCGGCCACCGCCGAGGCCGAGCCGCCGCTCGAGCCGCCGGGGGTCCGCTGCGGGTTCCAGGGGTTGCGGGTGACGCCGTAGGTGGCCGACTCGGAGAAGCCGCAGATCGCCATCTCCGGCAGCAGCGTCAGGCCGACGACGATCGCCCCGGCCTCGCGCAACCGCCGCACCACCTCCGAGTCCGCCTTGGCCGGCTCGCTGAAGCCGTCGGTGCCGTGGGTGTTGACCTCGCCGGCGACGTCGACTTCGTCCTTGATCGCGATCGGCACTCCCAGCAGCGGCCGCTCCTCCCCCGCCTTGACCCGCGCCTCGGCCTGCTCGGCTTCCAGCAGCGCCTTCTCGGCGAAGACCTTGCGGAACGAGTTCAGCTCGGAATCGAGTCGCGCGATCCGCTCGAGGCTGAGCGTGACCAGCTCGGTCGGCGAGACCTCGCCCGCCCGAACCATCTCCGCCTGCCGCGCGGCACCGGCGAACGCGATCTCGTCTCCACCCATGCCGTCCATCCTATTGGCTGAGCAGCCAGCAGCGAATGGAGGGGCTATTCCCCGTTTACGCGGAACCCGATCTGTTTTCCGGGTTCCGATGTGGCGGTGAGTGTGGTGGGGAATTCCTGTTTTACATCCAGGAATTCATAGGTGCCGGGTTTTATTGGGCAGGCGATGGGAGAGCCGGGGAGATCCTGCGTGTATTTCAAGCCCTGGGCATGCAGTTTCGCCCCCACATCGTCAAGGCCCCCTTCTTTGCCTGTGTTGTCAGTGATCGGGACGCTCGTTTTACCCGCCTGAGCCGACACTGTCAGCCTGCAGATCGTCCACGGCCCGGAATTCAGTTCGACGACCATCTGCTGCCCGGGCGGACACTGCAGATCCATCAGCGAGGAGTATGCGTCGGCCGCAGTTTTTTCCAGAGAGTGCAACCGATAGTCGCAGCCGTTCATCAGGACTTTCACCGTCGACCACGCCGGGGGATTGACCGGCGGGTAGTTCCAGCGGCATTCTTCGTAGGTGGGCGCGAGTGTGAGGGCGCTCGCCGCTCCCGTCAGTTCCCCTTTGAAGATCGACGTTCCACATTCCCAGGCCGCGCCGTTGAACCAGAAGGTGGTACGGGTGCCTTTACCCCCTCCATCGATTGAAGCCGGATAGGAATCGGCCTGGAACAGTGGCGTTGCACGTGCGGTCGAGGTCCCGGCCGTGCCGATGGCAAGGGCTACGAGACACAGGATCATCAAGTTCAGGCTTCGTTTCAAGGCTCTCCCGAGGCGGCTATTCGCCGGTCACGCGCAACCCGATCTGTTTCCCCGCTTCTGATGTCGCGGTCAGCGTCTGGATTCCCGAGTAGGTCAAGTCTTCGTAAGTCCCACTTCCGACCGGACAACCCAAGAAGGCTTCGAGTTTGTAGCTCAAGCCCCCCACGGCGATTTTCGCTTCGATGCTGTCGTCTGCACTGCCTTCTTTGTTCGCCTGATCGATCAGGTTGATCTGCGATTTGCTCGTCTGGGCTTTGGCCTTCATCCTGCAGATGATCGTTCCCCCCATGCGAAGGTCGATCACCACTTCTTTGGAGAAGGGGCATTCCAGGTCCGCGAGGCTTTTGTATTCCCCCGCTTTGAGTTTCGAGAGCGTGTGCAGTCGCCAGTCGCACCCGTTCATCGTCATCGTCACCGCCGAGAAAGGCTGAGGCGGTTCGGTGACCGGGTACTGCCAGCGGCATTCCTGGTAGGTGGGGGTGAGTGTGAGAGCGCTCGAGGAGCTCGTGAGTTTGCCCTGCATCGGGACTTTCAGGCATTCCCACTTATAGGGGGAAGCGCCCGGGTGGAACCCGAAGATGGCCTCTGTCAGGGCAGAGCCGTCGACGTTCGCTGCATAGGAGTCCGCTTCGAACAAGGGCGCCGCTTGCGCGGAGCCCGCGCCGGCGCTGCCGACGGCGAGGACCAGGACCACCAGGATCGTCGATTTGAGGCGTCGCTTCATGGCTCTCCCGCGACGATCTTCGCAGGATCAGAGCCTTTAATCAATAAATACTTTGCATAGAACTCGCGCCTCGGCTGGCGCGGGCTCAGCCTCAGACCCTCCCTCGAAGCTGAGGTTGGGCAGCAGGCGGTCGAGCCAGCTCGGCATCCACCAGTTCCAGTCGCCCATCAGCTTCATCGCGGCGGGCACCAGGATCAGGCGGACGAGGGTGGCGTCGAGGGCGATCGCGACCGCGCAGCCGACCCCCAGCTCCTTGATCGAGGGCACCCCGGTGAGGACGAAGACGGCGAACACCGAGGACATGATCAGCGCCGCCGAGGAGATCGTGCGGGCACTCGAGGAGAGGCCCTCGGCGACCGCGCGTTCGTTGTCGCCGTGGACCATGTAGCGCTCGCGGATCCGCGACATCAGGAAGACCTCGTAGTCCATCGAGAGGCCGAAGACGATGGCGAAGATCAGCGGGATGTTGATCGTGTCCAGCGCCCCCTGGCTTTCGAAGCCGAGCAGGCCGTCGAACCAGCCCCACTGGAAGATCGCGATGATGACGCCGTAGGCCGCTCCGATCGAGAGCAGGTTCATCAAGACCGCCTTCAGCGGCAGCAGCAGCGAACGCAGCATCACCATCAGGACGACGAAGCTGAGCGCAAGGACGAAGAGGATGATCTTCCACATCGAGCCGGCGATCTGGTCGCGCACGTCCTCGTTGCGGGCGGTCTCGCCGCCGACGTCGACGCTGGCTCGGGCCGCGAGGGCGGAGGCGGGGATGATGCTGCCGCGCAGGCGGTCAACCAGGGCGGTGGCCGCGTCCGACTCGCTCGGCGCCTTCGGGGTTGCCTGAACCAGGACGCTGTCGCCGGCGTAGACCGGCGCCGCAACCGACCTGATCCCGCCGGTCCCCTGGAGCTCACGCGTGAACTCGAAGGTCGCTGCGCGGTCGCGGGCGTCCGGGGATCCGCCGAAGGCGGCGACGATCTGGATCGGGTCGGTGCCGCCGCCGAGCTGGCCGGAGGCGAGTTCGGTGCCGACGCGTACGTCGCTGTCCTTCGGGAACTGGGCCAGCGCCTCGGCTCCGGTCTTCACGGAGAGCAACGGGCTGGCCAACAGGAGGAGGACTGCCGAGACCCCGATGATCGCCGTCCAAGGCCGCGCCATCACCCGTTGGGTCCAGGCGCGCCAGAAGCGGTTGTCCTCGGCGGCGACCTGCTCGGCGGTGCGGCGGCGGTAGAAGCGGCGCTGGAAGAACCGCTCGACCCGGCCGACGATTCCACCCGGCATCACCCGGTCGCCGAGCATCGCGATCAGCGCCGGCAGCAGCGTCGTCGCGGTCAGGATCGAGACGGCGACCACGGTCATCGCCCCCAGCGCCATCGACCGCAGCGCCTGGTTGTCGACCATCCACAGGCCGGCCAGGGAGATGATCACCGCCAGGCCGGAGAAGGTGACGGCAAGGCCGGAGGTCGAGAGCGCCAGTGCCCGCGCCTCCTCCATGTCGTGTCCGTCCCGGCGCTCCTCCCGGTAGCGGGCGAGGATGAAGAGGGAGTAGTCGATCGCGACCCCGATCCCGATCATCGAGGCCATGTTGGTGACGAAGACCGAGGTCGTCATCTCCAGCGAGATGAAGTAGATCAGCGCGCCCGTGACAAGGACGCTGAAGAAGCCGAGGGCCAGCGGCAGCGCCGCCGCGGCCAGCGAGCCGAAGACGACGAGGAGGATGATCGCGACGATCGGGAAGCCGGTCGCCTCGGCCTTCGCCAGGTCTTCCTTGGAGATCTCCTGCATTCCCGCCCAGATCGTCGGCTGCCCGACCAAGTAGGGGGTGACGCCGGAGGCCGCGGTCCCGGGATCGAGGTCTTCGCGCAGGGTGGCGGCGGGGTCGATCAGCTCGTCGGAGGAGAGGCTGCTGCGCAGCGGCACTAGAACTACGTCGGTCCCCTGCAGCTGCCGGCGCGCCTGTGCCGCCGCCGCTGGGGTCAGGGTGACGTCGTCGACGGCGGCGACCTGTTCGCGCAGCCGAACCACGGCCTCGCCGCGCTCCGCCGCCGTCGCGCCGGGATCCGCTTTCAGCACCACCGCGATTCCGTCCGCCTGCGATCCGAAGTCGTCCTGCAGCGATTCGGTCACCTGCATCGACTGGCTGCCGGGAACGTCGAAGCCGCCGCCGGTCAGGTGCTCGGTCTGTTTCGCGGCGAAGGGAAGGGCGAGGAGGACGATCAGGACCCAGGCCGCGACGACCCACCGGCGCCTCCGCCCCAGGAAACCTGCCAGTGCCCTCATCGAATCCCTCATTGCCGCCTCCTCGTCGCCGGGTTTGTCCAGAACGAGCCTCCCCTCTGGGAACCCGCCGAGTCTGTGAGGCGCATCACTACGTGAGGGGCGTCACGCCTATCCCTTCTATGTAGAAGCGGCTGCCCCAAATGGCCTCTGAACGGCGGAGGCGAAGCTTAGTGACGCCGATAAATGCATGCAGACAATCAGTTACTCTGATCTTGGTGACCGAAGCCGAGAAATTGGCTTCTTTCCCGTCCGTAAAGGGTGAGGTCCTGAATGAGGGCTCGGGGCCAATCCCGGCCTCGGACGAGAAAAGAGGCGGCGTGGCCGCTTCGGAAAGGAGACCAAAGTGGCTGAGGTCACCATCCTGGCTCTTGCGCTGCTAGCGGCGATATTGGTCATCGACCGCTTGACCAAGTAGCGCAGAGTCAACAGAGCGCCGGCGGCACCTTCGGGTGTCGCCGGCCACCAACTTCACACGAGAAAGGGGCTTGAGCATCCGGCCCAAACCCCCTTCTCAATTCAATGCCCAAATGACTGTCGGGCACCATCCTGTGAAGACAGCCTACCACCAGAATTCCTCATGACCCCGCCTGAAACGGGGCGTCACGTGCGCGCACTAGTCTGGGCCGATGATCGTCGACTGCGCGGCTTATGAGGGAGGACGGCGGCGGGAAGGCGAGCTCTCGATGGACCGGGCCGGCGAGGCGGCCAGGGAAGCCGGGACGTTCGTCTGGCTCGGTGTGGTCGAGCCGAGCGAGGAGGAGTTCAGGGCGATCGGGGCCGAGTTCGGGTTGCACGAGCTAGCGCAGGAGGACGCGGTGCGGGCGCACCAGCGCCCGAAGGTCGAGGAGTACGACGAGGCCCTTCACGTCGTCGTCAAGACGGCCCGCTACGTCGACTCCGAGGAGGTGATCGAAGTCGGCGAGATCTCGATCTTCGTCGCTCCCGACTTCGTGATCACCGTCCGCCACGGCGACGCCGATCTCGCCCCGGTCCGCAAGCGCATCGAGCAGCGGCCCGACCTGCTCGAGCACGGCCCTGGAGCGGTCCTCTACGGGGTCGTCGACCACGTCGTCGACCGCTACATGGAAGCCCTGCAGGGCTTCGACCAGGACGTGCGCGAAGTCGAGCTGCAGGTCTTCGGCGAAGGGCAGAACCCGACCGAGCGGATCTACAAACTCGAGCGCGAGGTGCTCGAGTTCCAGGCGGCGACCGTCCCGCTCGGAGAAGAGCTGGAAGACCTCTGCCGCCACGAATACGCCGTCATCCCGGAGGCTCTGCATGAGTACTTCCGCGACGTCGAAGACCACCTGCGCCGGGTCTCGGTCCGCGTCGAAAGCTTCCGCCAGCTCCTCGACAGCGCCCTGGAAGCGAACCTGACCCAGGTCTCGATGCGCCAGAACGAAGACATGCGCAAGATCTCCGCCTGGGTGGCGATCGCCGCGGTGCCGACGATGGTGGCCGGCATCTACGGGATGAACTTCGACCACATGCCGGAGCTGGAATGGGAGTTCGGCTACCCGCTGGTGCTGGGCACCGTCCTCACGGTCTGCCTATACCTCTACTGGCGCTTCAAGCGGTCCGGCTGGCTCTAGCCGCGGCCGGCTCCGGCTACTCGGAGCCGAGCAGGTAACGCGCCGAAGCGACGCCGACCGAGAAGGCTCCGGCGGTGTCGCGCGTGGGATCGGAGAGAGCCTGCAGGGCGAATCCGTCGCCGAGGGCGAAGAGGTAGGAGACGACGTCCTCCGCCGAGAAGCGCAGGCTCAGGACCCCCTCCTCGTCCTTGCTCCGCAGCACGTCGGCGACGTGGGAGCGGGTCTTCTCGAAGAGCTGGCCGACCTCGCGCTGGATGTCGGGGTTGCGGCGGCCGGCGCTGAAGAGCTCGTAGAGGAGGAGGAAGAAGCCCGGTTCGTTCTCGATCATGTCGGTGAGGCTGGCGACCAGCGCCCCGATCACGTCGTCGACGTTCTTCGCCGGCGCCAGCCGCTCGTCGAGCCGCTCCACCCGCAGCTCGGTATCGCGGCGGACGACCTCGACCAGGAGCCGCTCCTTGGTCCCGAAGTAGTAGTGGAGGAGGCCACGGCTGACGCCCGCCTCGCGGGCGACGTGCTCGAAGGTGGAGCCCGCGGCGCCGCGACTGGCGACGGAATCGCGCATCGCGTCGACGATCCGCTGCGCCTTGTCGCCGCTGAGCTCCCGCTCTTTCGTGGCCGCCTCCATCAGGCGGGTCCCTACGACCCGTTGATGCTGGTGGTGCTCGTGTACTCGAACTCCTCTTCGGCGCCGAAGAGAGCGTCGAGGACCGCCTTGCGGGCTCCCTCGCTGACCGCCAGGGCGACGATCCCGCCGACCAGGGCGAGAAGCAGCAGCCTGCCCATACCGCCCTTGCGCTTCTTCGGCTTGCGCAGACGCTCAGAGGCCTCCTGCATGCTCTCGGCCGCCTTGCGCATTTCCTTCTGGACCTTCTTGTCGCTGGTCACGGCCTTGACCGTTCCCTTGCCGTTGCCGGTCGCCCGCTCGTAGGCGCCCTTGGCCGCTTCGAAGGCGTCTTTGATGCTGTCGCGCAGCTCTTCGTCCTCGATCAAGCGCTGCACGTAGGGATTTTCACGTGCGGTCTCGTAGATGTCACCGGCGCGCGCCGCCTTCGTCTTGCTCATGCCTTCTCCTCACTCGGTTCCGTAGCCGACTCCACCATAACCCTACCCCGACTGAGCTGGGCCAAGCAGCCCAGCGGACGATCAGTCCGGCCCCACCCCGTCGAGCAGGACGCCGTTGTTGCGGAAGTTGGTGTCGGCGTAGCGCAGCGTCCGCAGCCGCAGGGGCGCCAGTTCCGGTCCCGGCACCCGGTAGCGGCGGATGAAGAGCTCGCCGACCCTTTCGTGGGCAACCTCGCGAAAGCGCGAGCCGATCAGGCGCCGCGGTGGTGGTGGCGCCGAGCCGATCGAGACGAAGTTCACCTCGCGCACCAGCCACTCGTATCCTTCCGACGGCTTGACCTGGATCGCCCCGGTCGAGAGGTAGTAGCGCAGGGGCGCCTCGCCGATCACCCAGGTCACCGTCGCCCGCGGCCCGTCCGGCTCGCCGAGCCGCTCGGCGACCGCCTCCCAGTCGGGCCGGTGCAGATCCGGTGAGGCGGTGGCCCAGACGCAGAAGCCGAGGGAGTAGGCGAGCAGGAGCGCCGCGATCCCGCCGCCGAGGCGGCGGGCGCGCTCCACCGTCAAGGCGACGGCGACGACGAGCAGGAGCGGGACCAAGGCCGGCAACAGGTTGCGCGCGAGCACGAAGTCCTTGCCGCCGGGGCCGAGCGCCAGCAGCAGGGGGACGCCGATCGCGGTCGCCGCGACCGCCAACGCGATCGCACCGGCCCGGCGCTCCTCCCGACTCCCCCGCACCGCCAGCAGGACGAAGGCGCCGAAAACGAGCACCAGCGGCAGCAGCGCCGGCCCCGGCGCCTCGGCCCGACCGATGATGTCGCCGGTCTCGCCGACGACGAAGGTGATCGCCGTTTCCCCAAGACGATGGCCGAGGCTGAACTTGCCGATCCATTCGGCGTGCCCGTAGGACATCTGGTGGTAGGCAAGCGGCGCCAGCGCGAGCGCGGCGAGGCCGAGGATCCAGAGGCCGGAGAGGGCGGCCCGACCCCGCCGGCGCACCAGCAGCAGGACCTCGGCGATAAGCGGGAAGACGGCGAAGTAATGCGTCGCGAGCGCAAGCGCCGAGAAGACCCCCCACCAAACAAAGTCACCCCGCCCGCCGAGTTGCCGTTTTGTCTCGCCCTCCGTGACAAAACGGCAGCTCGAGCCAGGGCCGCCCTGCATCGCCCGCACGCAAAAGAGCAGCGAGAGCGCGCAGAAGAGGCCGAGCAGGGCGTAGGCCCGAGCCTCCTGCGAGTACCAGAGCAGCATCGGGTTGACGGCGACGAGGGCGGCGGCCAGGACCCCCGCACGGCTGCCGCGCAGTTCGCGGCCGATGAAGTAGGCGACCGGGATCGTCAGCACCCCGGCCAGGGCCGAGAGCGAGCGCAGCCCCACCTCGCCGGTGCCGGTGACCTGGGTCCAGAACCAGGCGAGCGCGTAGTAAAGCGGCGGCGCCGACTCGGAGAACCCGACCGCGTCCATCGCGTGCCAGAAGGTGGTCCTCAGCAGCCGGCTGGCGGTGACGATCTCGTCGTGGTGATAGGCCTGCAGCTCGAGGGTGGCGAAACGGAGGACGGCGCCGAGCGCGGTCAGCCCGGCGACGAGCCAGAAGGCGCGGGAGCGGTTGCGCACTAGCGGAGGGCGACGTCGAGAGCCTGGGAGACCTCGTCGACGTAGGCGAGCTCGAGGTTGCCGAGCTCGTGCTCGGGGATCTCCGCGACGTCGGCCTCGTTGCGGCTGGGAAGGATCACCTTCTTGATGCCGGCCCGTTGCGCCGCCAGCGACTTCTCCTTGACGCCGCCGATCGGCAGCACCTGCCCGGTCAGCGTCACCTCGCCGGTCATCGCCACGTCGTTGCGGACCGGCCGGCCGCGGATCAGCGAGGAGAGGGCGACCGTCATCGCCACCCCGGCGGAGGGGCCGTCCTTGGGCACCGCGCCGGCGGGGACGTGGATGTGGATGTCGTGCTCGGCGAACCAGTTGTCGGCGAGCTTCGGCGCGATCTCCGCGTAGTGCCCGCGCACGTAGGAGAGGGCCGCCTGCGCCGACTCCTTCATCACGTCGCCGAGCTGGCCGGTGATCGTCAGCTTGCCGGAGCCGGGCATCGCCGTCGCCTCGATGAAGAGGACGTCGCCGCCGGTCGGGGTCCAGGCGAGGCCCGTCGCCACGCCGGGGTCTTTGGTTCGCCGTCGCTGCTCGGCGAAGACGCGGCGGCGGCCGAGCAGCTCGCGCGCCTTCTTGCCGGAGACCTTGACCTTGCCCTTGGCCTTCCCCTCGGCGACTTCGCGGGCGACTTTGCGGCAGACGGTGCCGATCTGGCGCTCGAGGTTGCGGACCCCGGCCTCACGCGTGTACTCCTCGATGATCGCCGTCAGCGCCGCGTCGGCGAACTCGATCTGCGAGGGCTTCAGCCCGTTGGCATCGATCTGGCGGCCGACCAGGTAGCGGCAGGCGATGTGGCGCTTCTCCTCCAGCGTGTAGCCGGCGAGCTCGATCGTCTCCATCCGGTCGAGCAATGGCCCCGGAATCGTGTCGAGGACGTTGGCGGTGGCGATGAAGACGACGTCGGAGAGGTCGAAGTCGAGGTCGAGGTAGTGGTCGCGGAAGCTGTCGTTCTGAGCCGGGTCGAGCACCTCGAGCATCGCCGAGGCGGGGTCGCCGCGGAAGTCGGCGCCCATCTTGTCGATCTCGTCGATCATGAAGACGGGGTTGCTCGAGCCGGCGTCGCGAAGGGCGCGGACGATCGTCCCCGGCATCGCGCCGATGTAGGTGCGGCGGTGGCCGCGAATCTCGGCCTCGTCGCGGACGCCGCCGACGGAGATCCGCTCGAACTCGCGGCCGAGCGCCTTCGCGATCGACTTGCCGAGGCTGGTCTTGCCGACGCCGGGCGGGCCGACGAAGCAGAGGATCGGACCCGGCGACTCGGGGTTGAGCTTGCGCACCGCCAGGTACTCGAGGATCCGCTCCTTGATCCTTTCCAGGTCGTAGTGGTCGGCGTCGAGCACCTTGCGGGCGTGCTTGAGGTCGAGGTTGTCCTCCGTCCTCTGCGACCAGGGGAGCTCGACCAGCCACTCGAGGTAGGTGCGAATGACGCCGTGCTCGGCGGCCGCGGGCGGCAGTTTCTCCAGCCGCGAGAGCTCGCGCTCCGCGGCTTTGAGGGCGTGCTCCGGCAGTTCCGCCGCCTCGATTTTCTCGCGCAGTTCGTTCGCTTCGGCCTGCTGCTCGTCCTCCTCCCCCAGCTCGTCCTGGATCGCTTTCAGCTGCTGGCGGAGGAAGAACTCGCGCTGGCCTTTGTCGATCTCAGACTGGACCTGGGTCTGGATCTGGGTCCCGAGCTGGACCACCTCGAGCTCGCGGGCGAGGATCCGCGAGAGGTGGCGGAGCCGCTTGGCGACGTCGACCTCCTCCAGCAGTTTCTGCTTCTCCTCGGTGCCGATCCGCAACGCGCCTCCGATCAGATGGGCGAGCGTCGCCGGGTCGTCGATGTTGGCGATCGCCATCTGCAGCTCCTCGGGCAGATAGGGAATCTGCTCGACGATCTCCGAGAAGGTGCGCTGGACGTTGCGGTTCAGCGCCTCCAGCTCGGGGCTGGGCTCGAGCACGTCCGGCAGCGGGCTGATCCGGGCCACCATGTAGGGCTCCTCGGCGACGAAACCGCCGAGCTTCACCCGCTGCATTCCCTGGACGAGGATCCGCAGCGACCCGTCGGGGACCTTGACCATCCGCGCGACGGCGCCGACCACGCCGACGCCGTAGAGATCGTCCGGCCCCGGCAGCTCGTTCTCAGGGTCGCGGGCGGTGACCATCGCCAGCATCCGGTTGGTGCCGAGCACGTCGTCGATCAGCTGGATCGAGCGCTCCTGCCCGACGGCGAGCGGCGCCAGCGTCTCCGGAAAGGCGACGGTGTCGCGCAGCGGCAGGATCGGCAGCGCCTCCGGCAGCGGCTGGTTGGCGAGGATCGCGTCCTCCGCGTCGAGCGGGGAGTCGACCACCTCGAGGACCGGGGAGCCCTCCATCACTTGCGGCCTATCGGTACCTGGCGGGTGGTTTCGCTCGGGTCCCGCAGCGGCAGCTCGATCCGCAGGATCCCCTCTTCGTAGGTGGCGCTGGCGCGCTCGGCGTCGACCTCGACCTGCAGCTCGACGACGCGGCGGAAGTGCCCTGAGGGGATCTCGATCTGCTGGTAGACGCGGCCCTCGGCCTCCTGCACGTGGCGCTCGCCGACGATCGCCAGCTGGCGGCCGCTGACCTCGATCCCGACCTGGGAGAGCTCTACCCCCGCGAGGTCGACCTTGACGATCGCCCGCTGCGGTTCGCCGCAGTAGTAGACGTCGACGTTGGGGGAGAAACCGCTGGAGCGCCTGGTGACGTACCGGGTGCGGCTCCAGTCCACGTAGATGTCGCGTTGGGGCATCGCCCCAAAACATAATGCGCCCCGGCCGGCGGGTCCTGTCTCCGATATTGGGCTCTCCCTAGCGGGAGAGTCCTCACATCGTCGCCACCCGCCGGAGGAGCGGCTAAGCGGGACGGGATGCCCAGCGGGGGGCTCGCATCAGAAGTACCGGCTGACGGGGGGGAACCAAGCCCTCTGGTCGGTTCGGGCGGAAGGTCGTGCAGGCCTCGTTCAGCTCCAGGGCGCAGAGGAGGTTTTTGCGGAAATAGCAGTCCTCGCAGGTCGGGGGCTTTGGCTTGCGCGGCACGGCGGGCATATTTGCAACCTCTCTGGGTAGAAGCGAGGACCGTTTCCGCAAATCGCTACCTCTTTGAAACAGCTTCGTCACAGCTTCCCTGCGTCTTGCGAGAACGCGGGTCGGCGCCGCTAGTATTTCGCCGATGGAGAGTCATTCCCGTACGGAGAAGCTCTCCGCTTCTCCCCCACTTTTCAAGAGCGACTTCCTCAACTTCTTCTCCCGCGTCCACCCCGCGGTGCCGGCGATCATCTTCGTCCCGGTGGTGGTTGCGATGGAGTGGTTGGGGGCCGATCGCGGCTACGCGGCCTGGCAGCTGGCGCTGCTGACCCTGGCCGGGGTCGCGGTCTGGACGCTGACCGAGTACTGGCTCCACCGGCTTGTCTTCCACTGGGAGCCGGACAACGCCTTCGGCCGCCGCATGCACTTCATCATCCACGGCATCCACCACGACCATCCCAACGACAAGATGCGGCTGGTGATGCCGCCGTCGGTCTCGATTCCGCTGGCCGCGCTCTTCTTCATCGGCTTCTGGGCGGTCCTCGGCGACGCCGCCTTCCCGCTCTTCGGCGGCTTCCTCGTCGGCTACCTCTTCTACGACTACACGCACTACTACGTGCACCACTTCGTCCCTAAGAGCGACTTCGGCAAGCGCCTGCGCGAACACCACATGCGCCACCACTTCCAGGACCACAGCTACGGCTACGGGGTCTCCTCCCCGCTCTGGGATCACGTCTTTCGGACCTATCCAAAGAAGCGATCCAAGTACCGGAAGTAGCTCGTCGTGAAGGCGGTGTCACAGGCCGCCGAGCTGCTGCGTCCAGGGGGCATGGACACCCCCAAGAAAGCCATAGTCATCGGCGGCGGACCGGCTGGTCTGACCGCGGCGGCGCGGCTGGCGGAGGGTGGCGTCGCGACGACGCTGCTCGAGGCCGGCCCCCACCTCGGCGGTCGTGCCGCTTCCGAGCGCCGCCAAGGATTCGACCTCAACCAGGGCCCCCATGCGCTCTATGCCGGCGGAGCCGGAATGCGCGAGCTGAAGGCGATGGGCATCGAGCTGCCGTGGTGGAACCCCGCCTCGCCCAACTCGGTGTTCGTGCGCGACGGGCGGCCGCGACGCTCGCCCGGGGGGATGCTGGGGCTGGTGCGCGGGGCGCGCAGCCTCTTCCGCGCCCGGCCCGAGGAGCTCGCGACGATCTCGGCCAGCGAGTGGCTGCAACGAAGCCTCCCTTCGAGGCGCGCCCGGGCCGCCGCCGCGGCGCTGGTGCGGGTGACGACCTTCGTCGCCGACCAGGAGACCCTCAGCGCCGACGTCGCCGCGGGTCAGCTCCGGATCGGCCTCTCCCCCGGCGTCCGCTACCTGAGAGGTGGCTGGCAATCTCTGGTCGACGCGCTGGCCGCAGCCGCCGAGCAGCGTGGGGCCACCATGCGAACGCGGGCCGCCGTTCGTGCCGTCCGCGAGGAGGGCGGGGGCTGGAGCGTCGCGCTCGACGAGGAGTCGCTGCACGCCGACCTGCTCGTGGTCGCCGCCGGCGGACCCGAAGCG
The DNA here is from genome assembly GCA_035273795.1 of Solirubrobacterales bacterium. Taxonomy (GTDB): domain Bacteria; phylum Actinomycetota; class Thermoleophilia; order Solirubrobacterales; family 70-9; genus VAYN01. Next base: position 8,807 of record DATEOT010000077.1, on the reverse strand, counting down.
GTCGGCGCGCTTTTAGGGGAGAAGGCTCCTCCGGCTCCCGGGCCGGCCGCCGAGCTGAGCGTGCTCGACCTCGGGTTGAGGAGGCTGCCGCGGCGGAGCCGCAGGTTCGCCCTCGGCGTCGACGCTCCTACCTACCTCTCGCGACACTCTCCCCCCGGCCACCTCGAGGGCACCCTGCTCACCCTCGCCAGCTATGCGCGTGAACCGCGCGAGGCACTCGAGGCGATGGCCGACCAGGTCCAGCCGGGCTGGCGCGGGCTGGCGTTCCTGGAGCGCTTCCTGCCGCGGATGGTTGCCGTATCCGCGATTCCGACCGCGGCCGGCGGCGGCCTCGCCGGGCGGCCGCCGGCCGATCTCGGAGACGGTCTCTATCTCGCGGGCGACTGGGTCGGACCGACGGGCTGGCTGACCGACGCGGCGATCTCCAGCGGCGCCGCCGCCGCTTCCGCCGCCCTGCGGAGGCCGGTGCCGGCGGCGGCATGACCGAGGACGCGTTCGCCGCCTGCAGGCCGCGCCTGCTGGGGATCGCCTACGGGCTGCTCGGGGAGCTGACCGAGGCTGAGGACGTCGTCCAGGATGCGTGGCTGCGCTGGAACCGGGCCGACCGCGATGCAGTTCGCAACGCCGAGCCGTTCCTGGTCACGATCACGACTCGGCTGGCCCTGGATCGCCTGCGCTCGGCCCGCGCCCGCCGCGAGGTCTACGTCGGCCCCTGGCTGCCGGAGCCGCTGGTCGTCGACCCCGAGACGCCGGAGAAGGCGGCGATCGAGGCGGAGAGACTGAGCCTGGCCCTGCTCGGAGCCCTGGAGCGGCTCAACCCGGTGGAACGCGCGGTCCTGGTACTCCGCGACGTCTTCGACCTCGAGTACGCCGAGATCGCCGACGTCCTCGAGAAGACGCCGGCCAACGTCCGCCAGATCGCCAAGCGCGCCCGTGATCATGCCGGCGATCCCAGCCGCCGGCGCGCCGTCGACGAGGAGGAGCGGGAGCTGCTGACCGCCGCCTTCCTCACCGCCGTCGCCTCCGGCGAGATCGACCGCGTCCGCGATCTGCTCGCGGCCGACGCGATCATGTACACGGACGGCGGCGGCGTGGTGACGGCGGCACGCAAGCCGATCTACGGCGCCGAGAAGATCGCGCGCTTCATGGTTCGCGTTCAGGGCAAAGCCGAGTTCCCCGACGATCCGCTCTACACGCCGGTCCTGGTCAACGGCGACCCCGGGGTGCGCATGGACAGCGCCTCGCTGGGCTTCCTCAGCATCGTTGCCGTGGAGGTGGCGGACGGTGCCGTGCAGAGCATCCGCTTCTTCAACAATCCGGAGCGGTTCCCGGTCAAGTTCCCCGGCCGAGACTGAAGAACTTACGCCAGGGTCGAATATCCCTTTGATTTGCCTCGCCTGACTGTCACAGTGTGTATGACTCTGGCAGACTCTCCCAGGGTTTTTCTGAACTTGGGATGGAAAGGAACTAGATGCCCCCCACCAATAACGTGCTCGACGAGGCTAGGCAGCTCGTAGAGCGACGCCTTGCCGACCTCGAGGAGGAGCGCACCCGTCTGGAGCGCGCTCTCGCCGAGCTCGGTGGCAAAGCCACCCGCCGCCGCGGCCCTGGCCGCCCTCGCGGCAGCTCGAACAAAACCGCCAAAGCCAGTGCCGGTGCGCCACGGCGTCGTCGCAAACGCCGGGGCGGCACCCGTGCCGACCAGGCGGTGAAACTGATCGAGTCGCAGCCCGGCATCAGTGCTTCTGATGTAGCGACCGCGATGAAAATCAAGCCGAACTACCTGTACCGCGTCCTCGGCGATCTCGAGAAAGAGGGTCGTGTGAAGAAGGACGGTCGCCAGTACTACCCAGCCGGCGGCTGATCGGCACCGATAGTTACCTCTTCAAAAAAGAGGCCGGCATTATGCCGGCCTCTTTTTTTGCGAATTTTTACTGTAGTGAAATCCAGCAAAATTTTACTGTAGTGAAATACAGCAAAAGCTAGATCAGTCCGAGCTGGCTGACGGCGTCGCGCTCCTCCTGCAGCTCCATCACACTGCGGTCGATCCGCTCGCGTGAGAACTCCGGAACGTCGAGGCCCTGGACGATGCTCCACTCGCCGCCGCTGCAGGTGCAGGGCACGCCGCAGATGATCCCCTCGCCGATCCCGTAGGAACCGTCGGCCGGCACCGCCATCGACACCCAGTCGCCGTCCGGGGTGCCGAGGACCCAGTCGTGAACGTGGTCGATCGCCGCGTTCGCCGCCGAGGCCGCGCTGGAAGCGCCGCGTGCGTCGATGATCTCGGCGCCGCGTTTCGCCACCCGCGGGATGTACTCGTCGGCGATCCAGGCCTCGTCGTCGACCGCGTCCCAGGCGCTGCCCCCGTCGACCTTGGCGTTGACCAGGTCGGGGTACTGGGTCGGGGAGTGGTTCCCCCAGGCGGTCATGTTGGTCACCGCGGAGACCGGCTTGCCGAGCTTGTTGGCGAGCTGGGAGATCGCCCGGTTGTGGTCGAGCCGCATCATCGCCGTGAACCGCTCGCGGGGGACGTCGGGGGCGTTCGACATCGCGATCAGGCAGTTGGTGTTGGCCGGGTTTCCGACCACCAGCACCTTGACGTCGTCGGCCGCGCCGGCGTTGATCGCTTCGCCCTGCGGCTTGAAGATGCCGCCGTTGGCCTCGAGCAGGTCGGATCGCTCCATGCCGGGCCCGCGCGGACGCGCGCCGACCAGCAGACCGATGTTGGCGCCGTCGAACGCCTGCTTCGGGTCGTCGGTGATCTCGATCTTGCTCAGCAGGGGGAAGGCGCAGTCGTCGAGCTCCATCGCCGTGCCCTCGGCGGCCTTGATCGCCTGAGGGATCTCCAGCAGGCTCAGCTCGACCGGCGTGTCGGGACCAAGCATCTCGCCGCTGGCGATGCGGAAAAGAAGCGCGTAGCCGATCTGGCCGGCGGCGCCGGTAACGGTGACCTTGACAGGGGTAGGGCTCACTAGATCCTCTCCTCGAGTCGGTGGTTTGGAAGGTTGGGAAGACCGTTAGGCCATCGCGCGCTGGAGGTTCTCGTCGATCGAGGCGAGGAACTCCTGCGTGGTCTGGTACTCCTGGTCGCCACCGACCAGCAGCGCCAGGTCTTTGGTCATCTTCCCGCTTTCGACAGTCTCTATACAGACGCGCTCGAGCGTCTCGGCGAACCGGGAGACCTCCGGGGTTTCATCCATCCGGCCGCGGGCGGCGAGCCCGCGGGTCCAGGCGAAGATCGATGCAATCGGGTTGGTTGAAGTCGGTTTGCCCTGCTGGTGCTGACGGTAGTGGCGGGTCACCGTGCCGTGGGCGGCCTCGGCCTCGACGGTCTTCCCGTCGGCGCTCATCAGCACGCTCGTCATCAACCCGAGGGAGCCGAATCCCTGCGCGACGGTGTCCGACTGGACGTCGCCGTCGTAGTTTTTGCAGGCCCACACGTAGCCCCCCTCCCACTTCAGGGCGGCGGCGACCATGTCGTCGATCAGGCGGTGTTCGTAGGTCAATCCGGCGGCCTCGAAGTCCGCTTTGAACTCGGCCTCGTAGACCTCGGCGAAGAGGTCCTTGAAGCGACCGTCATAGCGCTTGAGGATCGTGTTCTTGGTCGACATGTAGACCGGGAAGCCGCGGTCGAGGCCGTAGCGCATCGAAGCGCGGGCGAACTCCCGGATCGACTCGTCGAGGTTGTACATCGCCATCGCGATGCCGCCACCGGGGAAGTCGTAGACGTCGACCTCGACCGGCTCAGAGCCGTCTTTCGGCGCGTAGGTGAGGGTCAGCGTCCCCTCGCCCGGCACCACCAGGTCGGTGGCGCGGTACTGGTCGCCGAAGGCGTGGCGGCCGATCACGATCGGCTTCGTCCAGCCAGGCACCAGCCGCGGGATGTTGGAGATCACGATCGGCTCGCGGAAGATGACGCCGCCGAGGATGTTGCGGATGGTTCCGTTCGGCGAGCGGTACATCTCCTTCAGGCCGAACTCCTCGACCCGCGCCTCGTCCGGGGTGATCGTCGCGCACTTGACGCCGACCCCGTGGCGCTTGATCGCCTCGGCGGCGTCGACGGTGATCTGGTCCTCGGTCGCGTCGCGGCTCTCGATCCCGAGGTCGTAGTACTCGAGCTCGACGTCGAGGTAGGGCAGGATCAGCTGCTCTTTGATGAACGACCAGATGATCCGGGTCATCTCGTCGCCGTCGAGCTCGACGACGGGGTTGTTCACCTTGATCTTCGCCACCGGGGGGCGATGCTATCTGGCCGGAGGCCTGGCTGACCGGCCAGGGGCATGCCACAATCACGGGCGGGATGGCAACGGTCGAGCGACGCACCTTCGGCAACCACGAGGTGGCGAACCAGCCGCCGCCGCTGGTCGATTACAACCTCTTTGAGGCCGACACCGTCCTCGGCGAGGCCGTGCGGCGCGAGGGCGCCGACTGGGACCTGGAGCGGATCTCCGCCGTCGGCGAGTACGCCGGCAGCGAGGCCGCGCAGGAGCTCGGCCGCCTCGCCAACGAGAACGGGCCGAAGCTGAAGACCCATGACCGCTACGGCCACCGGGTCGACACGGTCGACTTCCACCCCGCCTGGCACGAGCTGATGGGAGTCGCGGTCGCCCACAAACTGCACTGCTCGCCCTGGGAGGACCCGCGCCCCGGCGCCCACGTCGCCCGCGGCGCCGCCTTCATGTGCATGTCCCAGGCGGAGGCCGGGATCGGCTGTCCGATCTCGATGACCTACTCGGTGATCCCGGCGCTGCGAACCCAGCCGGAGCTGGCCAACGAGTGGGAGCCGCGCTTCCTCTCCTCCGAATACGACCCGCGCAACGCACCCCCGCCGCAGAAGGCCGGAGCCCTGGCCGGTATGGGGATGACCGAGAAGCAGGGCGGAACCGACGTCCGCGCCAACACCACCGTTGCCCGGCCCGTCAACGGGGGCGGTCCAGGGGCCGAGTACGAGCTGAGCGGCCACAAGTGGTTCATGTCGGCGCCCCAGTGCGACGCCTTTCTCGTCCTCGCCCAGGCCGACGGCGGCATCTCCTGCTTCCTCTTCCCGCGCTGGACCCCCGACGGCGAGCGCAACCGCTTCCGCCTCCAGCGCCTCAAGGACAAGCTCGGCAACCGCTCCAACGCATCCAGCGAGATCGAGTTCGACAGTGCCTCTGCCTGGCTGGTCGGCGAGGAGGGCGCCGGGGTCCGCACGATCATCGAGATGGTCAACCACACCCGCCTCGACTGCGTCTTCGGCGGCGCGACCGGAATGCGGGCGGGGGTCGCCCAGGCGATCCACCACGCCAGCCACCGCTCGGTCTTCGGCCACGAGCTGAGCGAGCAGCCGCTGATGCGCAACGTCCTCGCCGACCTCGCGGTCGAGTCGGAGGCGGCGACGATCGCGGCGCTGCGCCTGGCCCGCGCCTACGACGAAGCGCTCGCGGGCGACGAGGAGGCGCAGAACCTGAAGCGGATCGCCAACGCGGTCCTCAAGTACTGGATCTGCAAGCGGGCGCCGATGCACGCCGGTGAGGCGCTCGAGTGCCTCGGCGGCAACGGCTACGTCGAGGAGTCGGGGATGCCGCGCCTCTTCCGCGAGAGCCCGCTGAACTCGATCTGGGAGGGCTCAGGCAACGTCCAGTGCCTCGACGTGCTGCGGGCCGCGGTGAAGAGTCCGGCCGCGGTTCAGGCCTTCGCCAATGAGGTTGGAGAGGGGGCCGTGGCGGAGCCGCGTCTCGACGCATTCGCCAGCACCCTGCGCGAGGAATTGACGAGCGACCTGGACACCGTCGAACTCAGGGCCCGGCGCGTAGTCGAGCGCATGGCCCTCGCCCTGCAGGCCTCCCTCCTCGTCCGCTACGGCGACGAGGCCGTCGCCGACGCCTTCTGCGCCTCACGCCTCTCCGGGGACTGGGGCCAGGCCTTCGGCACCCTGCCGGCCGGTACCGACTTCGGTCGCATCATCGAGCGGCACCGTCCGGTTGCGTAGCGGCTAGTCGCGATGGGGAAACGAGTGATGCTCGTGGACAACCGCCCAGCGGTCGTCCACCTTCCTCAGACCCAGGGTGAGACGCAGGCGCCGCTCCGGGTGCTCGGCCAGTTCCTCGGGTGAGCCGCAGCGCAGGAGCGCGTAGGCAAACGCCACCCCCTCCCCCGCGGTGACGTCGAGGGCGACGATCTCGAAGCTCGCCCCCCGCGCCTGCCACTCGAAGAACGGCGGCCAGGTATCGCGATAGGCGTCGATGCCGCGGACCCCGTCGTCGGGCGGCGGCACGTCGAACATCACGATCTCCTCGCCGCGGTCGGCGAGGACCTTGTCCAGGTCTCCCTCGTGAACCGCCTTGGCCCACCCTTCGATCAGGGCGCGGATCCGGTCCTCGTCATCGTGCGGTGGCATCTCGCAAAGCCCTACCCACCTGCTCGATCGTGATCACACCGGAGAGGCGGCCTTCCGAGTCCACCGCCATCAGCGCTCCCAGCCGGCGCAGGTTCTGGTTGGCGAGCAGAGCGTCCAGGGGGGTGTCCTCGCGGACGAAGAGGCCGATGTCGTGGTCGACCAGGTCGGAGACGTGAGAGGTGGCGCGGGATACCTCGGGCACCTCGTCGGCTTTGTCCCGGTTGACCAGGCCGAGGAAGCGGTGGGCGGCATCGACGACCGGGAACCAGGGCCAGCGGTAGCGGAGGAAGTATTCGTCGAGGGCGCGCTCGACGCTGAGGTCGCCGGGGATAGCCACCGGCTCGCGGTCCATCACGTCGGCTACGCGGACGTCGGCGACGCGGTCGGTGAGCGTGGTCTGCATCGCGGCGCCGCGAGCCGAGCCGTTGATCACCATCCCGATCAGGGCCAGCCAGATGCCGCTGAACAGGTCCCCCGTGAAGGCGAGGAGAAGGCCGAGGCCGATGAAGGCGTAGCCGAAGAGGCGGCCGAGGTTGGCGGCGAAGCGGGTGGCCGAGTTGCGGTTCCCCGTCCGCCACCAGGCAACCGCCCGCGCGACCCGGCCGCCGTCCATCGGATAGGCGGGCAGGAGGTTGAAGACGAGGATGAAGAGGTTGATCGCGACCAGCCAGGCGAGCAACGCCATCAGGCCCGAGACGCCCGATCCCGAGTCGAAGACCACGGCCTCCCGGAATCCCGTCCACCCTGCCGCCGCTGCTCCGATCAGACCGAGGACGACGGCGATCGCCAGCGTCACCGCCGGGCCCGCCAGGGCGACCTTGGCTTCGGTGCCGGGAGAGTCGGCTTCGCGGTCCATCCGCGCCATCCCGCCGAAGATCCAGAGCTGGATGCTGGAGATGCCGATGCCGTTGCGCATCGCCACCACCGCGTGGCCGAACTCGTGCAGGAGGATCGAGCCGAAGAAGCCCACGGCCGCCAGCAGGGCGAGCAGGAACGGCTCGGTCCCGGATCGATCCAGGACGTTTTCGAAGTTGTTGGTCATCAAGATGATGACCGCGAAGAGCACGAGGAACCAGGACCAGTCGACGCTGACCTTGATCCCGCGGAAGTGGAAGAGCGTGATGGACCCACCTGGCATGAGCCCATGGTAAGCGGCTAGCTTCCAGACAACATGTCAAGCGAAGCTGATTGGCTGCGGAAGCGGCTCGAGGAGCTGGAGCGGATCGAGCGTCCATCCGCCTCCGAGGGCGAGCGCGAAGCGGCCGAGTGGCTGGTCGACCAGTTCTCCCAGCTCGGGGCCGAGGCCCGAATCGAGGCGGAGCCGGCGCACGGCACCTACTGGTTGCCGCTCGGACTCGGTGCCGGGCTCGGGGCCCTCGGCGCCGCCGCGGCGCTGCGTGGTCGCAGGGCGCTGGGAACGGTGCTGGCCGTGGCTGGCGCCGCCGGCATCGCCGACGACTTCCCGCCGGGCAGGCGCCGCCTGCGCCGGGTCCTCCCCAAGCGCACCACCTACAACGTCGTCTGCGAGCTCGGCGACCCGAGCGCGGAGCGCACGGTCGTCCTGATCGCCCACCACGACGCCGCTCATTCCGGCCTCGTCTTCCACCCTGCCCTGCCCGAGATCGCCGACCGGCTCGGCCTGGTCGAGCGCAGCGACACCAGCCCGCCGCTGATGGCGCCGGTGGTCGGTGGGCCGGTTCTCGCAGCGCTCGGGGCGGCGAGCGGGCGCAGGTCACTGGCCAAGCTCGGCCTCTTCCTCGGCCTGGGGACGATCGCGGCGATGACCGACATCGGCCTGCGCAGGTCGGTGCCGGCGGCCAACGACAACGGCACCGCCGTCGTCGCCCTGCTGGCGCTGGCCCGTCGCTTCCTCGCCGACCCGCCTGAGGGGGTCCGGGTGATCCTGCTCTCCACCGGCTCGGAGGAGAGCTTCAGCGAGGGGATGAAGGCCTTCGGCGAACGCCACTTCGACGAGCTGCCGAGGGAGAGCACCTTCTTCCTCTGCCTGGAGACGCTCGGCGCCACCCACCTGCTGGCGCTGAGAGGAGAGGGCTTCCTGAAGATGCGCGACTACCCGCCCCGCGCCCTCGCCTTCGTCGACCGCCTCGCCGAAGAAGAGGGCATCTGGCTCTACCCCAACCTCCGCACCTACAACGGCACCGACGGCCTCGAGTCCCAGGTAGCCGGCTACGAGACGGTAGCCCTCTGCAGCTGCACCGACCTAAAGCAACCAGGCCGCTACCACTGGCCCAACGACACCGCCCAGAACGTCAACTTCGACACCGTAGAGCGAGCCATCCACCTCTCAGACAAGGCCGTTCGTCGCTTGGGCCATTCCTGGCTGTGAGCAACGCGTCGGCCTGAGCGGGCGCCGGGGGAGGGTCTCGCCGGACCCTCCCCGCTGTTGTCCGCCGAGACCCTCCCCCGG